>JANNHP010000083.1:0-13788 GCA_031404455.1 Planctomycetia bacterium | reverse complement strand
GGCGCAGCACGGGATCGAGGAGATCACGCGACGGCTGGCCGAGAACGACGTCGGCCGCGACCGCTGGGCGCGGCTCCTCGTCGAGACGTCGAAGCGCACGGAGGACCCCGTCCGCGTCGCGGCCGCGTGGGCGATGCAGTTCGACGCCGGGCGCGAGGAGTTCGTGGCGCGTCTCACCGAGTTGGTCGCGAGCGACGACTCGGTCCTCGTCCGCCGCAACGCCGCGTGCTCGCTCGCCAAGTCGGGCCGCGCGGAGTCGCGGCCGGTGCTTCGGTCGATGCTCGACTCCTTCACGGTGACCGCGGCCGACTCGGGCGTCGTCTCGGCGATCGTCGCCGTCGAGATGCCCATCCGCGAGCAGGCGCCGGTCGCCCGGCTCCGGTGGGACGACGGCTCGGAGTCCGACGTCATCGCTCCCGTCCCAGGACGCGTGCTGAAGCGTCTCGTCGCGGACGGCGCGCGCGTGTCGCCCGGCGATGGCGTCGTCGTGCTAGGGCCCGACGGACGTCACGCGCTGAACGCCGCGGCGGCGCTCGCGATCGTCGGCACCGCGGAGGACGTGGAACTCCTGAACCTCGCCGCCGCACCGCGGTCGGAGTTCGGCCCGGAGGTCAAGGCCGCCGCGCAACGGGCGGTCGAAGCGATCCGGGCGCGGGGGAAGTAGGCTCTCCGGCGTGATGAGGCGGACGGCGGTCGCGGTCGTCCTCGCCGCGAGCGGCTGCGGCGGGGAGACGACGACGTCGGCGCCGGAGCCCGCTTCCACGACGGTCCGTGGCGTGGTGCGATGGAGCGGGGCGCGTCCGGGGCCGCCCGGCACGATCGTCTGCCCGATCCCCGTCTCCGACGAGGAGCTCGTCCGCGCGTGGGGAAGCGAGTTCCCCCCGAACGAGCGGTCCGAGCTCGCCGCGGACGGCGGGATGCCGCATGCCTTCGTCTGGGCCGACCAAGGGCCGCACCGAGAGCGGGAGTGGCCGGTCCCGGCGGAGCCGTTCGAACTTCGCGTCGTCGCGGCCGTGTACCGCCCGCACGTCTTCGGGCTCGGTGCGACGCAGTCGCTCCGGATCTCGGCGACGGACGTCCGGACGTACGCGCCGCACGTGGTGCCGCAGGGTCCGTCCGCCGTCGGCGCGACGATCAGCGCCCTGCCGTTCACGACGTCGTTCGCCGCACAGGCGAAGCCGGTGGTGATTCAGGACGACGTGTACGCCTGGATGCAGGCGTTCGTCTTCGTCCTCGACCACCCCTTCTTCGCGACGACCGACGCCGCCGGGCGCTTCGAGATTCGCGGACTACCGCCGGGCGAGTACCGGTTCCAAGTGTGGCACGAATCGTTCACGGCGGACCGCAGGTCGATCGAGGGCGAGACCAGGATCTCGCTTCGCGCGGGCGACCTGCGCGACCTCGACTTCGACCTGCGATGACCGAGGTCGCTTCGAGGAGGACTTATTGGACCTCGCACCCCGCAGGCCCGATCATCTTCGTTTCTCCGACGTCCGGAGGGCGCAGTCCCGCGGTGAACACGCGGCAGCCTCCCGGAGCGTGGGTCCGTGGCCAAGTTGCAGGAGGTAGTGAAGCGATGAACCGGAACCTGAAGGGTGTGCTCCTCACGCTGGCGCTCGCGGCCGTCGCAGGCTGCGGCGGCGACGACAAGGGCGGCGCGAAGCCAGCGGCGGGCGCAGGCGGCGACGCCAAGAAGCCCGCGGTGGCTCCCGCGGCCGGCGGCGCGGCGTACGACGCTGCGAAGTCGACCGCGTCCGTGAAATTCACCGTCAAGTGGGGCGGCGCGAAGGTCCCGCCGGTCGACAAGGCGATCTCCGGTGACAAGTTCTGCACCGACGCGCACCCGGGCGCGGTCGCCGACGAGCGCTTCGTGATGGGCGACGACGGGTCTCTTCCCCACACGTTCGTCTGGGCGCTCGACGGCCCCCACAAGGGCATGACGGGCTTCCCCGAGCCGAAGGCGTTCGTCCTCGACCAGAAGGGCTGCATGTACGTGCCGCACGTCTTCGGACTGCGCGCGGGACAGACTTTCACCGTCAAGAACAGCGACGGGACGACGCACAACGTCCACTCGCACCCGAAGACGAACAAGCCCTTCAACGTCGCCCAGTCGGCGGCGGGTCAGAACGAGTTCTCCTTCGCGCAGAAGGAGCGCGCGATCCCGTTCGTCTGCGACATCCACTCGTGGATGGGCGCCGTCGCGTTCGTGCTCGATCACCCGTTCTTCGGCACGACCGACGCCGCGGGCACCGTGTCGATCTCCGGACTCCCCGCCGGCAAGTACAAGTTCAAGGTCTGGCACGAGGGCATGACGGCGGACAAGAAGGACGGCGTCGAGATGGACGTCGAGGTCGAGCTGAAGGACGGCGAGGCCGCGACGAAGGAAGTCACACTCAAGTAGCGGCCACGATCGCGAGGGCCGCGCTCCGGGACACGTGACCGGACCGCGGCCCGCAGAGGACGCTCAGTCCCGCGCGGGGCGACGTCGGGTGATGCTGAATCGTGTGGGAGGCCGATCGCGTGAGTTCCATGACCACAAAGCGCGCGCTCCACTCGCTCGTCGCGGCCTCGGCCGTGGCGGGACTCGCGGCGGTCGCCCGCGCGGGCGACCCGTGGCGCCTCATGCCGGAGGCGGCGTCGGTGGAGGCCGGCACGATCGACGATCTGACCTACCTGATCCTCTGGATCACGGGCGTCACGTTCGTCGTGGTGCAGGCGCTGCTCGTCCTCTTCCTCGTGAAGTACCGGGCGCGGCCGGGCCAGAAGGCGAAGTACACGCACGGCAACCACGCTGTGGAGCTCGTGTGGACGGTGACGCCTGCGCTGATCCTCGTCTTCCTCGCGCTCTACCAGATGCAGCTCTGGGTCGATCTCAAGAAGCCCGTCCCGGCGGACAACGCGGGCGCGACCGAGATCCAGGTCTTCGCGAAGCAGTTCGAGTGGAACGGCCGCTACGCCGGGCCCGACGGGAAGTTCGGCACGGGAGACGACCGTCTCACCGTGTCGGCGTTCGTCGTCCCGGTGAACCACCCCGTCAACGTCACGATGCGCTCGATGGACGTGATCCACAGCTTCTATCTGCCGAACTTTCGCTTCAAGCAGGACGCCGTCCCCGGACTGACGATCCCGTTCTGGTTCAAGCCGACGGTCCTCTCGTCGGAGCGCCAGCCGGTGATCGGCCGCGACGCCGAGGCGCTCAAGTCGGGAGTGGAGAAGTGGGTGCCGAAGAAGGTCCCGTACTGGGACGTCGTCTGCGCCGAGCTCTGCGGCATCAGCCACACGATCATGGGTGCGCAGCTCTACGTCGTCACCGACGAGGAGTACGCGAAGTGGCTGAAGGACCCGAAGTCGGTCGCGGGACTCCCGGGCTGGACGGTGTGGAACAAGGACAACGCCATGGGCGCGCCCGACACCGTGTGGGTCCGCTGGGACTGGCAGGAGAAGCAGTACGACGAGGGCCGGATCAAGATGCACCCGGCCAAGCTCTCTCGCGAGCCGTTCGGCGAGGACGAGAAGCCTGCCGTGGACGAGTCGTCGTCGGAGGACATCTGACATGAGCGCAGGAGCGCACGCGCACGCCGAGTCGCACGACGCGGCTCACGCGCACCACGAGCCGAACTTCTTCTTCAAGTACGTGTGGTCCACGGACCACAAGATGATCGCCCGCCAGTTCCTCATCACGTCGCTGCTCTGGCTCTTCGTCGGCGGCGGACTTGCGCTGGTCGTCCGCTGGCAGCTCGGCTACCCGGACCAGCCGGTCCCGATCGTCGGCGGACTCCTCGACGCGTGGTACGGCACCGCGGGCAAGGTCAACGGCAACGCCTACAACATGGCGTTCACGATGCACGCCTCGGTGATGATCTTCTTCGTCATCATCCCGCTGCTCGTCGGCGCATTCGGGAACTTCTGCATCCCGCTGATGATCGGCGCGCGCGACATGGCGTTCCCGTTCCTGAACGCGCTGTCGTACTGGTTCATGTGGCCCGCGTACATCCTGCTCGGCGCGTCGTTCTTCGTGGAAGGCGGCGCCGCGTCGTCGGGGTGGACCGCGTACCCGCCGCTCTCGTGGTTCGGCGGCAACGGGCCGGGCGCGGGACAGACGCTCTGGTCGTCGGGCGTCTTCTTCGTCGGCGCGAGTTCGATCATGGGCGCGATCAACTACATCACGACGATCGTCACGATGCGCGCGCCGGGCATGAAGTTCTTCAGGATGCCCATGACGGTGTGGGCGATCTTCATCACGTCGATCCTCGGTCTGCTCGCCACGCCGGTCCTCGGCTCGGCGCAGATCATGCTCTTCATGGACCGCGTGTGGGGCTCGTCGTTCTTCCTGCCGATGGGCCAGTCGTTCGGACTCGACGCCGCCAACAACTACGGCGACCACGCGTCCGGCGGCGGCCACGTCATCCTCTACCAGCACCTCTTCTGGTTCTATTCGCACCCCGCCGTCTACATCATGATCCTGCCGACGATGGGAGTGGTGTCCGACATCCTCTCCACGTTCGCGCGAAAGCCCCTGTTCGGCTACCGGCCGATGGTGTACTCGATCGCCGCGATCGCGGGACTCGGGTTCATCGTGTGGGGCCACCACATGTTCCAGAGCGGTATGAACCCGTACCTGGGCATGACCTTCATGCTCTCGACGATGATGATCGCGCTGCCCTCCGCCATCAAGACGTTCAACTGGATGGCCACCCTCTGGCGCGCGCAGATCCAGTTCACGGTGCCGATGTGCTTCGCGATCTCGTTCGTCAGCATGTTCGTGATCGGCGGCCTCTCCGGGATCTTCATGGCCGCGACGCCGGTCGACCTGCACATCCACGACACCTACTTCATCGTCGCGCACATCCACTACGTGCTCTTCGGCGGCAGCCTCATGGGCGCCTTCGCGGGCATCTACTACTGGTTCCCGAAGATGTTCGGCCGCCACATGAACTCCACGCTCGGCCACGTGCACTTCTGGCTCACGCTGATCAGTTTCAACTGCACGTTCTTCGTGATGCACGTCGTCGGACTCGGCGGCATGCAGCGGCGCGTCGGCGACCCGTACTCGAAGTATCCGTACATCGACTCGATGCTCGGCGCGAACCGGTTCATGACGATCTCCGCGATCGTCCTCGGCGTCACGCAACTGCTCTTCATGGGCAATCTCCTCTGGAGCATCTTCAAGGGGAAGAAGGCCGAGCAGAACCCGTGGAACGCGAACACGCTCGAGTGGTGTGCGGCGCCCACGCCGACGATCCACAACAACTTCCCCGGCCGCGTCCCGCAGGTCTACCGCGGTCCCTACGAGTACGCCTCGCCCGAGGTGGACGAGGACTGGCTGCCGCAGGACAAGGACCTCGGCGCGACAGCGTCCGAGCCGGCGAAGGCCGCGCACTGATCCTCCTCGGTCCGAACGGGCCGTGACGCAGGCCGTATGAACGACGCACCCTCCGTCCCTCCGCAGAGCGCTCTCGCCGGGTGGTCGCGTTTCCTCGTCGGCGCCACGCTGGCGCTGCTCTTCGCCGGCGCGAACGTCACGACGACGCGCTCGGGCGACGCCGTCCCGACGTGGCCGGAGCCCTTCTGGCCGAAGGATCCCACGCTGCCCGCGATCATCGAGCTGACGCACCGGTACGCGGTGCCGATGGTCGCGATCGCGGCGATCGCCGTCGCGTGGCTCGCAAGGCGCGACGAACGCGCGGCGGTGCGCAAGCTCGCGTGGATCGGCGTCGCGCTCGTCTTCGCGCAGGCGGCGCTCGGCGGCGTCCGGGTGCTGCTCGTCTCGAAGGGCGTGGCCGAGAATCCCGCGTGGATCAAGATCGTCCACGCGGCCGTGGCCGAGGCGTTCTTCTGCGTCGCGGTGGCGCTGATGACGCTGCTGTCGCGGTCGTGGCGCGCCACGCGCCGGCGCGACCTCGATACCTCCGCGATGTCGCTGATGCGCATGGGCATCCTCGGGGTCATGCTCCTCTTCGTGCAGGCGGTGCTCGGCGCGTTCGGCCGTCACGACGTCCTCCCGCGCGAGGTCCACGCGCTCTTCGCGCTGCCCGCGCTCGTCGTCGTCGCGAAGATCGTGCTCGTCGGCGGGTGGGACGTGCCCGAGGACGCGCGCGAGATCCGCCGTCCGGCGGCGCTCCTCGGCGTGCTCGCCGCGGTGCAGATCGCACTCGGGATCGTGACGTACTTCGTCGCGGTGAGCGGCGTCGCGCCCGAGAGCCGCGACTGGGCCCAGATCGTGCTCATCAACCTGCACCTCGCGACCGGCGCCGCCATGCTCGGCACGACGCTGTCCGTGCTGATGTGTGCGATCAACGTGTTCGGCCTGCCGACGGACGAACGCGTCGCCGAGGCCGAGCGCGCGGCGGCGGGGGGCACCTCGTGACGACCACGGGAGCGCCCGCGGCCGCGCCCGGCGTGGGTCGCCGCCTCGCCGACGTCGTTGCGCTGACGAAGCCGCGGCTCAACGCGCTGACCGTCTTCGCGGTCGCCGCCGGATGGGCCGCGGTCGCCGGGCGCGCGGGTGATCCGCGCGTGTTCGCGAGCACAGTGCTCGGCTCGGCGCTCGTCGCGGGCGGGTCGTCGGCTCTGAACCAGCACATCGAACGCCGCCGCGACGCGCTCATGCTCCGCACAGCCGACCGGCCGCTTCCCTCCGGGCGCATCGCCCCGCGCGACGGGCTCGTCATCGGGATCGCGATGGCGGTCACGGGGCTCGTGGCGCTGGCACTCGCGACGAACGCTCTCACCGTGGTGCTCGCGGCGGTCTGCCTCCTCTGGTACGTCGGCGTGTACACGCCGCTGAAGACCCGCACGTCGCTCAACACGATCGCGGGGACGATCTGCGGCGCGATCCCGCCGGTGATGGGAGCGACCGCGGCGAGCGGCAGGATCTCCGTCGAGGCGGTGTTCCTCTTCTCGCTCATGGTCGCGTGGCAGCTCCCGCACTTCCTCTCGATCGCGTGGATCTACCGCGACGACTACGCGCGCGCGGGCTACGTGATGCTGCCGGGCGAGCCGGGCGGCGAGGCCCAGACCGCGCGGCAGGTCGTCGTGCAGAGCCTGCTGACGGTGGTCGTCTCGCTCGCGGCGGTGCCGTTCGGACTCGCGGAGCGCACGTACCTCTTCGTGGCGCTCGGCGCGGGCGTCGTCCTTCTCGGCGCCGGCGCGGCGTTCGCTCTCGCCCGCACCGACGACTCCGCGCGGCGACTCTTGCGCGTGTCGATCATCCACCTGCCGGTGGTGCTCACCGCGTTCGCGCTGGATCGGGTGTAGCCGATGAGTGCCGGGTGCGTCCTCGGTAGGGGCGGACCCCCGTGTCCGCCCTGGTGGAACTTGGATCGGGCCCCATGCCTCGATCGACGCCGGCCGGACACGGGGGTCCGCCCCTACCGAGAAGATCGTCCTCCGTGCTGACAACGCCGCCGGTCGAGCTCATCGACCTGCGCCTCTCCTACGGCACGCGCGTCGCCCTCGACGGGGTGACGCTCACGGTCCGCGAGGGCGAGCTCTTCGGACTCCTCGGCCCGAACGGCGGCGGGAAGACGACGCTCTTCCGCGTGCTGACGACGACGCTCCCGCCGACGTCGGGAACCGTGCGCGTGCTCGGCCACACGCTGCCCACGGAGTCGGCGCGCGTGCGCGAGTCGATCGGCGTCGTCTTCCAGTCCGCGTCGCTCGACAAGAAGCTGACCGTCCGCGAGAACCTCGTCCACCAGGGACACCTCTACGGCCTTCGCGGCGCCGATCTCGCCGCGCGCATCGCGACGAACCTCGAGCTCGTCGGCATCACCGACCGCGCGGGCGAGATGGCCGAGTCGCTCTCGGGCGGACTGCGACGCCGCGCGGAGCTCGCGAAGGGCCTCCTCCACGACCCGAAGCTCCTCTTCCTCGACGAGCCCTCGACCGGACTCGACCCGGGCGCGCGCCGCGATCTCTGGGACCACCTCGCGCACCTTCGCGACCGGCGCGGCGTCACGAGTCTCGTCACGACGCACCTGATGGAGGAGGCCGAGCGCTGCGACCGCGTCGGCATCCTCGACGAGGGCAAGCTCGTTGCGCTCGGAACGCCCGAGGAACTGCGGGCGTCGGTCGGCGGCGACGTCGTGACGATCGTGCCGAAGTCGGCGTCGCGCCTCTCGGACCTCCGCGCCGCAGTTGAGGCGAAGTTCCGCCTGGAGGCGAAGTCGGTCGGCGGCTCGGTGCGCGTGGAGTCGAAGGACGGCGGCGCGATCGTCTCCGAGTCGCTGCGCGAGTTCGCGGCCGACGTCGCCTCGGTGACCGTCGGGCGTCCGACGCTCGAGGACGTCTTCCTGCGCAAGACCGGCCGGAGCTTTCAGTGACGCGCACGCTTCTCCCGGCGATGACGCTCTGGCGTCGCGAGATGGTGCGGTTCCTCCGTCAGAGGAACCGCGTGTTCGCGGCGATCGTGCAGCCGGCACTCTTCTGGGCGCTCTTCGGCGCGGGGTTCTCGGGCAGCTTCCGGACGGGCGGGACCGCGGACACCGACTTCCTCGAGTACTTCTTCCCGGGCACGGTCGTGCTCGTCGTGCTCTTCACCGCGATCTTCTCGACGATCTCGATCATCGAGGACCGGCGCGAGGGCTTCCTGCAGTCCGTGCTCGTGGCGCCCGTCAGCCGCGCGGGCATCACGCTGGGGAAGGTCGCAGGCGGCTCGTCGCTCGCTCTGCTGCAGGCCGGTGTGTTCCTCGCGCTCGCTCCCTTCGCGGGGATCGACCTCTCCGTCGCGAGCGTCGCCGCCACGATCGCGGCGCTCGCGCTCTCCGCGTTCGCGCTGACGTCGCTCGGCGTCGTGGTGGCGTGGCCCATGAGCTCCACGCAGGGCTTCCACGCAGTGATGATGCTCTTCCTCATGCCGATGTGGCTCCTCTCGGGTGCCTTCTTCCCGCTCACCGGCGGACCGGCATGGCTCGGTGCGGTGATGCGCGCGAACCCGCTGACGTACGGCGTCGCGCTCGTCCGCCACGCGCTCTACCAAGGCGCGCCGACCGCGGCGGACACGCCGTCCGTCCTGCTCTGCCTCACGGTCACAATGGGGTTCGCCGCCGCGGCGTTCTGCGTAGCCTTGTTCCTCGTCGGCCGGCGCACGCAGGGCGATCTCCCATGAGCATGACGAAGTCCGAACTGGTGGTCTGGATCGTGGTCGCGACGGCGCTCGGCGGCGTGGTGACGCTCGCGGCGCTCTCGCGCCCGGCCTCCGTGATTTCGATGCCGCCCGCGCCGGGGACGTCGCACGAGGAGCCCGCGGAGCCGGCCGAGGCGGCGGGCACCGCACAGCAGCGGACGAGCGGACTCCTGCCCGCGCCTGCGGGCGTCCTCGGCGACCTGCCGTGCGTCGAGCGCTCGGGGCGCGAGATGAAGACGTCGGAGCTTCGCGGGAAGTTCGCCGTCGTCGACTTCGTCTTCACGAACTGCGGCGGGCCCTGCCCGATGATGACCGTGGCGATGGGACGCCTGGAGGAGTCGCTGAAGTCCGCGGCCGACGTGACGCTCGTGACCTTCTCCGTCGATCCCGAGCGCGACACGACGAAGGTGCTCGCCGAGTACGCCGACCGCTACGGCGCCGACAAGGAACGCTGGCTCTTCCTGCGCGCCGAGATGCCGGTGATCCGCGAGATCGCCTACGACCAGTTGAAGCTCGTGAAGTCGCGCGAAGACCTCGTCATCCACAGCCAGAAGTTCGCGCTGCTCGACCGCGAGGGCCGCGTGCGCGCCTACTACGATCCGCTCACCGACGAGGACTGGATGAAGCTCCTCGCAGCCGACCTCGACGTGCTCCGCCGCGAGCCGGCCCGGTAGCCGCGTGGAGTTCGACGTCCTTCCCGCGGTGAGCTCGTTCCTCAACCTCGTCACGCTCGTGCTGCTCCTCGTGGGCTGGCGGCGGATCAAGAGGAAGGACGTCGACGGCCACAAGCGCGCGATGGTCTCGGCGCTCGCGGTGTCGGTGGTGTTCCTCGTGACGTACGTCGTCCACCACGCGCTCCACGGGCAGCATCGGAGCAGCGCGCAGGGCGCGGCGCGCACGCTGTACATGATCGTGCTCTGGACGCACACGCCGCTCGCGACGGCGGTCGCCGTGCTTGCGCCGCGCGTCGCCTGGCTCGGATGGAAGGGCGAGGTCGCGCGGCACCGCGTCCTCGCGCGCTTCACGCTCCCGTGCTGGATCTACGTCTCCGTGACCGGGATCGCGGTCTACGTGATGGCGTATCACTTGTGGCCGTCGGCCGGGGCCGCGTAACCTCCCGGCCATGTCGATCCGCCGCGCGCTCCCGGTTCTCGCAGTCCTCGCGATCGTGGCACTGCTCGCGGGCGATGTCCTCGCCTGCCCGAACTGCAAGGAAGCGGTCGCGGCGCAGAACCCCGGCGGTGCGCAGGGTGCGTCCGTCGGCGGCGACGCCGCGTCGGGCTTCAACAACGCCATCTACCTGTCGCTCGGCGCCGTGTTCTCGATCCTCGGCGTCTTCGGCTTCCGCGTCGCAAGAGCCGTCCGCCGCGCCGACTCGGCAATGAACTGAGGGTCCGTCCGGGCGTTAGCATCGGCGCGATGGCCAAGTTCTTCCCGACTCAGCTCCAGACGTACCAGCAGTGTCCGCGGAAGTACTTCTACTCGCGCGACAAGGACATCCGCGCCAAGTACGCCAAGGCGTCGCCCGCGATGCACCTAGGCAACGCGGTCCACGATGCGCTGCAGATGTTCTTCGACATCTCGAAGACGCCGATGGCCGAACGCTCGTACGAGCGCCTCTGCGGACTGCTGCGCGAGGCGTGGGCGGGGCGCGGCATCTTCTCGCGCAACCTCTACAAGCAGACCGAGGCGCGCGAGCAGGCGTTCGGGAAGGACCGCGAGAGCGAGAAGGCGTGGGGCGAGAAGGGGCTGAACATCCTCTTCCGCTTCTTCCAGACGGCCGACGTGAAGGCCGTGCCGCTCACGGCCGAGCAGTTCCACGACGTGATGCTGGCACCCGACGTGACGCTCGGCGGGAAGATCGACCGCATCGACCGTCTGCCCGACGGGCGCCTCGTCGTCCTCGACTACAAGACCGGGAAGCCGCCGTACAAGCAGTCGCCCGAGTCGCTCGCGAAGGACGATCTTCAACTCGCCGCGTACGCAGTGCTCGTCACGAAGAAGTTCCGCGGCAAGGTCGCGCGCTGCGAGTACCTCTTCCTCGACCACGAGCTGACGCTCGGCTACGAGCCGACCGACGACCTCCTCGCGATCAAGGAAGCCGAGATCCTCGCCCTCTGCCGCACGATCCTCGGCGACGAGACCTTCGAGCCGACGCCGAACGTGCTGTGCGGCTGGTGCGAGTACAAGACGCTCTGCCCGAAGGGCGACGAGTGGGAGAAGACGCACGGGCCGGGGGCGGTCGCGGCGGGGGATGAGATCCCGTTCTGAGCTTCGCGGACGGCGCCGCTCGACGCGGCGCTCCTCCGCTGCGCTCATGACGTCGAGCCAGTGCTCGCCGCACCGCGTGCGTCTGCGCTTCCCGCTCGACGTGCTGAGCCGGTCACCGCGGCCCGCTACGCCGCGCGCGACGACGACCCGGAGATGAGATCCGCGACGTCACGCTTCGACGCGCCAAGCGCGAGCAGCGTCCGCACGAGCAGGTCGATCGAGACGCTCGGATCGCCCGACTCCATCTTCGCAACCCGCGACTGACTCGACTCGACCGACTTGGCGAGTTCCACCTGGGTGACGCGCTTCTTGAGGCGCCGCTTCCTGAGCCCCTCGGCGAGTCGCAGGCGGATCTCGATGTACGCCTCCTCCTCGGGTGTGAGCCCGAGGAACTCGGCCGTACTGCCGACTCTCCAGCCCTTGGCTTCCAGTCGCTTCTTCTTGTCCTCACGCATGGTCGTACTCCTTCAGCCGCCGGTCGCACGCAGCGATGACCGTGAGCGGTGTCTTCGTCGTCTTCTTCGAGAACACGTCCACCACGAGGATCGCGTCGTCGTCGATCCGGTCGACGATCCGCCATGCTGCCGCGGCGTCCACGACCCTCAGTTCACGACAACGCCGCCCGATGCTCGGCATCGGCCGCGAGTGAGGCATGCCGAGGCGCTCGCCGCGCTGCAGTCTCCGGAGCAGGAAGCCGGCCTCGATCCGCGCCTGCGGTGAGAACGGCGGAGTCTTGATCTCACCATTGAGCCAGACGAGCGGCTTGTCGTCGTGACTCACCGCAGGAGAGTATGTCAGAACAGACATCCAGTCAAGCACGCCAAGCCGGTCCCTCGGTTCCTCATCAACCCCTCCCTGCGCCGCTAACCCGCATCGCTCACCAAGCTTCGCGCCTGGCCGGTCTTTCGGATCGATCATGGCGGCGGGCCGTACGAGACCGTCCGGGGCGACGGTCTCGCGACGCCCGTTGAGTCCCTTGCGAAGACCTGCCAAGGTCGGCGCTTCGGGCCTCGCCTTGCCATCGACCCGAAATCCTCAGCCAGGACACTCTGTCCTCCGGATCTCTGCTCGCGGATCGGCGTACGATGCTGCTCCCGCGTGCAGTTCGATCCGTTCTCCCGCGAACCCTGGTGAGCGATGCGGGCTAACCTCCCGCCCATGACCGTCCGCACCCGCTTCGCGCCTTCGCCGACCGACGATCTCCTCCCCGCAACGCCCCGGTTCTCAGGTCATCGAGGGAGCCAGTACCCCGGCCGCCGACTGTGGTGAGCGAACGCCACGACCTGGATCTCCGTCGGACGCTCGCGATACACGACGGAGTGGGGAAACCGATCGAGTGGGACCCGGCGCGTGCCCCGTTCCGCGCGCACGCGCAGCACCGGCGTCCCGGCGCGCGGGTGACGCCGAACGAGTTCCAGCGTGCGCTCGACTTCGTCGAGCAACTCACAGCCGAGCCCGGGGCGCTTGCCCTCGTACCACGCCGCGGCGGCCTGCAGTTCCTCGCGCGCCGCATCCTCGACGCGGATGCGCAGCGTCACTTGCGCCGGATCGCCGTCTCGATCCGACGGCGCGCTGCTTTCCAGCTCGTCGTGCCAGTCGTCCCGGCGTCGAGGGCGGCGCATCGGCGTTCGATCTCGGCCGCCCAGCTCGCCTGAACCTGGTCGGCGTCTTCGATCGACGCAGCATCGAGGCTCCCGATCAGGCGCGTCGCGATCTCCGCGCGCTCCTCTTCGGTGAGTTGCATCGCGTCCTTCAGCACGCGCTTCGCCGACGTCGTCATGCGCGGGATCGTAGCACCCGGCTGGCCGTTGACAACGCGCCCCGTCCTCGACGCGGAGTCTCGACGGTCTCCGGCTAACCTCCCGCCCATGACCGTCCGCACCCGCTTCGCGCCCTCCCCGACCGGCGACCTCCACGTCGGCGGCGTGCGTACCGCGCTCTACTCGTGGCTCTACGCGCGCCGTCACGGAGGCGTGTTCATCCTGCGCGTCGAGGACACCGACGCCGCGCGTTCGACCGAGTCGTCCACGCGCGCCATCCTCGACGGCATGGCCTGGGTCGGCATGGCGCCCGACGAGGGGCCGTTCTTCCAGAGCGAGCGGATGGACCTCTACCGCGCGAAGCTCGCGGAACTCGTCGCGAAGGGCGGCGCGTACCAGTGCTGGTGCACGAAGGAGCACCTCGACGCGCGGCGTGCCGTCGCCGAAGCGGAGAAGCGCCCGTTCCGCTACGAGCGCACGTGCCGCGATCTCGCGACGCTCCCCGCCGCCGGGACGCCCTTCGTCATCCGCGCGAAGCTCCCTGAGGGCGGCGAGATCGTGATGGACGACGCCATCCTCGGCCGCGTCGTCGTGAAGAACAGCGAGCTCGACGACTTCGTCCTCGCGCGC
>JANNHP010000082.1:0-19771 GCA_031404455.1 Planctomycetia bacterium | reverse complement strand
CGATCGTCGTCGATCCGGTCACGCCCGTGCGGATCGTCGTCCTCGACGCCGACGGCGCCCCTCTCGCGGGCGCGCGGGTCATCGTCAATCTGAGCTCCGTGACGCACGACCTCACCACCGGCGCCAGCGGGACGATCGTCGCCCCCGACGTGCCGCCCGGCGCGACCGGCGGACTCTCCATCTCCGCGCCCGAGACGCGCCTCGACCTCTTCCCGCTCGTGCTGCCGAAGTGGACACCCGAGGACGCCACGTTCCGACTCGCCGCCGCCGCATCGGTCTCGGGGACGATCCGCGACGCGCGCGGACGCCCGCTCGGCGGGCTCTCGGTCCACTGCACGGGCGAGGGCGTCCGGCCCGCACGGCCGGTGCGGACCGATGCGGCGGGGCGTTTCGTGGTGGGGCGCCTTCCTCCCGCGACGCGCGTGCGGGTGCTCGCCGCTCTGCCCGAGGAGGATGCCGTCGAGATCGGCCAGGCCGTCGCCGGGGCCGCGGACCTGTCGCTCGTCCTCGACGTCGGAAGCTCCGTCCGCGTGCGCGTCCCGAACGCTCGTCGCAGCGAGATCGAGGGCCCGGTGCGGGCTTTCCTCGCCGACGGTTCGGAACGCTACGGGCGCTTCGGGCCCGACGGCGTCGCGCTCGTCCCGAACCTGCCGGAGGGCGCCGTCCTGCGCCTGCGACTCGGGCCGACGTGCGAGCACCGCTGGGCGGCGGCCGACGGCGTCGTCCCCGGCGACCGTGACGTCGAACTCACGCTGCGCGACGGCGGGACGATCGCGGGACGCGTCGAGGTCCCGGACGGCTTCGTCGGCGAAGTGAACGGGATTGCGGAGCGCGACGGGTTCCGCGTCGATCTCGAACCCAGCCGGTTCCACGCGCGCGGCCTCCCACCCGGCACCTGGCACGTGCGCTTCTACGGGACCGCGCGGACGCGCGAGCGCTGGGAGGGCACCGCCGACGTCGAGACCGGCGACCTCGACGTCGTCGTCCGTCTCGTCCGCAAGCCGTGACCCCGTCCACGCGGGCGCTCCGCGCGGCGGGTAACATGCCGCTCCGATGAACGCTCTGCGACACCTCGCGACGCTCGTGGCCGTGCTCGCCGCGGCGGCGTGCGCATCGTCCCGTCACGCGTTTCCGGGCTCGACGGACGTCCCGGGATCGCTCGAGTTCGCCGAACTGCCGGTCGCCGAATCGATCCGTCCGCTCACGCTGACCGTGTACCCGACGCCGCGCCGCGCCGAGTACGGCGACGTGCTGCTTCCGGCAAAGGGCGCCGTCGTCGTCGATGACTCCGCCGCGGACTTCGACGCGCGCCTGCGCGCGGCGGGACTCGACCTCGGCTGGAAGGAACTGCCTCCGGAGGGATACCTGCTCGCGGTGACGGGCGAGGCGGGGCACGCGGTCGTGCTCAAGGCCGCGCGCGACGACGCGGGTCTGCGCTGGGCGGACCAGGCGCTCGCGCAACTCACGTGGGACGGCCCGGAGGGGAAGTTCATCCGCGTGTGCCGCGTCCTCGACGCACCGGTCTTCCCGCTGCGCGGCAACAAGCGTCCGCAGGCGTGGGAGACGCGCTACCGCGCGAACTTCGCGTGGGGCGCCCGCGACGACGCCGACGTCCGCGGCCGCGAGATGGCAGCCGTCTACGCGCCGGGCGTCCCGCTCGACGCGACCGGCGAGGGCGTGGCGCGCGCGCTGGAGTTCTTCCGTCCGTGGCAGGACCGCGGCGTGCGCATCCTCGCGGTGAAGTTCGACGACGAGGTCTTCGCGCTCTCCGCGGAATCGGCGCTGCGGCACGGCCGCTTCGCGCCCGCGCTGGTCAGCTACCTGAAGCTCGTCCGGCAGGGACTGCGCCGCCGCGACTCCGGCGCGCGCCTCTACCTCCTCCCGCAGACCTACTGGTGGAACGACCCGCGGTTCGAGGCGTTCTCGGCGTCGATGCGCGCGGCGGGCGGGCTCGACGAGGACGTCGGTCTCGTCTTCACGGGGCCCGAGGTCATCAGCGAGAAGATTGACGCCGCGGGTCTCGCGGCCGCGCGCCGCGCGTTCGGGCTCACCGAGACGAAGGCGCTCGTCTACGACAACCTCGGCCGCGAGGGCGACTGGGGCCCCGTGACCGGCCGCGATCCTGCGCTCGCGCGGTACTGCGACGGCGTGTTCGGCGAGCGCGGGACGCCCGTCAACCGGCTGACGCGGCTCGACTGGCTCTGGAACCCGGAGGCCTACGATCCGGAGGTCTCGTGGCGCCGCGCGATCCTGGAGCTCGCAGGGCCGCGTGACTTCGAGCGTTTCGAGACGATCTGCCGGGCGTTCCGTCGCGGCGCGTCGCGGTCCGACGTCGCGGCGCTCGTCGAGGCGTTCGCGAGGTCTTCCGCCGCCGGGTGGAAGGGTCCGATCGGCCGCGCGGACCTCGTGACGCTCGTTCGCGGCGACTGCGTGCGCCTCGACGTGCGCGCGGCGACGACGGGCGGCCGCTGACCCCGCGGGAGGTCTCGTCGTCGTGAACGTCTCCGAGTTCGCCGAGTCGCTGCTCCGCGCCGAGACGCTCGACGCGAAGCTCCGTCCGCCGCCGCCGTTCCGAGAAAGCGACGAAAACGGGTCGGAGACGGTACCGACGCTTTCTCGGCCGCCGGGGCTGGCGATCACGGTCGGCGGGAGCGTCCGCGTGCCGGCCGCGACGGGATGGCACGACGTCGCGCAGCGGGTGCGGATCCTCCACGCGGCTGCGAACCACGAACTGCAGGCCGCGGAGCTCTTCGCGTGGGCGCTCCTCGCCTTCCCGGACGCACCCGACGGCGTCCGGCGCGGATGGCTGCGCATCCTCGGCGACGAGCAACGCCACTGCGCGATGTACGTCGCGCGCATCGAGGCGCACGGCGCGCGGTTCGGCGACCTTCCCGTCAGCGGGCACTTCTGGAGCAAGGTGAAGGACATCGCGACGCCGCTGCAGTTCACGTGCGTGATGGGCCTGACGTTCGAGAACGCGAACCTGGATTTCACCGGCGACTACGTGACCGCGGCGCGCGCCGCGGGCGACGAGGACTCGGCGCGCACGCTCCTCGCAGTCCACGACGACGAGATCCACCACGTGCGGTTCGCGTGGGAGGCTTTGCTCCGGCTGAAGCAGCCGGAGCAAAGCCCATGGGAGGCCTATTGCTCCAATGTCGCGCCACCGCACGGTCCCGCGCGGGCACGTGGGATCGTCTTCGACCGCGAGAGCCGCGTCTTCGCGGGGCTCGACGACGACTTCATCGCGCGGCTCGAAGCGACGTCGCCCGAGGCGCCGGGCGGCGCGACGCGGCGATGAGGATCGTCGGCAACCTCGACGTCGAGGTCACCTGGGCCCGCATGGACGCCGCCGCCCGCCGCGCCCGCGGCGAGAAGGCGCCGAGCCCGGACGACCCGCGCTTCGCTCTGCCGGAGCCGGTGATGCGGAAGATCTCGGCCGCGGCCACGCTGATGCGGGTCTTCGCGCAGCGCGACGACGACGTCCTCTGGACGCCGCGACCGGTCGATCCCGCGCGGATGGCCAGGGTCGATTGGCTGCCGACGCCGCGCCTCGAGAGCGGTCCGGTGCCGGAGACGGCGGACGTCTGGTGGGGCGAGCCGACGGAGGTCGCGGGGCGGGTCAATCACCGACTCTTCGCTTGGCAGGCGAAGGTGCGTTGTCGTCAGCCGCGCTTGCGCGGCGGGACGATCGTCTACGACATCCCGAGTCTCCAGCGAGCAGCGTCGGAAATGCTGGGCGCCGACGGCGGAGAGCCGTGGGTCGCCAAAGCGCCGTTCTCGGCCGCGGGTCGTCTTCGCGTCCGCGGCGTCGGCGAACTCGAGGACAAGCAGCGGTTCCAGGCACAGCGACTTCTCGAACTCCAAGGCGTGCTGCTGTTCGAACCCTGGATGGACCGCATCGCGGATCTCGGCGTTCGCGGCGAGGTTCGAGCGTCGCGGGCCTCCATCCTCGGGATCCACGGCATCGCCGTCGATCGCGCCGGGCGCTTCACCGGGATCTCCTGGCCACCCGGCGGGGACGCGCAGGATGGACTCGAGCTCGGCGAAGCCGCTCGGATGATGGGCGACGCGTTGCGCGACGCGGGCTACGTCGGGAGCTTCGGCGTCGATGCGTTCCTCTACCGCGCTGGCGATGCGCGGCACCTGCAGCCGATCTCCGAGATCAACGCGCGACTCACATTCGGTGCAGTCGCGGCCGCGGTCACGAGTGCGGACCCCTTCGAAGAGCCATCCGAGCCCGTGACCCTCCGTTTCGGCTCCGGCGCCCCGCCGGACGGTACGATTCCCCTCCTGCTGCCCGGCACGGACGACGACACGTCCGCCTGGCTGGAGACGCCGTCCCGGCACGCGGGTTGATAGAGAGCCGTTCACTTGAGGTCGCAGGCCGCCGCTTCGGCGGACGGCGACCGAAAAAGGAGACAGCAGATGACCCCCAGGAGACTCACCACCGTCCTCGCGCTGACGCTCGCCGCCTTCGCCGCGGCGGGGTGCGGGGGCTTCTCTTCGAAGCGCGTCAATCCGAGCGCCGACGACGACATCGGCGGCACGGGCATGGACTCGTCCGACGTCATCGCCGCCACGGACAAGGCGGCGCTCGAACTCGGCCCGGCGCTCCTCGCCTCGACGCAGAACGACCTGGTCGTCGCGCCGACGACGATCAAGAACGAGTCGAGCCAGCCCATCAACACGGGCATGCTCACGGACCGGATGATCGATCAGCTCGTCCGCTCGTGCGGGCCGCGCGTGCGGTTCCTCGCCCGCGAGCACATCGACGAGGTCGTGAAGGAGCGCGACGCGAAGCGCTCGGGCGTCTACTCGCCCACGGAGCAGAAGGCGCTGCTCGGCGCGACGTATCTCCTCACCGGCCGCATCACGAGCCTCAGCAAGCGCGCCGACGGCGACCGCGCCGACTACTTCGTGCTGTCCTTCCGCCTCGTGGACTCGGAGAGCAGTCAGATCATCTGGACGAACCAGTACGAGTTCAAGAAGGTCGGCGACGCCGGCGTCATCTATCAGTAGCCGACGGCCGAACATGCACGTCCGCTCCGCCGTCACCGCTGCGGCGCTGGCGCTCTGCGCCGTGCCGCTCGCGGGCTGCGCCTCCGTCGATCGCACGGCTCCGCTGCGCGACTTCACGTCGGGCAACTATCCGGCGGCGCGCGCGTGGTACGAGGCGCAGCTCTCGCAGACGCCGCAGGACGAGGCCCTCGACCGCAACGAGGCCGGCACCGTGGCGCTCGTCATGGGCGACGTCGCGGGCGCGCACCGTCACTTCATGGAGGCCTTCACCGCCATGGAGGACCTCACCTCCACGACGGGCGAGGCGACCCTTGCGATGGTCTCGGAGCGGACGAAGTCGTGGAAGGGCGACCCGTACGAGCGGTGCATGAACGCCTACTACCTCGGCGTCACGTACTGGCTGATGGGGGACCCGAACAACGCCGCGGCGAGCTTCAAGTCCGGTCTCTTGCGCGACGCCGACAGCGAGGACGGCGCCGCGCGGTCGGACTTCGCGGTGCTCTGGTTCCTCATGGGCATGGCGCAGCGCGAAGCGAGTCACGAGGATCGCGGCGAGGCGGCGCTGAAAGAGGCGCACCAACTCGTGCCGGCCAATCAATGGATGGACCCGGCGCGCGCCGAGGGCGCGAACGTGCTCGTCGTCCTTGACCTCGGTCTCGGCCCGGCGAAGGTCCCGTCCGGGGCACACGGCGCCGATCTGAGGTTCCGGGCCCGTCCGTACTCCGCGGCGTACGCCGAGGTCGTGGCCGACGGCACGTCGCTCGGCCGCACGTCGCGCGCCCTCGACGTCTACCAGCAGGCGGTCACGCGCGGCGACAAGGTCCTCGACCACGTGAACAAGGGCAAGGCGGTGTTCAAGGATGCCTCCGTCATCGGCGGCGCGGTCGTCCTCGGCAACTCGGGTTCGACGTCGAGCGACCTCATCGGTGTCGGCATGATCCTCGCGGGGATCCTCATGCCCGCCGAGGCCGACGTCCGCCAGTGGGGCACGCTGCCCGGTGAGGTCCAGGTGCTCACGGCGAGTCTCCCGCCGGGCGAGCACGTGCTCCGGATCGACGTCCGCGACGAACTGGGCGGGGCGCTCTCCGGCGAATCGACGACGCTCCGCGTCACCGTGCGGGAGAACCACCTCGCCTTCGCGTGGGCGCGGGCCGCGGCCTCCGCCGTCCCCACCGAGCGCGAATACCTGATGTCGGATACCATGAGGCCACGATGAGCAACTCGAACCTGGTGCTCGCGTTGTCGCTCGTGGCGCTCGCGGGGTGCGCTTCGTCCACCCCCGCGGTGCCGCCGGGCTTCCACTACGCGGCCTACCCGCCGCCGATGAAGCTGATCGAGGGGCCGTCGGCGCCGCCGCCCGCGAACGACATCTCCGAGGCGGACCGGATCGCGTGGCTCGATTCGCACCGTCCGCGCAGCGAGCCGGAGCGGATCATCATCCGCGAGAGCAGCCCGGACCGCTACGAGCACTACGACGACGGCGGCGACTGGGGCTGGGCCATCCCGCTCACGCTGAGTCTCGGCTACCGTTCCGGCGGCGGTTGCGGCGGCGGATGGGGCTGGGGTCTCGGCTGGAACAGCGGGTGGTGGTGGTAGGGGCGGGCTGAGGGAGTTCAGGCGACCAGCGGCGGTCTACCGGGATGGGCGTGAGTCGCACCTGGGGCACTTCTGAACTCGCCCCCGGCGAGTTCAGATGCGTCCTTCGTCCGCACCGTGCCCGTTCGCAGGGGCGCCGCAGGCGCCCTCGCTCACTCCTTCGCAACCCGGATGCAGCGGAACCCGATGTTGTCGAACTTGTCCTTCGGGTAGGCCGAAAGGTGTTCGTCGCACCGGAGGAAGCGCGGCGGGTCGCACCAGGAGCCGCCGCAGATGATGCGCTGCTCCGGGTCGCCCGGGTCGGGGCTCTCGGTCCACTGCCAGACGTTGCCGACCATGTCGCGGACGCCGAACTCGCTGACGTTCGCGGGGTGGAGTCCCACGACCTCGACTCCGTCGGTGCCGTCCTCCTTGGCGTGAGCGGCGTTCTCCGGGACGAACTCCTCGCCCCAGGGATACGTGCGGCCGGCCTTCCCGCGGGCGGCCTTCTCCCACTGCTCCTTCGTCGCCAGCGATTTGCCGGCGAACGCCGCGTACTTGAACGCGTCGTACCAGGAGATGCCGACGACCGGCGCCTGCGGCTCGCGCAGGCGGCCCTCGGTCCAGAACTTCGGCGAGCGGTAGCCTGTGGACTCGACGAAGCGCAGGTACTCGGCGTTGGTGACCGGGAAGAGGTCGATCCAGAAGGCCTTCGTCTCCTTCACCGTCTTCGCGGCGCCGGAGACGAAGCTGCCCCCGGGGACGAGGACCATGCCGTCGAGCACCTGGAAGACCGGGACGGCGTCGGCCTCGGCCTTCTTCTGCTCGTCGGCCTGCTTGTCGAGTTCCCTGGAGACGCGGTCCAGGAGCTTCTTCTTGACCGGCTCGGGGAGCTCATCGACCTGCGCCTTGGCGTCGTCGCGCCGGTCGATGATGTCCTCGATGTCGTCGCCCGTGCGCTCGATGTAGCGGTCGAGGATCGTCGAGGCGCGAGCGAGGAAGAGATTGCGCTCATCCTCCGCGTGGCGCTCGAACGCCATCTCGAAGTAGAGGATGCCCAGGTAGTACGTGTCCGGGGCGGCGCCGGAGCCGTGCGAACGGTGGTGCTCCTCGAGCGTGCGGAGAGCTTCCTCCTCATCGAACTCGTCGTGGGCGCCTTCCACGTACTTGTTCCAGATGTGCTCCTGGATGACCTTGATCTTGTCGTCGCTCAACTCGCGGAGACTCCCGGTGGAAACAAAACGGCGGAAGCTAGCCGCGCAAGCGGCCCTCCCCAACAATCCAGGGGGGCGGTAGCATGCGCGACGAGCCGAGGAGGACGCCGATGCTGCCCGCGAACCGCGAACTCGACGAACTGGACCGGCAGTCGTACCGGATCGTCGGAATGATCTGCTCGGAGGCGGTTCCCGAGGACGAGGTCCAGTCCGCGATCGAGGGTCTGCGCCGCCGCGCGGCCGATTTCTTCCCCGAGGATCCGCGTCTCTACGACCGCATCTACGGCCGCCGTTTCGCGCGCCTGCGCACGCGCTTCCGTCCCGCGCCCGGGCTGTTCAGCACGAGCCGCTGAAGAAGCGCCGTCACGCGCAATCAAGGCGTGACAGGTTGGTGTAGGGGCGGGTTTCAAACCCGCCCCTACGAGCGCATGCGTGCGACCTGCTACGCCTTGACGGCCCGTCGCCGTTCAGCGCTTCGATTTCTTCGTCCGCGGCTGCGGCGCCGGCGCCGACCCGAGGTGGGCGGCGGCCGCCTGCGCCTGCTCGCTGTCCGCCGGCGCTGACGCGACGACCGCTTCGAAGTCGGACTTCGCCTCGGCGGAGCGCCCGAGACCGAGGTAGCCCTCGCCGCGCAGATAGAGGCTCATGTAGTTGCCCGGCAGGAGTGCCAGGCCCCGCTGCGCGCGGTCCACGGTCTCGTCGAACCGCTTCGCCTCGAGCGCGAGCATGCCGAGGCCGAGCTCCGGCTCGAGGAGGCCCTGGTTCATCGAGGACGCACGTTCCAGCCAGCCGCGGGCGCGAGATGCGTCGCCGACGACGAGCCAGGCCTTGCCCGCGGTGTTCGCGAAGAATGCGTGTCGGGGCAGCGCGTTGGCGCACGCCTCGAACTCCGGGATCGCCCCGCGGACGGCGTCCTTGCCGGCGCCCTGCTGCGAGAGCTTCGCGAGCGCCGCGTCGTGACGGTCGTAGACGCGCTGCTCGCCCCGGAGCTTCGCGATCATCTCGGCGAAGCGACCGGTCTGGACGACGAGGCCCTGCACGGGCGCCGTGCCGGCGAGGCGAGGGTCGATCTCCTCCGAGAGCACGGCGATCGTCGCGATCCGCTCGGAATCGAGCGGGTGGCTCGACGTCCACGAGTCGATGGCGCTCTCGCCGCCGCCCGCCTCCTGCTTGATCTTCAGGAACTCGCGGAACACGTCGGCGCCCTGCCGCGGGTCGTATCCCGCGCGGTAGCTGCTGACGACTCCGCGCTGGTCCGACTCGCGCTCCTGGTCGCGGCTGTACCGGGACAGGACGAGCCCGGTGACGAGTCCGCCGACCTCGGGGCTCCCGAGGGCTTCGCCGCCGATCTGGCCTAGCGCGCCGATCAGCGTGTCGCGGCCCATCGCCTGCACCGTGTGACGGTGCTCCACGTGCCCGATCTCGTGGCCCATCACCACCGCGAACTCCGCCTCGTCGTCGAGACGCCAGAGGAGCCCGCGCGTCATGTAGACCTCGCCTCCCGGCACCGCGAACGCGTTCGGCTCCGACGAGTTGACGATCGTGAACGTCCAGGGGAGGTCCGGACGGACGCTCGAGTGCGCCATGCCGAGGACGATCGTCCCCATGTAGCTCTGCAGCTCGGCGTCGGGATAGGCGCCGGAGAACTGCTGCACGATGACCGGCCGGTACGACTGGCCCATCGACACTTCCTCGGCGTCGGAGGTGGGCATGCCCATCACGCTCTTCCCGGTGACCGGGTCCGTGATGCAGCCCGCGAGGGCGCAGAGGGCGAACGTCGAAGTCACTCTCAGGAGCGTCATGGTGGGTCCTCCAGCCTCTACAAACTCCCTGGCGCCGCGTGGCGTCTCAACTGTTTGAGCGTGGCCTCCATGTCGCGCGGCAGCGCCGCCTCGGCGCGGACCGTGCCGGTGCCCGACGGGTGGGGGAATTCGAGCGTCGCGGCGTGCAGCGTCAGCCGGTCGATCAGCGGTTGCTCCGTGCGCCCGCGGCCGACGCGGTAGCCGCGCTTGAAGCTGGAGAGCAGGATCGGGTCCCGCCCGCCGTAGTAGTGGTCGACCGCGCACGGCGTCCCCAAGTGCTTGAGCGCGAGGCGGACCTCGTGCGTGCGGCCCGTCATCGGCCGGACGCGCACGAGCGAGAGGCCGCGGAACGTCTCGAGCGTCTCGTACGAGTCGCGGCACTCCTTGCCCTTCTTCTCGACGAGCATCATCGCCCCGGGCCGGAACTTGTCCGGCGCCACCTGGAACTCCACCTCGCCCGACGGCGGTTGCGGCGCGCCGAGGACGAGTGCCAGATACGTCTTCGAGACCGTCCGTTCGCGGAAGGCCTCGAGGATCGGCCGCGCCGCCTCGGGCGTCTTCGCGAAGACCAGGCAGCCCGACGTGTCGCGGTCGAGGCGGTGGCAGATCAGCGGTTTCCCCGCGGCGGGGTCCGTGCGCTTCCAGATCGCGTGGACGAGGTCGACGAGCGTGTCCTTGTCCTTCGCGAAGCGCTCCTCGACGGTCGGGACGCCCGCCGGCTTCATCACCACGGTGAACGCGGGATCGTCGAGGAGGATCTCGACCGACTGGGGCCGCCGCCCGCGGCGCGACGACTCGGGGCCGCCCAGGTCGGCGAACTCGTCCTCCCACCGCGAGCCCTTGCTCTCGTACTTCTCGATCCGTCCGGTCACGGCGGCAAGGTAGCGGTTGAGTTAGCCTCTCGATCGCAAATGGCCGATCGCCTCTCCGCTGACTACCTCGACGCGACGCTCGAGCGCCTCGTCCGTCGAGAACGGCGCCGGAACCGCGACGCCGCGATCCGCCGGACGATCGTCGCCGCGTGCCTCGCGGTGGTGACGCTCGCGGCGTGGCGGATCTTCGACCGCGTGATGGCGCGGGAACCGCTGCCGGTCGCCTGGGCGGTCGCGCTCGCGGCGATGGTCGTGATCGTGGGGCTCGCGTTCGTGGTCCGCGGCGCCGTGGGTCGTTCGCGCGCGGACATGGCCCGCGAGGTCGATCGCCGTCTCGGACTCCACGACCGCGCGTCGGCGGCGTGGGCGGTCGCGCGCGGCGGCGTCCGGTCCGGGCTCGCGGCGTTCGTCGTCCGCGACGCGGAGGCGGCACTCCGAGGTGCGGGAGCGCGCGTCGATGAGGCGTTTCCCCTTCGCGCCGAGCGTCGCGTCACGGCGCCGGTGCGCCGGCTCGCGACCGCCGCGCTCGTCGTCGCGGTGCTCGCACTCGTCGCCGAACTCCTCACGGTCGAGGGCCCGTTCCGTCTCCTGCCCGGCATTGCGAAAGAGGGCGGCGCGCCGACGCCCGACACGCCGACGTCGTCGGAAGCTCCGCGACGCAAGGGGACGGGCCCGCAGAGCGAGGACGGTGCCAAGCCCACGCCGCCCGACGCACCGCCGAAGCCCGAGGATCCGAAGCAGCAGCCGCCCGAGGGCGGCATCCGCGTCGCGCTGAAGATGACGAAGGAGGACTACGACGCGGACGAGCCAGTGACGGCCGTCGTCGCAGCGTCGGCGACGGGCGAGATCCGCGGCGCGCGCGTCTTCGACGTCCGCATCTCGGTGGACGAGCCCGAGGCGGACACGGGTGTGCGGTTGGAGGTCGATCCGCAGCGCCCCCTCGGCGAGCGTTCGGAGATCGACCTGCGCAAGGTGCCCGGGCTGAAGCTCGCGCCCGGCGAGCACGTGGCGCGCGCGCGGCTCACGACGCGGGACACGCACGAGGAGCACGCGTCCTTGCCCGTGAAATTCCGCGTCCGTCCGCCGAAGGACGATCCCGACGAGAAGAAGGGCGATTCGCCGCCGAAGCCGCAGTCGAAGCCGAAACCCGAGTCGCAGCCCGGCGCGCCCGAGGAGAAGAAGGACGAGACACCCGCCGAGGGACCGCCGCCGCCTCCGCCACCGGCTCTCGACACGCACGTCGTCGTGCCGCTCTTCGGCGAGGGCGATCTCGTGAAGAAGAAGGGGCTGACGCTCGTCCTCGACCCCTCCGGCGGCACAGAGACGCCGCCGGCGCGGCGGCCGATCGGAGAAGCGCTCCCCGAGGCGAAGCGCCGCGCGGAGGAGGCGGTCGACGTCGCGCGCCTCTCGGACGCCGACCGCGAACTCGTCCGCCGCTACTTCGAACTGCTCGAGAGCCTGCGCCGGTGATCCGGCTCCTCGGCCCGCGCACGCTGGAACGACTCGCGGCGCTCGACGTCGGCGTCCGCCGCGCCGCGGGCGGCGGCCGTCCGGGCGAGCGTTCGTCGGGCGTCGCGGGCGTCGGCACCATCTTCCGCGAGCACCGCACGTACTCGCCGGGCGACGACCTGCGCTACGTGGACTGGAACGCGTACGGGCGCCTCGGGGCGCTCTACGTGAAGGTCTTCGAGATGGAGGAGAACCTCGACGTCCACCTCCTCGTCGACGCGACCGCCAGCATGGGCGAGGGGCCCGGATCGAAGCTCGCGGCGGGGCTCCGGGCCGCGGCGATGGTCGGCGCGGTGGCACTCGGGCGCGGCGACGTCGTCCGGCTCGGACTCCTGCCGGGCCGCGCGTCCACGGCGTTCGCCGGGTCGACCGCGACCGGGAACCTGCTCGAGGCGCTGCGCGCCGCGAAGGCGACGGCGAGGACTCCCATCTCCGAGGCGATCCGCGCGGCCTTCCCGCGGATACGCCGCCGCGGGTTCGCGCTGCTCGTCACGGACTTCCTCGACGAGCCCGCCGCGTGGCGCCGCGCGATCGACTACCTCTGCCACATGCGCGTCGAGCTCACGTGCCTGCACGTCGTGTCGCCGCTCGAACGCAATCCGGGCGACGCGGGCGCGCTGCGGCTCACCGACGTCGAGACGGGCGCCGAGATCGACCTCGAGGTGGACGAGGACCTCCTCGTCCGCTACCGCCAGCGGTTCGAGAAGCGCCTGCGGGAAGTGCGCGCGTACCTCGGTTCGAAGGGCGTGCGGCACGTGCTCCTCGACACGGCGCACTCGACCGAGCCCGAGCTCCTGCGGCAACTGCTGCGCGCGGGCGTGCTGCGTTGACGTTCGAGCGGCCCGAGGCGTGGTGGCTCGCGGCGCTCGCCGTGCCGATCGTGGTGCTTCACCTCCACCTCCGGCGCCGCCGCCGCGTGGAGGTCTCGTCGCTGGAACTCTGGCGCGGCCTCGTCCCCGATCGCGCCGGGCGCGGCGGGCTGCGCCAGGTCCGCGACGCGCTCGCGCTCGCGATGCTGCTTGCGGCGCTCGTCGCGCTCACCGCGTCCGCCGCGGGGCCCGTCACCGGAGCGGCGGCGTCCGAGCCGCGGCGCCTCGCGATCGTCGTCGACCGCTCCGTCACGATGAACACGCGGATGCCGGACGGGCAGCGGCGGATCGACCGCGCCGTCGCTCTCGCCGTCGCGGCCGTGCGGCGGCTCGGACCGAAGGACGAGCTCACGGTGTGGTCCGCGACGAGCACGCCGTTCGTCGCCGTCGAGCCGACGACCGGCCGTCCGGGCGCGCGGGAGCTCGCGGCGCTCCTCGATCCCACGCTCGAGCCGTCGGGTGTGGCGCTCGCGACGCGTCTCGCGATCCGGGCCGCGCCCGGAGTGGCGAAGCGTCCGGCGACGGTGCTGGTCCTCACCGACCCGATCGGCGCCGCGACGCTCACGGCGTCGAGTCCCGCGGAAGTCGGCGTCGAAGTCGGCGTGATCGACGCTGACCGAGTTCCGGCGAACGCTTCGATCATCGCCCTCGACATCGACCTGGACGACCCGGCGCGCGCGCTGGTCCGCGTCGCCGTCACCGACGGCGCGCCGTCCGCGCGCAGCGTGGTGCTGTCGCGCGGCACCGCGGAGCTCGCTCGCGCCGTGTTGACGTTCGACGCCGACCGGCGCGCGACCGCGGCGATGCCGCTCGGAGCCGCCGCGAGCGCGGGCGGACTCGTGGAGGTGAGGCTCGAGCCGTCCGACGACTTCTCCGAGGACGATTCCGCGCGGATGATGCTCCCGGTCGTGAAGGCGCTCGCGGTCGCGGTCGTCGCCGAGTCGCCGTCGCCGTTCCTCGTCGAGGCGCTTCGCGCGATGCCCGGGGTCGTCGATCCGGCGCGGACGACGCTCGTCGCGCCGGGTGCCCCCGCGTCGGCGTTCGACGGGATCGACGTCGTCGTCGCCGACGGCGCGGCCGAGCCCGCGGGGCGGCCTGCGCTCGTGTTCGGCGGCGGCGCGCGCGTCGTCGAGCAACCGCTGCTCTGGGGCGTCGGTTCGCACCCGGTTCTCATGGGCGTCGACCTCTCGCCGCTCCGGATCGAGAGCGCGGCGCTCGTCGATCCGGCTCCGGGCGAGACGACGATCGTCTCCTCGGCCGCGGGCGCGGTCGGCGTGGCGGGCGAGCGCGGCGGCGTGCGACGCGTCGTGCTCGGATTCCGTCCCGACGCCTCGACGCTCCCGCTCGAGGCGGCGTTCCCGCTGCTCGTCAGGAACGCCGTGCGATGGCTCGGGACCAGGCCGGAGGCGCCGCGGTTCGTCGTCGCGGGCGAGCCGGCGTCCGGCGCAGACGGCGCCGTCGTCCCGTATCCCGCGCCCGGCGGCCCGTACGCGCTCCTTCGACTGTCGGGAGCGGGCACCACCGTCCGCTGGACGCCGCCGCGCGAGTTCCGGCTCTCGCCGCTCAAGGCGATCGCCGGGCCCTCGGCGCAGGGGATCGTCGCATCGCTTCCGGATCGCAGCGACGACGTCGATTCGCGCGTTCGGCACGCCCCGCGGCTCGCGGCACTCGGCGCGGCGCTCCTCGTCCTCGGGGCACTCCTGCTCGGGAAGCGGCGCGCGGCGGCTACCGCGGCTCCACCTTCCACAGGTACCGTCTGGGCGACATCCACCCGCGAAGCGGAGCGCTCGACACTTCCGTGAGACGGATCGGAAGTTGCGTGAGCTTCTGCGCCCGGCCGAGCGCGAGCGGTTCGTCGGCGATCCAGCGGAGGTCCTCGGCGGAGATCCAGTACATGAGCTCGCGGCGCCGGTACACGGCCACGAGTTCGTGGTTCACGAGGCCATCGAGGTTCACGACCCTGCGCTCGCCGAAGTAGCCGGGGATGCCCGCGTTGAAACAGCCGATGTGCTCGCCCTTCGGGACGAGCTTCTCGAACTCCCGGTGCGATGCGAGCACGTCCCGCTGCCACGGGTACTCGAAGGGCATCCGCTCCCGGTAGCGCGAGAAGAGGAAGATCGCGCCGACGACGAGCGCCGCGCCCCCGGCGGCGTGGAGGGCGGGGCGCCCGAGAGCCGCGACGCGCCCGAGGAGTCGCGCGGTGAAGAGCGCCACGACGAGGAAGAGCGCCAGTCCGGGCGGCCCGAAGTACCAGACCATCTGGTCCGTGAGCGCCGCGCCGCTCACGAAGCCGAGCGTCAGGGCGGTCGCCGCGAGCCAGGCGGTCGTCCGGCGGAGGGCGCCGTCGTCGCTGCGGCGCCGGCTCGACACGAAGCCCGCCGCGACGACGACGAGGATCGCCGCGGCGAGCGCAGCGCCCACGGCCCTCGGGGTCGCGATGACGAGGCTCGCAGGCAGGCCGAACCAGCGTCCGGCTACGAACCGCAGACCATCGGTGACGGCGCTCGATGACGGGTCGGCCGCGCGCGCCGCGCTCGCCCAGATCATCTTCACCGCGCCGCTGTCCTGGACGAACGCGCTCGTCATCCAGTAGGACCATGCGAACCAAGGGACGATCGAGGCCGCGAACGTCGCCGAGGCGACTCCCACGACGCGACCCGCGTCGCGCAGGGGCACCGAGCACGCGAGGAACGCGAAGGTCGCCGCGGCGACGACGATCCCATCGGTCCGCGCCCAGAAGAGGGCGCCGAGAGCGGCGCCGAGGAGCACGAGGTCTCGCCGGGGGATCGACGCTTCGGTGCCGGGCGACGGCAGGGGTGCCGATCGGCCGAGGCGCGGCGCGATCCGGCCCGCGAACACGTCGGCGACGACCATCCACGCGAGGAGCACGAGCGGCGCCTCGACCCCCTGCATCGCCAGCGTGATCGGCAGCGGGTTGATCGTCCACACGGCGCCGAGCACCCAGGCCCAGAGCGCCGGCACGAACCGCCGGCAGAGACGCACGAGCAGGAGGGACGCGCCGAGGTGGAGCGCGAACGACGCCCAGAGCGCCGCGCGCAGCAGCGTCTCGCGGTCGGGGAAGACCTTCGCGAGCACCGTGGTGATCGCGAGCCAGGCGGGGTGGTACCCGTTCGTCGGGTGTTGCCCGTCGAACGACGTGACGTGCGTGTCGACCAGCCTGCGCGCGATCTGCAGGTAGTAGAAGGCGTCGTCGGAGACGTAGCCGACGAGGTCGTCCACCGGGCGGCCGATCAGATCCGCGCAGAAGAGGATGCACGCGACCGCCGACGCCGCGAAGAGCGCGGGGCCGGCGAGTCGCGTCTGCGCGCGCGGCGCATCGTCCATCGGTGCGAGGTTAGCGAGGGGTGCCCCCATCCCCACGTCGCGATGCGTGAAATCGTGCCGGTCGCGCGCCGCTCGCTAGCATCCGGGAATCTCCCGCACCGGAGCCGCGAAGGCCCCCACGTAGGGGTTCTCGATTCCCGGGCGCGGGAGGGAGGAGCCTGCCATGCTCGATCGGATCGCCGGCGAAGGAATCACGTTCGACGACGTCCTCCTGCTCCCCGGCTACTCCGAGGTCGTGCCGGCGGACATCGACGTCGGTTCGCGGTTCACCCGCCGGGTCGCGCTGAAGATCCCCATCTCGTCCTCGGCCATGGACACGGTCACCGAGGCGGCGCTCGCCGTGGCGCTCGCGTACGAGGGCGGGATCGGCGTCATCCACAAGAACATGACCTCGCAGGAGCAGGCGCGCGAGGTGTACCAGGTCAAGCGCACCGTCTCGGGCGTGATCGTGGACCCGGTGACCGTGGGCCCCGAGGCCAAGGTCGGCGAGGCGCGCCGCCTGATGCAGTCGCACCGGATCTCGGGCCTGCCGATCACCGACGCCAACCGGCGCGTCGTCGGCATCCTGACGAGCCGCGACCTGCGATTCCACAAGGACGACGAGCAGATCATCTCGCAGGTGATGACGAAGAACCTCATCACGCGCCCGCCGGAGACGACTCCCGAGCAGGCGAAGGAGGTGCTCCACCAGATGAAGGTGGAGAAGCTCATCCTCGTCGACGCAGAGGGCAAGCTCGCCGGGCTCATCACCATCAAGGACATCAACAAGCTGCACCAGTTCCCGCGCGCCAACCTCGACGCCGAGGGACGCCTGCGCGTCGCGGCAGCGGTCGGCGTGAAGGAGGACGACCGCGTCGAGCGTCTCGTGGCGGCGCAGGTGGACGTGATCTGCGTCGACACCGCGCACGGCCACTCGAAGAACGTGATCGAGGCCGTGCGGCGCATCAAGAAGCGGTTCGACGTGGACGTCGTCGCGGGGAACGTGGCCACCGAGGACGGCGCCAAGGCGCTCGTGGACGCGGGGGCCGATGCGGTGAAGGTCGGCATCGGGCCGGGCTCCATCTGCACGACGCGCGTCATCAGCGGCGTCGGCGTGCCGCAGCTCACCGCGATCACCAACGCGGTCCGCGCGTGCGAGAAGTCGGGCGTTCCGGTCATCGCCGACGGCGGCATCCGCTACTCGGGCGACATCACCAAGGCGCTCGCCGCGGGCGCGGGCAGCGTGATGTGCGGCTCCCTCTTCGCGGGCCTGGAGGAGAGCCCCGGCGACACGATTCTGTACCGCGGACGGACGTTCAAACAGTACCGCGGGATGGGTTCGCTCGGTGCCATGGTGCAGGGCTCCTCCGACCGCTACGCGCAGAGCGAGGTGCAGAAGGACAAGCTCGTCCCCGAGGGCGTCGAGGGACGCGTGCCGTTCCGCGGCAAGCTCTCCGACTTCGTCTACCAGCTCGTCGGCGGACTCCGGGCGGGCATGGGATACGTGGGCGCGGGGACGATCGCGGAGCTCCAGTCGAAAGGGCGGTTCGTGAAGATCACGGGCGCCTCGCTCCGCGAGAACCACCCGCACGACATCGCGATCACCCGCGAGGCGCCCAACTACCAGGGCGGCGAGGAAGAGGGAGGCAACTACTGATGCGGACAGGAGCGCACCACGCCGGGCCCGAGACGGTGGTCGTCCTCGACTTCGGCAGCCAGTACACGCAGCTCATCGCACGGCGCGTCCGCGAGATGCACGTCTTCTGCCTGATCCTCCCGTGCCACGCGGACATCGCGGACATCCGCACCGCGCACCCGAGGGCGATCATCCTCTCGGGCGGTCCCGCCTCGGTGTGGCAGGGCGGCTCGCCGCGCTGCGCCCCCGAGGTGTTCCACATGGGCGTGCCCGTGCTCGGGCTCTGCTACGGGATGCAGCTCATGTGCGGCGAGCTCGGCGGCCGGGTCGCCCGCGCGGACCACCGCGAGTTCGGCCGCGCCGAGATCGAGATCGTGGACGCCGACACGATCTTCGAGGGCATGCCGCGCCACATGGACGTGTGGATGAGCCACGGCGACCGGGTCGAGGCGCTGCCGCCGGACTTCCTCGTCCTCGCGACGAGCGCGAACTCGCCGTACACGGCCGTCCGCCACGCGACGAAGCCGATCTTCGGCCTGCAGTTCCACCCCGAGGTCGCGCACACGGCGCACGGCCGCGAGATCCTGCGCAACTTCCTGTTCAAGGTCGCGGGGCTCAAAGGCGACTGGGTGATGTCGCGCTGGATCGAGGACACCGTCGCAAAGGCGAAGAAGCAGATCGGCGCGTCGAAGGTGGTCTGCGGACTCTCGGGCGGCGTCGACTCCACGGTCGTCGCCGAGCTCCTGCACCGCGCGATCGGCGACCAGCTCGTCTGCATCTTCGTCAACACGGGACTCCTTCGGATCGACGACGCGGAGCTCGTGGAGCGCGACTTCCGCCCGCGCTTCGGCCGGGCGCTGATCGTCGCCGACGCGCAGGAGCTCTTCCTCGAGAGGCTCGCCGGGGTGACCGATCCCGAAGCGAAGCGCAAGATCATCGGCCACGCGTTCATCGACGTCTTCAAGCGCGAGTCGAAGCTCCACGCGCCCGACGCGAAGTTCCTGGCGCAGGGCACGCTCTACCCCGACGTCATCGAGTCGGTGTCGGCGTTCGGCGGGCCGACGGCCACGATCAAGACGCACCACAACGTCGGCGGCCTCCCGAAGGAGCTCGGCTTCGAGCTCGTCGAGCCGCTGCGCGACCTCTTCAAGGACGAAGTCCGCGAGATCGGTGCGGAACTCGGCCTTCCCGAAGAACTCGTGTGGCGCCACCCGTTCCCCGGGCCGGGTCTCGCGGTGCGCGTGCTCGGCGAGGTGACGAGCGAGAAGCTCGACCTCGTGCGCCGCGCCGACAAGATCCTCCTCGACGAGCTCGCGGAGGCTGGGCTCATGCGCGCTCTCTGGCAGGCGTTCTGCGTGCTCCTGCCCGTGAAGACCGTCGGCGTGATGGGCGACGAGCGTACGTACGACCGCGTCTGCGCGATCCGCGCGGTGACGAGCGAGGACGCGATGACCGCGGACTGGGCGCAACTCCCCGACGGCCTCCTGCGCCGCGTGAGCAACCGGATCATCAACGAGGTCCGCGGGATCAACCGCGTGGTGCTCGACATCTCTTCCAAGCCGCCGGCGACGATCGAGTGGGAGTGATCCACTTCGTGGATCACATGAACGACTTGAAAGTACTCATCGGCACCTGGCGCGGCAGCGGTCGCGTCCGTGAAGACGAAGTCACCGCCGACGTGACGTGCTCCGCCGACCCGGACGGCGCGATCGTCCTCGTCCACGTGACGCACCGCGAGGGCGCCGTGGACCACCGCGAGCGGATCGTCATCCGCGAGCACCGCGGCCGCACGAGCGCGTTCATCCGCTCTGGGAGCGGCGCGGAGCAGCGGTTCCAGAGCGTCCCCGCCGACGCGGGCTTCCGGTTCACACGCGCCGACCCGAAGCTCGGTCTGCTCTCCTGGGAGATCGTTCCCGAGGGCGCCGACGCCTTCTCGGAGCGCTTCGTC
>JANNHP010000081.1:0-4982 GCA_031404455.1 Planctomycetia bacterium | reverse complement strand
TCGTCCGCCAGATTTTTTCGGTGGCGCCGCAAATCCTGTTCGTGCTGTTGCCGATTTTCGCCTTGCTGCTCAAGATTTTTTATCTGTTCAAGCGCCGCCTGTACATGGAGCATTTGATCGTGGCCCTGCACAGCCACAGCTTTATCGCCTTGACCATCCTGGTGCTGATCGCCTTGAGCCAGGCACAGAGCGCCTTGGCGCCCGGCTTCCTGCGCGGGGTTCTGGCCTTCCTGACCGGCCTCGTATGGATCTGGCTGCCCCTGTATCTGTTGATCATGCAAAAGCGCGTCTACCGGCAGAACTGGTTCGCCACGCTATTCAAGTTCATCCTGCTCGGCAGCGCCTATCTGGTGCTGCTCCTGGTCGGCATGCTTGGCACCATGCTGGTCAGCGAGCGCCTCGACGACGGGCCACAGGTCGATCTCCCGCCGCTCCAGCCTGACCCCGAGCTCGGTCTCCAGACCCTCGTTCTCCGCGAGCACCCTGTCGACGAGCGCTTCGAGCTGTCGCACGTTGCGACGCAGGGCGTTCAGCATCCGGCTCGTCTCGGAATCGACACCCCGGTCCTTGGTCTTCAGTTCGAGCACTCTTCCGGCCAGGGAGATGGCGAAGAGGGGAGTCCTGAGATCGTGCGCCACGAACGAGAGGTACTCCTCGCGCCGCCGCCGCACCTCGAGCGCGCGCTCGGTCGAGTAGGTCTGCAAGGCCAGGCCGATCGCCTGGCTGAAGACGCGGTTGACCGTGTGGAACGGCTTGCCCTGGAGGTTCACGCCTTCGGTGTCGGCGAGGTCGTGGATGCAGCCGCGGAGGATGTTGTACTCCGCGACGACCTCTTCGATGTCGTAGGCGTCCTGCAGACGCTGCAGGCCGTGCGCCGGCGCGCTGCCCTCGGCGAGCGCCTCGGGGATCGTCTGCCCGGACGTCGATCGCAGCGCCGTGGACAACTCCTCGAGCAGCCCGGGGATGTGGTCGTTCAGCGTCGGGACGTCGAGGTGCCGCGCCACCGGGAGTTCCCGCACCTGCGCCCGCCAGCGCGAGAGCAGGGCGTCGTGTTCCCGTTCGATCAGCGCCGCCAGTCGATCCAGATCGTCCGTCGTCATCTTCTGCCATACCGTACCAGGCCCGGTTCGGCGGCTCCGCCGCTTGACTTCGGCCCAGGTTCGCCGACCGTCCCGACATGCCGCGCCAGGCGTCGCAGTTCGGCGATGTAACCTTCGGGGCCTCTCGCACGTCCTTGTTGTGTGGCGCTCCGACCCGGAGCGCTGCGACTGGGAGGCGACTGCGATGATCCTGACCGGCGAAAGTGCGCGATCGGGCGGCCGAGACCCCGACGCCCCACGTATCGTCTGCGTGGAGATCGACCTGCCCGAGCAAGGGCGTCCGCGGCGTTCGGGCGTCAGCGACCACCTCGCCCCGTACCTGGGACGCGCCGACCGTACGCTTCGTGGAACGCCGGGCGGTCCGGTACGGGTGGACGTGAACATCGTCTGGCCTTCGGCGGCAAGACCGTGGACGACGGCGTACACGGTGGGCGCGTCCTCCCGGCCGATGACGGTTCCGTCCGAGGCGCGGTCGCGGTGCTCGCCGTACGCGGAGTTGTTCCTGCGGCTGCCGCCCTCCTGGGTCCCCGAACGCGTCTGCGTCCTCTGCACCCCTCCCAGGACGGAGAGAGATCCGCTCGCCGATCCGCGGACGGCCTGGCCGTTCGAGTGGCTCGCGCGCCTCGCCCGGCTCCCGCACGTCGAGAGGTCCTTCCTGGCACGCGGCCACGTCGTGGCGTGCGCCGACGAGGCGCCGCCATGCCACGATCTGCCGTTCTCCGGCTTCTATCTCGATGCCGGATGGGACGAGGCCGGCGACCGCGCGATCCCGTCGCTCTCGATCGCCGGCGGCGAGCGCGTGGACTTCTTCGGCGTCATCCCGTTGCATGCGGCCGAACTGCGGGCCTTCCGCGAGGGCAGAGGAGGCGACGTGCTGCGCTCTCTGGACGCATCACACGTCACCGAACTGCTCATCCCCGATCGCCCGTGCTGCGGCTCCCGGCCCGCCGAGTGAGCGGACCCGCGCGACCGCGCGACGACGCGTACGTCCGATTTCGGACGCGGAACGGACTCCGCGTGCGTCCGCCCCTCTCCGTCCCGAGGGCCGGGAACCCGGCCGAGACGATCTCCGCGCGGACCGGGGTCGCTGCGGCGAATCTGCCTCACGATGGACGCAGCCCGCCCGGAAGGGGTCTATCCTCTCGTCGCCCTGGTTTCGATCGCATGTCCGACGTGTCGCAAAGCTCCGACGAGGACCTCGTCCGCCGCGTGCGCGCGGGCGACGAGGCGGCGGCGCGCCTGCTCTTCGAGCGTCACCTGCCGGCGCTGCGTGCGAAGGCGCGGGCGACGCTCCCCGCCGCGCTGCGCGCCAAGGTCGGCGAGAGCGACGTCGTCCAGGAGGCGTGGCTCGCGGCGTTCGTGGCGCTCGGCAAGTTCGAGGACCGCGGTGACGGGTCCTTCGGGAAGTGGCTGCGCGGCATCCTCGAGCACAAGGTCCGCGAGGAGGCCCACCACCATCTCGACGCGGCCAGGCGCGACGCCCGGCGCGAGGCGCGGCTCCTCACCGACGAGGCGCGCTCGATCCCGTCGCCGCATCAGCCGTCGCCCAGCGAGGTCGCGATGGCCGGCGAGAGCGCAGCCGAGTTGCGGAGCGTCATCGAGTCGCTTCCCGACGACCATGCCGCGGTGCTGCGGCTCGTCTACCTGGAAGGACTGACGCTCGCGCAGGCGGGCGAGCGGATGGGCCGCTCCGCCGACGCGGTCCGCAAGACGTACGGCCGCGCGCTGACGCGGCTCGCCGAGAAGATGCGCGGCCGGCGGAGCACGCCCTCGTGACGACCGACGATCTCGCCGAGCAGATCGTCGCGCGATGCCGCGAGCGGCTCGAACGCGGCGAGTCCGTCGATCCCGACGCCGTGATCCGCGCGCACCCCGACATGGCCGACGCGCTGCGCGCGCAGTTCGTCGCGCTGCGTCTGCTCGAGCGCGCGTTCGCGCGCGGCGGAGCGTCGCGTGTGGCCGACGCGCGGTCGCGGGTCGGCAGGACGCTCGGCCCGTATCGTCTCGTAGCGGAGCTCGGCTCGGGCGGGATGGGGACGGTCTATCTCGCCACGGTCGAAGGCAGAGCCGCCGGACTCGACGCCGGCGCGCGCGTCGCGGTGAAGGTCGTCCATCCGCACCTCCTCCAGCGCGAGGGCTTCTTCAAGCGGTTCCTGCGCGAAGCCGAGATCGGGCGGCGCCTGCGCCACGAGAACGTCGTCCGCACGCTCGACGCCGACGTGCTCGAGGACGGCAGCGAGCGTCTGCACTTCTTCGTCATGGAGTACGTCGAGGGGCAGACGCTGCGCGCGCTGCTCGACGAGCTCGAGCGCGTGCCCGAGGAACTCTGCCGCCACGTCGGACGCGAGGTCGCGAAGGCGCTCGCGGCGATCCACGCGGCGGGCGCGGTCCACCGCGACGTGAAGCCGGACAACGTGATCGTCACGCCCGACAACGTCGTCAAGGTGATGGATCTCGGCGTCGCGCGCGTCTCTGACGACGCGCTGCGCCTGTCCCAGACCGGCGCCTTCGTCGGATCGGTGCGCTACGCGGCGCCGGAGCAGTTCCGAAGTCGCGACGGCGGTATCGACGGTCGCGCCGACCTCTACGCGCTCGGCCTGACGCTCTACGAGCTCGCGACGGGGAAGCACCCGTTCGACGACGACGACTTCGCCGTCGTCATGCGGCGGCAGATGGACGAGGTGCCGCGGCCGGCGGGCGAGCTGAACCCGCAGCTCTCGCCCCTTTTCGAGGCGCTGCTGGCGCAGCTCCTCGAAAAGGATAGAGGTCGGCGGCCCGCGAGCGCGGACGACGTCGCTCGGATACTCGACGAGGGCGAGGAGTCGGTGTGGTGGCAGGACCGCTCGAAGGCGATCCGTGATGAGACCCGGCGTCCGCTGCGCCGCATCCGCATTCCGCGCGAGACGGCACTGTACGGCCGCGACGCGGAGATCGCGAAGCTGTCGGCGCTCTTCGAGAAGGTCCGAGCAGGCGACGGCCAAGCGGTGCTGATCGAAGGCGAGGCGGGCATCGGCAAGTCCCGTCTGATATCTGATTTCGTGGACCTGCTGCATCAGCAGGGCCACGAAATCAGCTTCCTCTACGGTTCGTACCCGCCCGGCGGCGCGGCGACGGCGTCGGGCGCGTTCACGTCGGCCTACCGCGAGCACCTCGGCGACGACGAGTCCGCGGTCCGCGCCGCGCTGCCGCACACGCCGCTGCTCGTGCCGGCGTTCGCGGCGCTTCTTCGCGGCGACGTCGCGCCGGCGGGCGCCGAGCCGCTGACGAGGGACTCGCTGCAGACGGTCTTCGTCCACGCGACGCGTTCCTTCGCCGCGCAGCGTCCGACGATCGTGCTGATCGACGACCTTCACTTCGCGCCGGAGGAGGGACGCGCTCTCTTCGCTTCGCTCGCGCTCGCCGTGCCGGGACACCGCATCCTGCTCGTCGGAACGGCGCGTCCGGAGATCGACGCCGGGTGGCTCGCGCAGGTCGACCGCGGCGAGCACGTGTCGCGCGTCCGACTGCCTCGTCTCGGCGCGAAGGACCTAGTGCTCCTGCTCCGCGACAGCCTGCGCTCGGAGCGCCTCGCCGAGGAGCTCGCCGCGAAGATCGCGACGAAGTCCGACGGCAACCCGTTCTTCGTCTTCGAGATCCTGCGCGGCCTGCGCGACGGGCAGTTCATCACCAAGAAGCCCGACGGCACGTGGGCGACGACGAAAGTCATCGCCGAGATCGAGGTGCCGGGCACGGTGAAGGACCTGATCTTCGCGCGCGTCGGGAGTCTCGCGACGGAGGAGCGCAACCTCCTCGACGTCGCCGCGTGCGCCGGGTTCGAGTTCGACCCCGTCCTCGTCGGCGAGGTGCTGCACGTCGGTCGCATCCCCGTGCTGCAGCGGCTCG
>JANNHP010000080.1:0-3897 GCA_031404455.1 Planctomycetia bacterium | reverse complement strand
ACGGTGCGCGGGTCGATCGCGACGACCTCCTTCACCGATCCGAAGATGTCGCCCCAGTAGCTGAAGACGCCGACGTGCGCCGGGTGGTTCTCGTCCTTCTGGCGGAGCAGCGAGAAGACGACCGCGTCCGCGTCGACCGGGCTGCCGTCGTGGAACTTCGCCTCGCGCAGGCGGAACGTCCAGGTGAGGCCGTCGGGCGTGGCGCTCCAGCTCGTCGCGAGCCCCGGAGCGAGCTCGGCGGTGCCCGGCTTGAACCAGACGAGCGTGTCGAAGAGGTTCGTGATCACCTTCACCGACTCGCCGTCGGTGACGACTGCGGGGTCGAGGAACGACGAGTCCGCGCCGCGCGAGAAGACGAGCGTGCCGCGCTTCCTCGGAACGGCCTCGCCGTCCTCGTCGGGGCCCTTCAACTTCGCCTCGCCGTCGCCGCACGCGGACACGGCGAGGAGTGCCCAGAGTGTGAAGAAACGTCGCATCGGTCCCTCCGCCAGCGCGGATCGTAGCGAGCGCCGCGGGATCGACGGCACTTGTTGTTCGTCGCGCGGACACGAGGTTCTACTCTTCCCCGGCCGCGCGGAGGGACGCAGCGGCGCCCCCCAGCGAGCGAGGTCGGACTTGGCGAGGAAGAGCACGAAGAAGAGCGAGAACGGTCGTCCCATGACGATCAGCGAGGCGGAGGATCTCTACGGAGTCCACCGCTGGGGAGCGGGCTACTTCGCCGTCGGCGACGACGGACATCTGCGTGTGCACCCGACAAAGGAGCCGGAACTCTGGGTGGACCTCCACCAGGTCGTCGAGAAGCTGCGCCGCAAGAACAACGCGCCGCCGATCATCCTGCGCTTCCCGCAGATCATCGCGACGCAGGTGCGTCTGCTCCACGAGGCCTTCCAGAAGTCGATGGCCGAGTTCGAGTACGAGGGCGCCTACCGCGGCGTCTTCCCCATCAAGGTCAACCAGATGGAGCCCTTCATCTCGGAGCTCGTCAGGGCGGGCAAGCCCTGGGGCTACGGACTCGAAGCGGGCACGAAGCCGGAGCTCGCGGTGGCGCTCTCGGCCGGTCTCAAGCAGGGCTCGCTCATCATCTGCAACGGCTACAAGGACCGCGCCTACGTGGAACTGGCCCTTTCGGGGATCACGCTCGGCTACGACGTGATGCTGATCGTCGAGAAGTACTACGAGCTCGACCTGATTTTGAAGTGCGCTCGGCGCATGGGCGTGCGCCCGATGCTCGGCCTGCGTCTCAAGGTCGCGGCGCGTGGCACCGGCAAGTGGGAGCGCTCCGGCGGCACCGCTTCGAAGTTTGGACTGACGACCGCGGAGATCCTGAAAGCCGTGGACGTCTGCCAGCAGAAGGGCTTCGGCGACTGCATCAAACTCCTGCACTTCCACATCGGCAGCCAGATCACAGATGTGCGGCGCATCAAGCAGGGCGTCCGCGAAGGTGCGCGCTTCTACGCTCTCCTGCGCCAGAAGGGCTGCACCGCGCTCGAGTACCTCGACTGCGGCGGCGGACTCGGCGTCGACTACGACGGCAGCCGCACGGCGTCGGACTCCTCCTGCAACTACTCGCTGCGCGAGTACGCGAACGACGTCGTCTACACCGTGAAGGAGCTCTGCGACGAGTCGGGCGTGCCGGTGCCGAACCTCGTCACCGAGAGCGGCCGCGCGGTCTCCGCGTATCATTGCCTCGCCATCTTCGGCGTGGAGGAGCAGCAGACGATCGCCGTGCCCGTCGAGGTCCCCGAGGTCACCGAGGGCTTCGACCGCTGCATCCAGGAGCTCGCCGCGACGGCGCGCGACATCGGGCCGAAGAACTTCGCCGAGTGCTACCACGACGTCGTGCAGCGCATCGAGGAGATGCACATGCTCTTCAACCTCGGGCGGCTCTCTCTCGAGGAGCGCGCGAGCGGCGAGGCGCTCGTCAAGCAGGCGCTCGTCGACATCGTGTACTTCGCGAAGGTCTCGGGGCGCCGCATCCCCGAGGAGATCGAGCAGCTCGAGAAGGACATCGCGCAGAAGTACGTCTGCAACATGTCGATCTTCCAGCTCATGCCCGACCTCTGGGCACTCGGACAGCTCTTCCCCATCGCGCCGATCCACCGGCTCGACGAGAAGCCCGACGTGTGGACGACGCTCGTGGACATCACCTGCGACAGCGACGGGAAGATCGACAAGTTCGGCGACGTGCGCGAGGACCAGGACGCGCTTCGCCTCCACAAGCTCCGCGAGGAACCGTACTACCTCGGCGCCTTCCTGCTCGGCGCCTACCAGGACGTGATGGGCGACTTCCACAACATGCTCGGCGAGACGAAGGAGGCGATCGTCGTCGCCGCCGGGCCGGGCGAGGCGGAGGTCGACCCCGTGAAGGTGAAGTGCCAGCGCACCGGCGAAGTCCTCGAGCTCTTCGGCCACCGCAACAAGGACCTTCGCGCGCGCTTCGACGCCACGATCGAACGCGCGAGGAACAACCTCGACGCCGACCGCTCGATGCTGAAGGACGCGGAGCGGGCGTTCGACCGCGTCCTCGCGGGGACGCCGTACCTGACGTGAGTTCGCGGGCCGAGGCGGCCCGCGGATTCAGTCACTGATCCGGAGGACGCACATGTCGCCGCGCCGCCTGCCGATCGCCCCTTTCCTCGCCGCGGCGCTGACCGCGGCGGCGCTCGCGGGCGACGGACCCGAGTCTCCGTCGGCCGAACTTGCCGCGGCCCTCGACGCCGCGAAGGCGAACCGCGCCGAACTCGAGAAGTTCCTCGCGCACGCCGCCGCGTCCGGCGACGCGTCGAGGCTCGCCGCCGCGCGATTCCTCGTCGCCAACCTGCCGGGCAAGGGCTACGTGGTGTTCGGCTGGAAGGCGAAGGACGGCGCGCCGATCGAGTTCGACGCCCTGAAGTACCCGGACTTCAAGGCGGCGCAGGCGGCGATGGACGTGCTCGAGAAGGAGCACGGCACGATCGACTACGTGAAGCAGAGGATCGTCCCGGACGTCGAGACGATCACCGCCGACTTCCTCGTCCGCCACACGGACGGCGCCTTCTCGGCGTGGCGCGCGGTGCCCGAGGCGGAACGCGCGCCGTTCACGGCCTTCCTCGAGTTCATCCTCCCCTACCGCGGGAGCGAGGAGCCGATCGACGACTGGATGACGCCGCTCACGGAGCGCTACGCGGCGCTCGCGAAGGAACTCGGCCCCTTGGCGACGCGCGCGGACCTCTGGAAGAAGGCGAACGAGGACCTCGGCAAGCGGGCGCGGTTCGACGAGATCTACTACCTCCACCCGACCGACCAGTCGTTCCACGAGGCGGAAAAGAGCGGCATGGGCCGCTGCGAGGACCTCGCGAACCTTGAGGGCTACACGGCCAGGGCGCTCGGCGTCGCGATGGCGCAGGACTACACGCCGGCGTGGGCGCACCGCGACAACAACCACGCGTGGACGGTGACGCTCGACGCGGACGGGAAGGGCTGCGAGAAGCAGTACTCGCACGCGGCGAAGGTCTATCGGAAGACGTTCTCCATCCAGCGCGGCAACCTCGCCTTCCAGCTCCCGAAGGACCGCGAGGCCGGGAGCCGCTGGCTGATGGGCAAGTGCTACGTCGACGTCACCGACCAGTACGGGAACGCGGCCGACGTGACGGTGACGCTCGACCCCGCGGCGGCGGGCGCGGAGCAGTTCGCCTACCTCTGCGTCTTCAACGGCGGCGAGTGGACGCCGATCCACTGGGGCCGCGTCGCGGACGGCCGCGTCACGTTCACGTCGATGGGCCGGAACATCGCGTACCTGCCCGCCGTCCATGACGGGATGAAGCTGATCCCCGCCGCGGCGCCGCTCCTCGTCGCGACGGACGGGACGGTGCGGACGCTCGCGGGAACCGGCGCGAAGTCCGGTCTCCGCGCGAACGC
>JANNHP010000079.1:0-3101 GCA_031404455.1 Planctomycetia bacterium | reverse complement strand
GAGTCCGCCGAGTGCTTCGACGTAGACGATGCGCGCCTCGGGCGGCGCCGTCTTCGCCGCGACGGCCACGCTCGTCGCCGTCGTCTCGTCCTTGATGCCGCCGAGCACGTCGACCGCCCGCGAGATCACGTCGGCGCGCTGTTCGCGGCCGATCACGCGCGTCGAGAGGACCGCGAACTTCAGCGGGTCCGGCGCGGCCTTCAGCGACTCGATCGCCTTCGAACGCGCGACCGGATCGCTCGATCCGTACTGGAGATCGAACTGGATCTCGATGGGATCGGGCTCCGCCTTGCCGCCCCGGGCGAACGCGTCGCCGGCGAACGCCGCGAGCGCGGCGGCGAGGACGAGGGCGGTCGGGCTGCGCATCGAGGCCGCGAGCATATCACGCAACCCTCAGGCGGGCGGGAAGACGGCCGCGAGCGCCACGGAGTCGCGGGAGAGGTCGTCGGAGCGGGCGAGGACGTCGAGGTGGACGGTGAGGACCTCGAGCGCGATCGGCGCGGCCTCGGGAACGTCCGACGGCGCGAACACCTTGAGCGCGTAACGGCACGTCGAACATGCTTCGAGCGATGCCGGTCCGAGTTCCCGGTCCGCGAGGACGAGCCGGGTCTCCGCCCGCTCTTCGCCGCAGGCGACGCACTCCGTCCCTGCGCGGTGCCAACGGCCGCCGCAGAGCACGCAGACGAGGTCGCGTCCCGTGCCGGGCCCCGCGACGACAGCCGCCGCGGGGACGCCGCAGTAGGGGCACGCGGCGCGCAGCCAGCGCTCCGGGTGCGGCGGCGAGAGCGACCGCGCGAGGTGCCCGGCGGGAACCGCGACCGCGCGGAGCAGCAGGAACCGGAAGAGCTCGGGGTGCGGCACGTCGCCGGCGTCGGGCACGTCCCGGAACCCGACGAGCCGCGCGGGCCACGCGAACCCCGGCCGCGACGCCGCCGCGAGCATCTCGTCGATGGCGCCCTGCGTCCCGGGAACGGCCTCGCACGTCGCGCGGCAGAGCGCCTCGAAGAGCGCCGTCATCGCGGGGACGAGCGCCGCGCGGTTCGACGAGTCGAAGAGCGACCGTCCCGCGAGCCAGTGGATCGCGGGCGTCGCCGTGAACGTGGGATGGAGTTCAACGGCGCGCTCCACGGCCACGCGCCGCGCGGCGACGCCGAGCGCCGCGTGCATTCGCGCGAGCGGTGCCAGCTCGGGCTTCGCGGCGGCGACGCGGTCGAGAGTCCACGGGGTGTCCGTCATCGGCCGCCCACTCTGCGCGCGACGACCGCGATCGGCTTGCCGTTTCCGCGCGTGACGAAGACGTCGAGGACGGGCCCGCCGCCGCGCGCGTCGAGGTGCGACGCCAGCGCGCGCTCCATCTCGTCCGCCAAGACCGGCGCGCCGCGGACGTGGACGCGAACTCCCGACGCACCGAGTTCCGTCAGCGGGGGCGCCGCGTCGAGTCCGTCCATCACGCGGAGCACGCCGAACTCCTTCAGCCACGGCGACGCCGCGCCGCGCGAACCCGTGAGGAACGCGATCCCCGGGGAGACGAGACGGAGCGCGTGGCGCGCGCACAGTTCCGCGAGGAGACGCGCGCGGATCGCCGCGGGGTCGGCGACGTAGATGGACTCGCCGATGTCGCCCGCCGCCGCGTCGCCGCGATCGCCCGCGAGCTCGATCGACGGTCCGTCGTCCGGGAGGTGCACGGCGCGGACGGCCGGACCGTCGCCCGGCGGCGATTCGAGGAAGGCCTCCACGCACTCGCCGCCGTGCGAGACGAACGCGACGCGGAAGGCGCCCGCGACGATGTCGGCATCGAGCGACGGCGCCGCCTTCACGAAGACGCGCCGCGGACTGCGCGCGAGATCGACGAGTCGCGAGAGCGGCGGGCGCCACGCCTCGGGATCGAGCGACCGCTTCCCCTCCGCGCGCCCACTCGCGCGACGGTCGGGATCGACGAACACGACGTCGGCCTTCGACGCCTCGCCCGCGAGGAGATCGAAGCCGTCGCCCGGGACCGCGCGCGACGAGGCGAGTCCCGTCGTCGTCAGGTTGATGTGTGCGCACGCGGCGCGGACGGGATCGGTGTCGGTCGCGATCAGGTTCGCGGCACGGTGCGCGAGCGCCAGCGAGTCGCCGCCGCAGCCGCAGCCGATCTCGAGCACGCGCGACCCGGGCGGCACCTGCTGCGCGTGCCAGGTCGCCACGCGTCCGCTCGTCGCCTGCTCGACCGCCTCGCGCGTCGCGAGCAGTCGCTCCGCCACGCCGAGCTTCCTCGCGAGCGTCGCACCTTCCGTGACGAGTTCCAGCGCCGCCGCCCGCCGCGCCGCGGGCGCGTCCGGACGCCGCTTCGCGAGCGCCGTCGCAGCGGCGAGGGCATCGCCGCGCGCGCCGTCGCACGCGAGTCCCGCCTCGACGAGGAGGTCCCAGCCCTCTTCGGCGAGGAGCGCGAGCGCTTCATTCGTGTCCGGCACGCGCGGAGGGTAGCGCTCAACGGCCGACGTTTGAGCTTTGGGGGCTCCCCGCGGCTACTGCGTGTCGATGATGAGCTTGCAGACGCGGAAGCGGCCCTCGGTGATGGTGCGCGTCGAGACGCCATCGGAGACGGTGCCGTTGAAACTCCCGCCCATCCTCCGCAGGGCCTCGTCGTACTCCGTGACGATCACCGTGCCCGAGACGAACGTCCACTGCGTCGTCTCCTCGCGGAGGCTGAACGAGAGGCCGCCGCCCGCGCCGATCGTGTACGTGCCCACGCCGTGGAAGTCGGGCCCGTTGAAGCCGAGGTCGATCTGTCCCGCGTGGTAGGGGTCGGCGGGGTTGCGCTTGTCGTAGAAGTAGCCCTGCACGCTCACGTACTCGAGCGCACCTGCCGCCGACTTGCGGGCGGTCGCCGAGGCGAACTTCGGGGCGAAGTCGGCGAGGTCGATCTTCAGCCGGACCTGGCCGGAGCCGGAGCACTTGCTCCCCCTGTCGATCTTCGCGTCCGCCTTCTCGACGATCGCCTGCGCGTCGCGCAGCGCCGCGACCCGGACCGCGACGGTGTTCGTCGTCGTGGTCGGGAGTTTCGCCGCATCGACGAGGGCGGTCGCATCGACGACGGCCTTGTCGGCCTTCGCCTCGAG
>JANNHP010000078.1:0-13939 GCA_031404455.1 Planctomycetia bacterium | reverse complement strand
TCCACGAGCGCGTGGACCCGGGCGTCCTCGCAGGCGCGTCGATCCGCGTGGGCGACCGCGTGATCGACCGCACGTTCCGCACTCGTCTCGCGGCGCTCCAGAAGCAGCTCCTCCAGAACTGATCGACGAACAAGGGCAAGGAAGACGAAGCCATGAGCACGCTGAGACCCGACGAGATCACCTCGATCCTCAAGAAGCAGATCGAGGGTTTCGACATCGACCTCGCACTCGAAGAGGTCGGCTCGGTGCTCGAGGTCGGCGACGGCATCGCGCGCGCGTTCGGACTCGAGAAGGTGATGGCCAACGAGATGGTGCAGTTCGAGAACGGCACCTTCGGCATGGCGTTCAACCTCGAAGAGGACTCGGTCGGCATCGTCATCCTCGGCGACTACCTCGACATCCGCGAAGGCCAGACCGTCAAGCGCACGAAGCGCGTGCTCTCGGTGCCCGCGGGCGAGGAGCTGATCGGCCGCGTCGTGACACCGCTCGGCGTGCCGATCGACGGCAAGGGCCCGATCTCGACGAAGGCGTTCATGCCGCTCGAGGGCGCCGCCCCCGGCATCGCCGACCGCCAGTCGGTCAACGAGCCGCTGCAGACCGGCGTCAAGGCGATCGACGCGATGATCCCGATCGGCCGCGGGCAGCGCGAGCTGATCATCGGCGACCGCGAGACCGGGAAGAGCGCCGTCGCGATCGACACGATCATCAACCAGAAGGGCAAGGGCGTGATCTGCGTGTACGTCGCGGTCGGCCAGAAGGCCTCGACCGTGGCGGGCGTCGTGGACCGGCTCACGAAGTACGGCGCGATGGACTACACGATCGTCGTCTCGGCGACCGCGAACGACCCCGCGCCCGCGCAGTACATCGCGCCGTACGCCGGCGCCGCGATGGCCGAGTACTTCATGTACAACGGCTTCGTCGTGGACGAGAAGGGCAACCCCGTCCGCGGCGCGGACGGGAAGTTCCAGCGCGGCGAGTTCGTCTACGACCCCGAGAAGAAGGACAACCTGCACCGTCCGAAGCTCGCGGCGGGGAGCCCGCACGGCCTCCACACTCTCTGCGTCTACGACGACCTCTCGAAGCAGGCGGTCGCCTACCGCCAGCTCTCGCTCCTCCTTCGCCGCCCGCCGGGCCGCGAGGCGTACCCGGGCGACATCTTCTACTGCCACAGCCGCCTGCTCGAGCGCTCCGCGAAGCTCTCCGAGCAGAAGGGCGGCGGATCGCTGACGGCGCTGCCGGTCATCGAGACGCAGGCGGGCGACGTGTCGGCGTACATCCCGACGAACGTCATCTCGATCACCGACGGACAGATCTACCTCGAGCCGGAGCTCTTCTACGCGGGCGTGCGTCCCGCCATCAACGTGGGCATCTCGGTCTCGCGCGTCGGCGGCAACGCCATGACGAAGGCGATGAAGAAGGTCGCCGGCAAGATGCGCCTCGACCTCGCCCAGTTCCGCGAGCTCGAGGCGTTCGCGCAGTTCGCGTCCGACCTCGACAAGAACACGCAGAACCAGCTCGCGCGCGGACAGCGCAACGTGGAGCTCCTGAAGCAGGGCCTCTACCACCCGCGGGCCGTCGAGGACCAGGTCGCAGCCATCTGGGCGATGGGCCAGGGGTTCCTCGACGACGTCGCCGTAGACCGCGTCTCGGCGTGCGAGACGGAGTTGCTCGCGTACCTGCACAACCACCCCACCCGCGTGATGGACCGCCTCGGCACCGAACTGGCGATCTCCGACGCGATCCTCGTCGACCTGAAGGCCGGCGTCGAAGCGTTCAAGGCCCAGTGGAACGCCACGCAGACGGCGAAGAAGTAACCCGATGCCCGGTTCCTCCAAGGTCATCAGGAAGCGCATCAAGAGCGTCGCTTCGACGAAGAAGATCACGCGCACCATGGAGATGGTGGCGACGTCGAAGCTCCAGCGCGTCCAGGGCCGGGTGCTCGCGTCGAGGCCGTACCAGCAGGCGATGACGACGCTCGTCGCGGCGCTGTCGGGAGCCGTGGAGTCGCTCGGCATCTCGCCTCTCTTCGAGAAGCGCACGCCCCTGAAGCGCGTGCTCGTGCTGGTCGTCACGTCGAACCGCGGACTCTGCGGCGGCTACAACGCGAACCTCGTGCGCAAGTGCCGCGAGCACGTCCGCGCCCTCGAAGCCGAGGGGACCGAGGTGCTGCTCCACGTCGCGGGCAAGAAGGGCATCGCAGCGATGCGCTTCGCGGGCGTGAAGGTCGCAGAGAGCCGGAACGACCTGACCGACCGTCCGAGCTCCGTCGAGGCCGAGGGTGTGGCGGCGCCGCTCCTGAAGGCGTTCCTCGACCGCGAAGTGGACCGGGTGGACGTGGTCTTCGCCGACTTCAGGAGCGTGAGCCAGCAGCCGCCCACGGTGGTGACGGTGCTGCCGATCGGCGCCGCCGACGAGCCCGCAGCGACGGAGCACGCGCCCTCGCCCGACGAATACCTCTTCGAACCCGCGGCCGGCGAGATCCTGAAGCAGCTCGGCTCGGTCTACGTGAACAACGCCATCTACCGCATCCTGCTGTCGTCGGTGGCGAGCGAGATGCTCGCGCGCCGCGTCGCCATGAAGAACGCGAGCGACAACGCCAACGAGATGGAGCGCTCGCTCACCCGTGCCTACAACCAGGCCCGCCAGGCCGGGATCACGCAGGAGATCGCCGAGATCGTCGGCGGTGCCGCGGCTCTCGAGTAACGAAGGAACCGAACCATGTCCCAGATCGCAGACGGCAGAGTGGTGCAGGTCATCGGACCGGTGCTCGACGTCGAGTTCCCGGCCGACGCGGTGCCCGAGATCTACACGGCGCTCACCATCGAGGACAAGGCGGGCGACGTCGCCATCCGGCTCACGGCCGAGGTGCAGTCGCACATCGGCCGCAACCAGGTGCGCGCGGTGGCCATGTCGTCGACGGACGGCCTCGTCCGCGGCACGAAGGTGAAGAACACCGGCGCGCCCATCGCGGTGCCCGTCGGCGAGGCGTGCCTCGGCCGCGTGTTCAACCTGCTCGGGGAGCCCGTCGACTACGGTGCGCCGATCCCCGCGAGCGTCGAGCGCCGCGCCATCCACCGGCCCTCGCCGAAGTTCCAGAACCTCTCGACGAAGACCGAGCTCTTCGAGACGGGCATCAAGGTCGTCGACCTCCTCGCGCCCTACGCGAAGGGCGGCAAGACCGGCCTCTTCGGCGGCGCCGGCGTCGGCAAGACGGTCGTGATCATGGAGCTCATCAACAACATCGCGAAGCAGCACGGCGGCTTCTCGGTGTTCTGCGGCGTCGGCGAGCGCACGCGCGAGGGCAACGACCTCTGGGTCGAGATGACCGAGTCCGGCGTCATCAACAAGACGGTCCTCTGCTACGGCCAGATGAATGAGCCGCCCGGTGCGCGTCTGCGCGTGGCGCTCTCGGGCCTCACGATGGCCGAGTACTTCCGCGACCAGGCGGGCACGGACGTGCTGCTCTTCGTGGACAACATCTTCCGCTTCAGCCAGGCGGGCTCCGAGGTGTCGGCGCTCCTCGGCCGCATGCCCTCCGCCGTCGGCTACCAGCCGACGCTCCTCCGAGATGGGCGCCCTCCAGGAGCGCATCACCTCGACCGAGCACGGCTCGGTCACCTCGGTGCAGGCCATCTACGTGCCCGCCGACGACCTCACCGACCCCGCGCCCGCGACGGCGTTCAGCCACCTCGACGCGAAGACGGTGCTCAGCCGCCAGATCTCCGAGCTCGGAATCTACCCCGCGGTCGACCCGCTCGACTCCACGAGCCGCGTCCTCGACCCGCAGTACGTCGGCGAGGAGCACTACAAGGTCGCGCGCGACGTGCAGCGCATCCTGCAGCGCTACAAGAACCTGCAGGACATCATCGCCATCCTCGGGATGGACGAGCTCTCGGAAGAGGACAAGGTCGTCGTCAACCGCGCGCGCAAGATCCAGAAGTTCCTCTCGCAGCCGTTCTTCGTCGCGCAGGTGTTCACGGGCGTCGAAGGCCGCTACGTGAAGCTCGAGGACACGATCCGCTCGTTCAAGGCGGTCGTCGCCGGCGAGTACGACCACCTCCCCGAGGCCGCGTTCTACATGGTGGGCGGCATCGAGGAGGCCGTGGAGAAGGCCGAGAAGATGAAGGCCGGGAAGTGACCGTGGCCGAGGGCGCGATCCACTGCACGGTCGTCTCCCCGGAGCGGCCGCTCTTCGAAGGGAACGTCGACCACCTCGTCGTGCCCGGCATCGAGGGCGAGCTCGGCATCTATCCGCGACACGCGCCGCTCATCGGGGCGCTCGGGCCGGGCGTCGTGCGCCTCTCCCGCGGCGGCACGATCGAGCGCTACGCGATCCGCGACGGCTTCGTCCACGTGAAGAAGAACGTGGTCACGCTCGTCGTCTCCGACGCGGTCAAGGTGACGGACACCGACGTCGCGGCGGTCGAGTCCGAGCTCGCGGCCGTCATCGAGGCGCTTCGCAGCCCGAAGAGCGCCGAGGAGTTCGAGGAACTCCAGCAGCGCCGCCGCTGGTGCGAGGTGCGCAGGAGCCTCCTCTCCAGACCCACGCCGCGCGCGGCTCGCACTGACCGATCGCGGGTAGTCTCGATCCGTTCGCGAGAGGACGGAGACGCGAGGTGCCCGTGACGGAGCCGCGATCGCGCCGTGGACTGCGCCTCGTCCCGCGCCGCGCGGAGTGGCGCGACGTCGTGCGCCGTTGGGCGATCCTCGCGGCGATCGTCGTCGTCGTCGCGACCATCGTCTGGTTCTTCCTGCTCCGCATGCCCGGGGAGAGTCACGACGGACCGCTCCCGCCGCTCGACGCCGACGGAGTCGCGCTGCGCGACGAACTCGAGCGCGACGTGCGGCGCCTCGCGGACGGCATCGGCGAACGCAACACCCGGCGGCCGGAGCGGCTCGAGGAGGCCGCTCGGTTCATCGAGGAATCACTCCGAGCATGCGGCACGCCCGCGCGGCAGGGGTACGAGCTCGGAGGACGGCCGTGCGCGAACGTCGAGGTGGAGATCCGCGGCGGGGCGCGCGTGTCCGAGATCGTGATCGTCGGCGCGCACTACGACAGCGTCCCGGGCTGCGCCGGGGCGAACGACAACGCGACCGGCACCGCGGGCGTGCTCGCCCTCGCGCGGCGGTTCGCCGGGTCGAAACCGGCGCGGACGCTGCGGTTCGTCGGTTTCGTCAACGAGGAGCCGCCCTTCTTCCAGACGGGCGACATGGGCAGCGTGCGGTACGCGAAGCGCTGCAAGGCGCGCGGCGAGGACGTCGTCGCGATGCTCAGCCTCGAGACGCTCGGCTGCTTCCGCGACGAGGAGGGCAGCCAGGAGTACCCGGCGCCCGGGCTCTCGCTCTTCTACCCGTCGCGCGGCGACTTCGTTGTCTTCGTAGGCAACGTCGCCTCGCGCGCGCTCACGCGCGAAGCGGTCGGGACCTTCCGTGGAGCGGCGGCGTTCCCGAGCGAGGGCGCGGCGCTCCCGTCGTCGATCCCCGGCGTGGGATGGTCGGACCATTGGTCCTTCTGGGAGGAGGGCTGGTCCGCCGTGATGGTCACGGACACGGCGCCGTTCCGCTCGCCGCTCTACCACACGCCCTCCGACACGGCGGACCGCGTGGACTTCGACCGGCTCGCGCGCGTCGTGGCCGGACTCGAGGCCGTGGTCGAGCGATTCGCGAACCCGGAGCCGTAGCGGGCGCAGAATCGGGCGGTGCGACTCGCCCCGCTCCTCCGCCAACGATGTCCGCGCTGCGGCCAGGGCGCGGTCTTCGCGTCGCTCGTCCGCATGAACCGGACGTGCCCCGCCTGCGGGATCGCGTTCGAACGCGAGGCCGGCTACTTCCTCGGCGCGATGTACTTCAGCTACGCGATGGCCGTGGCCGTCGCGACGCCCGTCGTCGTCGCCGGGCTCGTGCTCGGCTGGAACTACCCCGCGATCGGCGCCGTCGCCGGCGGACTGCTCGTCCTCTCGGCCCCGTGGCTCTTCAGGTACTCGCGCGTCATCTGGATGCACATGGACCAGCACTTCGACCCGCGGCCGTGACGGACGGGTATGTATCAACGCGACGTGCCCGCGGAACCGATAGGCTTGCGGCCTCGCAGCCCCGCCTCCCGAGGAGACCCTTCGTGAACCGGACGATCCTCGCGGTCCTCGTGGCCGCCGCCGCCGCACCAGCGTTCGCCCAGGAAGTCCCGGGAGACGAGGGTCCGTCAGGCGGACCCGCGCTCGGCGACGGGCCGCGCGAGATCGTCACGACGACGGCGTTCGCGGCGAAGAGCCCGATCGCGGCGTCGCGCAGCGTCGAACTGCCGCCGCTCGACGCGGCGCCCCTCCTTGCGCAGGACGCGGCCCGCGCGGCGCTGCCCGGCCCGAAGTCCGATCCGCGCGTCGGCGTGATCCGGCGCTTCCGCGAGATCCGCGCGCCGCGGCGTCTCGTCCTCGGAGCGGGCGGCGTGACGTCGATGCCCGAAGGGTCGCTCGTCTGGATCGCCGACGTGAGCGCTCCGGGCGCCGTGGGTCTGCGCCTCCGCGTCTCGCGTTGCGATCTTCCGCCGCAGGCGTCGCTCGTCGTGTACGACGCCGACGAACCGTCGGAGGCGTACGGACCCTACGCCGGGCGCGGACCGGACGGCGACGGCGAGTTCCTGCTGCCCACCGTGTTCGGCGCGCGCGCGCGCGTGGAAATCCGCGTTCCTCCCGAGTCCGCAGGCGCTCCGCTGCGGTTCTCGATCGACCGCGTCGCGCAGCGCTACCGCGAACGCGGCGAGGGCCTCGACGATCCGCGCGTCGGCTCCGCGGCGAAGCCGGACAGTTGCAACAACAACGTGGCCTGCGACTCGAGCTACACGCAGGACATCGCCCGCGCCGTTGCGACGATGGAGATCACGACGTCGAGCGGCGTCTTCCTCTGCACGGGTGCGCTCCTCAACGACTCGGAGGCGCAGACGAGCGTCCCCTACTTCCTGACGGCGCACCACTGCCTCTCGAAGGAGTCCGAGGCGAACGACACCGAGTTCTTCTTCGACTACCGGGCGGCCGAGTGCGATGGCTTTCCCCCTCCGCTCGGGAGCGTGCCGCGCGTTGCCGGCTCGACGGTGCTCGAGTCGTCGGCCGCGACCGACTTCACGCTGCTGCGTCTCACGGGGACGATGCCGTCGAACCGTTTCCTCTGTGGATGGACGGCGGCGCGGCAGACGCCGGGCGAGTCGATCGTCGGCGTGCACCACCCGGGCGGCACGCACATGCGCATCTCGTACGGCACGCTCATCGGCCCCGACGGGAGCTTCCACCAGGTGCAGTGGTCGAGCGGCGTGACCGCGGGCGGATCGTCGGGTTCGCCCCTCTTCAACTCCGCGAAGCAGGTGATCGGCCAGCTCTATGGCGGCATCTCCTCGTGCGCGATCCTCGACGGCCTCGACGAGTACGGCCGCTTCGACCGCACGTACGCGTCGGTGTCGCGATACCTGGGACTGGGCGCCTCGGGTTCGACAGGGGACTCGTTCGATCCCGCGGACGACACGGTCGCGGGCGCCACGCTGCTCTTGCCGGGACTCTTCGGCGCGGAGCACGGCCCGCACCTCCTCTCGACGACCGACACGACCGACTGGTTCGCGTTCGACCTCGGCGCGGGCGCGCGCTACCGCTTCTTCTCGACGGGCCAGGACGACGTGCGCGCGACTCTCCACTCCGACGCGCTCGGCGTCGTCACGGCGGCGAGCGATGACGACGCCGCCGGCTCCCTGCAGTTCAGCATCGATTTCACGGCGCCCGCCGCCGGCCGTTACCGGTTGAGGGTCACCGCGAAGACGCAGGGATCCGGCGCCGAGTACTCGCTCCAGTACGCGCAGGTCGATCTCCTGAGGACGACCGCGCCGCCGTCGGTCGCCAAGTTGCGCAAGTCGGTCGCGTCCGGCGCGGTCACGCTGAAGTGGCGCGACAAGGCCCGCGACGAGGCGGGCTACTACGTGGAGCTCTCCGCCGACGGCGGCGCGAACTGGAGCCGCGTGGCGGAGCTTCCGCGAGACACGAGGACCTTCACGCACGACCCGGGCCCGGGTCTCCACCGGTATCGGGTCGGGGCGTGGAACGCCGCGACGGACGTGAAGTTCCGCGAGATCGCGGCGGACGTCTTCGATGTCAACCAGCTCGATCCGTTCGATCCCGCGGACGACTCGGGCGCGGGTGCGACGACACTCTCCCCCGCGGCCGGCGGGACGACGTCGCCGCGAACCCTGTCGCGCGCCGACGTCGAGGACTGGTTCACGATCGACCTCGCGGCGGGCGTCACGTACACGTTCGAGACCACCGGCAGGTTCGACACGTACGGCGAGATCTTCGACGCCGCGAACGGCTCCGCGCGGGTCGCGTTCAACGACGACAGCGGCCGCGGCACCAACTTCCGGGTGGCGTTCACCGCGACCCGCCCGGGCGCGCACTGGTTGCGCGTCCGCACGTACACCGAGGGAGACATCGCGGGCTACGCGCTCGCGTGGCGGGAGGAGTAGCGCGGTAGCATCGCCGCCGCTTGACCGGCCAAGGCGCATCCGTCCTCGAGAAGCTGGGCCTCGGCCGCCCCGAGCTGCGCGCGTGGGCGATGTACGACTGGGCGAACTCCGCGTTCCTCACGACGATCGTCACCGCGGTGTTCCCGATCTACTTCGCGGAGGTCGCAGCGAGGCCGCTGGGCCACGAGAGGGCGACCGCGGTGTTCCTCGCGGCGACGACCGCGGGAATGGTCGTGTCGGCGCTGCTCGCCCCGTACCTCGGGGCGCTAGCGGACTGTTCGGGACGCACGAAACGCATGCTCGGCGTGTCCCTTGCCGCGGCGCTCGCTTCGACCGCGGCGATGTTCCTCGTCGGCGAAGGCGACTGGGTGCTCGGCGCCGTGCTGTTCGCGGTGGCGAACATCGGCGCGACCGCGAGCTTCGTCTTCTACGACTCGCTCCTCCCGCGCGTCGCCTTGCCCGGCGAGATCGACCGCGTGTCGTCGGCGGGCTACGCGCTCGGTTACGTGGGCGGCGGCGTGCTCCTCGCCCTCAACCTCGCGTGGATCGCGAACCCCGCGTGGTTTGGCATTCCCGCGGGCGACCCGACGCTCCCGGCGCGTCTCGCGTTCCTGTCGGTCGCGGTGTGGTGGCTCCTCTTCGCGATCCCGCTCTTCCGGCGCGTGCGAGAACCGCCTGCCGCTCCGCGGACGTCGAGCCGGCCGCTCGGCATCGAGGCGTTCGCCCGGCTCGGCGAGACGTACCGGAACCTGCGGCGCTATCCGCAGGCATTCCTCATGCTGCTCGCCTTCCTGCTCTTCAACGACGGCATCGGCACGGTGATCCGCGTCGCCGCGATCTACGGGGCGGAGAAGCAGCTTCCGACGGACTCCCTCATCGCGGCGATCCTCCTCGTGCAGTTCGTAGGCATCCCGTTCTCGTTCGCGTTCGGATGGCTCGCCGGGCGCATTGGTGCGAAGCGCGCGGTGCTCGCCGGCCTCGCCGTCTACTTCGTGATCGCGGCGCTCGCGTTCTTCATGGAGACGATCGAGCACTTCTACGCGCTCGCTCTGCTCGTCGCGATGGTCCAGGGCGGCACGCAGGCGCTGTCGCGCTCGCTCTTCGCGAGCCTCGTCCCCGCGGAGAAGACGGCCGAGTTCTTCGGCTTCTTCGGCGTCGCCGAGAAGTTCGGCGGGATCCTCGGCCCGCCGCTCTTCGCGATCGTCGCGGCGCTCTGCGGCGCGAGCCGATGGGGAGTGCTCACCGTGGTGCCCTTCTTCGGTTTCGGCGCGTGGCTGCTCCTGCGAGTCGACGTGGAGAAGGGCCGCGCCGCGGCGCGGGCGGGCTCAGCGCCGCCGGTCGCGTAGACGTCCGAACGCGGCGTAGAAATAGCGCAGGAGAGCGAGCCAGAGCGACGAGTACTTCTCGGTGCCGCGGCCGAGCAGGATGCGGAGGTCGCGCTGGTCGGCGGGCGTGAGGAGCCCCGCTTCCATCACGCGGTGCTCGTGGGAGACGATCGCCGACTCGATCTTGTCCGCGAGCAGCGAGCGCAGTTGCGCGAGGCGGGCGATCGTTGCGGCGTCGGTCTGCTCCGCGGCGAGCGTCGCGAGGTGCGCGAGGATGAGCGCCGCCTCCTTCATCGATTCCACCGACGCCGGGACGGCCTCCATGCGATGGATCGCCGCGCGGACGAGCGACTCGATGGACGCGAGCGTCTCCGCGTCGAGCCGGAAGACGCTGTGCGCGTCGAGATCCGGAACCTCGACGTAGACGTCGGAGAGACGCTCGATCTCGTGGCCGTAGTCGCGCTTCAGTTCCTCGCCGAGCACGCGGCGCTCGCCGTCGCACTCGCGCAGGCTGCTCTTCAGTCCGTCGCGCGTGGCGTCGTCGTGCGCGTAGCGGAGCGCCGTCAGCAGCTTGTCGCGGCGCTCGCGGACCTGCTGGATGCGCTGGTCGCGCCGCGACGTGCCGGCGCGCGAGGACTCGAGCGTCTGCGTCACGTACGAGTCGGTCGCGAAGACGTGCGCGTTGCCGATCTTCACGCAGTGCAGGCGGATGTCGGTCCCGAGCGCCGCGCGGACCTTGTCCTCGTCGAGGCGCGCAGCGCCGTCGGTGACGAGGAGGATCTCGGCACCGGCGAGCGCGCGCCGTTCGCGGATGTCGGCGCACGCGGTCAGGATCGCGCGCTCGAGGCAGGTGCCGTTGCCGAGGGCGTGCTGACGGGCGACGCGACGCAGGAGAGAGTCGTAGCCGGGGACGTCGATCGCGGTCGCGAGCTCGCCGACGTCGACGTCGAACGTGCGGAGGAACACCTCCCCGAGATTCCGCCGGTTCTCGCGCAGGAACCGCAGCGCCGCCGCCTTCGCGAGCGCGAAGCGGTGGTGCAGCGTCATCGACGTGGACGTGTCGAGGAGCACGCACACCTTCTGCTTCGACGGCGTCGGCGCGAAGTCGTCCTCGCCGCCCTCGATCGCGCGGATGCGCGGCGCCTTCGACATGGGGAACCAGAGCGTCCGGTCCGCGAGCCGGCGCAGGAACACCTCCTCGGGCAGGAGGTGCTGCCACGAGTACACGTACGGCACGTCGCTCCAGCTCCGGATGAACTCCGCCTCGTACTCGTGCGGCACGGCGTACTCGACGAGTCCCTCGGGCTGCTGCGCCGTGGTGAGCGGCGCGGGGAGACCCGCGGGCGAGGAGAGCAGCAGTGCGCGGCCGATCGCCAGGGCGAGAGGGCTCGCGGGATCCGAGAGGATCCGTCCGATCTCGAACACGGCGCTGAAGCCCGGAGGGAGCGCTTCCTCGAGGTCGGATCCGAGACCGAGGAGTTCCATCTCCGCGAGGAACGAGGCGTACGGACCGGGAACCGGCTCCGCGGCGGTGGTCTCTTCGAGGTCCGCGCTCACGTCCATGGGGAGTCGGGGTTGAAGAGCTGCATCACCTCGGCGGAGAGGCGCACCTTCAGCGAGCGGATCTCGTCGGTCAGGGGCACGATGCCGTCGAGGTACGCGGTGAGCAGCTTCCTGTTGTGCTGCGACGATGTCTCGCCGATGCCGAGCTTCTCCTTCGCCCACTCCGCGAGCGTGCGGTTCAGGTGGACGTTCGCGAGCTCCGTGATCGGCTGGTCGAGGAGTTTCGTGTCGAGCTGGATGCGGTCGAGAACGTCCTGGAGCCCGAGCATCGTCTGGAGCTGTTCGAACGCGTGCGACGCCGTGTAGTGGTTCTTCAGCGAATCGAAGCACTTCTGGAAGACGTCGTACTCCTCGCGCACACCGGCGGTGCAGAGCAGGATCTGCAGCTTGCCCACGTCGTCGAGGGTGACCTCGGTGCGCCGGTTCATCAGGGCGATCGCGCGCAGCGCGTCGAGCGCCTTCGCCTGCGTTCTCGGCGAGATGTAGAAGTCGGGCTTGCCCTCCTTCTGCTTCCCGCCCGACTGCTCGCGCGCGCGGCGGAGCATCGCCTCGTAGTGGCGGAGCACGAGGTTCGCGAAGAAGAGGAGCTCGTGCGAGACCTGGACCGTGACCTTCGGGTCGTGGCCGCGCACGACGTCGGAGAGCCGCCTCAGCGATTCGAACGGGATGCGCCCGGGCGGCTGTGCGATCTGTCCGCGGTGCTGCACGAACTGCTGCGAGATCCGGTACATGAAGAAGGGCTCGCGGTCGGGGTCGATCACGGCCTTGTAGAGGAACCGGTCGAGGAGAGCCTCCGTGATCTCCGTGACGCGCATGTAGTTCGCGGCGCCGATCACCGTGTGGATGCGCGCGGGGACGTTCTGCACGCCGCGTACGAGGCGGCGCTCGTTCAGGCACGTGAGCAGCGCGCGCAGCGTGTAGTCGTTCGCGTCGAAGATCTCGTCGATGAACCCGAACTCGCTCTCCACGAGCGAGCCCTCTGTGTTGTGGATGATGCGGCCGGCCTTCAGCTCGTCGAGGATCAGCGCGCCGAAGTAGGTGTCGGGCTGCTGCTCCTTCGACGCCTGCACCTGGAAGATGCGCGCGCCGGAGAACATGGCGAACACCTGGTTCGCGATGAGCGACTTGCCGACGCCCGTCCGCGCCGCGAGCAGCACGTGCTCGCGCGTGAGCAGCGCGCAGAAGATCTTCTTGATGACCTCGGTGCGGTTGATGGCGCGCCGGTCCACGAACGCCATCGCGTCGCGCACCTCGGTCACCGCGCGGTCCAGGTCCTCGGGGAGGCTCACGCCGGGCGGTTATACGGCCCGGCCGGGCGCCCTCGCCAGTGAGCCCGGGAAAGAAAGCAGCTCGCTTCGCTAGAGCCCTTCGCGCTCTTCGTCCTCGCGGAACACGCGGCGGACGTCGTCGGGAGCTGTGGCGGACTCGATCCCGGCCCGGGTGGCGCTGTTGTTGAGCACGCGTGCCACCTGCGAGAGCACCCGGATGTGGGCCGCGGCGTCCTGCATGGCGGAGACGCAGAGGAAGAAGATCCGGCAGGGCGTGCCGTCGATCGCGTCCCAGGCGATCGGGGCCTTGGAGACGCCGAACGCGCAGTGGTGGCGGCTGACGGCGGCGGTCCGTCCGTGAGGAACCGCCACGCCGCGGCCGATCCCGGTGGAGATCTCGGCCTCGCGCGCGAGCACTGCCTCCCGCGCCGCGGCGCGCTGCGCGGCGCTCTCGAACGGGACGGCGGCGAGAAGCTCGTCGATGGCTTCCGCCTTGGTCCGCGCGGCGAGGGGGACGCGGATCTGCTCGGCGGGCAGGAGCGCGCTCAATTTCACGCGGCGAAGTATCCGCGCGGATTCCGCCGTGACGACGGAATCGGCACGACGGAATCGAGAAGGCCCGCACGACCTTTCGGTCCTGCGGGCCAAGAAGCCGGTGGTTGGGACAGACAAGTCCGTCGAGGCCCCTCCAGGGGTTTCGGCCTCATCTCAACTGTTCGACCGGGACGTCGCCGTCCCGGGGACGACCCTCGCAGGGTTGACCGGCCTCTCGGAGCGCTCCGCTCGGCGTAGCGGCGCGATTGGTTCGCCGCCTCCTCCGCGTCGTTTGTACGACCACGAGGAATTCCGCCGTTCGGCCGTCCGTGCGGTCCGAAGACCGCCCGGCAGCTCCCGCAGGCTTCGTCGCCCTCTCAGGGTTCGGGCTGAGATGCCCTCCCTGGCCATGCCTGGCCAGGTTGCCCCTCCTGGGGTTTCACGCCCCTTCAGCGACATCAGCGGAGGGATCCGCATCACCCGGGTTTGCCTCACCCGGCACGATCCGTCCTCGGGGTTTCTCGCCCCCTCGACGGGTTCTTCTCCCTCCAGCCTTGCGGACTCGCTGGGTCCGCTGCCGCTCCTGGGGTTCTCGCTCGTGCAGCTCTTTCGAGCGGCGGGGCCGTGTGTGCGTCGCCGCACTCCCTGCGTCCCATCGTCTGCGGTGCCGGTCGGCCTCGATCTCTGCGGAATACGAGGTGTGCCAGCGCCGCCGGGGCGAAGCCGCATGTGCCCAACCGCCCTGGTTCCCCGGG
>JANNHP010000077.1:0-6794 GCA_031404455.1 Planctomycetia bacterium | reverse complement strand
CGACCCGGTCCTCTTCCAGGTTCTGAAGGACGAGGAGGAGGAGGCGGAGTTCGTGGTGAAGGAGATCGCCCTTGCGGCGCAGTCGGGGCGCGCGCGGTACTCCGATTTCGCCGTCCTCTTCCGCACCGCCGTGCAACCGCGCGCGTTCGAGGCGAAGCTCCGAGCGAAGAACGTTCCGTACGTGCTCGTCGGCGGGATGTCGTTCTTCGATCGCAAGGAGGTGCGCGACATCCTCGCGTTCCTCAAGCTCGTCCACAACCCCGACGACGAGATGTCGCTCTTGCGCATCGTCAACGTGCCGCCGCGCGGCGTGGGGGACACGACCGTCGATCGCGTGCTCGAGTACGCCACGACGCACGGCATCTCGGCGGGCAAGGCGTTCGACGAAGCCGAGAAGATCGAGAAGCTCCCGCCCGCGGCCGTCGAGGCGGTGCGAACGCTGCGCGAGAAGCTCCGCGCGCTCGGCACGCCGGAACCGGGTGTGAAGCTCGTGGAGGTCGTGCGGAAGCTGATCCGCGACGTCAGCTACGCGGACGAGATCCAGAAGAACTACCCCGACCCGCGCGACGCCGACGCCCGCTGGGCCGCGGTGATGGAGGTCGTCAACTTCGCCGAGAACCACGTCCGGCGCCGCGGCGCCGAGGCGTCGCTCGGGGGCTTCCTCGAAGAGTTGACGATGAACGGCCAGGAGGACAAGAACGACAAGGACGCTTCGCGCCGCGACTGCGTCACGCTGATGACGCTCCACGCCGCGAAGGGTCTCGAGTTCCCGCGCGTCTTTCTCGTCGGCTGCGAGGAGGGCATCCTGCCGCACGTGCGATCGGTCGCCGAGGACACGGTCGAGGAGGAGCGGCGCCTGATGTACGTGGGCGTCACGCGCGCGCAGCGGCGTCTCACGATCACGCACTGCGAGGAGCGCGCGAAGTACGGCAAGCGCGCCGTGTGCATGCCGTCGCGCTTCCTCTTCGAGCTGCAAAGTACTTCGCCGCCGCCCGGCTGGCGCGCGGCCGGATCGGTCGTCGCGGAGCCCATCGCGAGGCAGGCGGAGGAAGCTCCGCCCACGAAAGGACCCCCGAAGCGCGCAGCGCCGCGGGGGCCCGTGAAGAAGCGCGCCGCCTCGCGGCGGAGGTGACGCCTACTTCTGCTCGGCGAGCGCCTCGTGGACCTTGCCGACCATCTTGGCCGACGGCGAGAGCGTCTTGTCGCCCTCGTCCTTCCACTTCGCGGGGCATCCCTCGGCGGGCTTCTTGCCGAGGTAGATGTTCGCCTTGAACTTGCGCAGCAGCTCGTCGATGTTCCGGCCCATGTTGTAGAAGTTCATCTCCGAGTTCATCAGCTTGCCGTCGGGGCTGATGATGTACGTGCCGCGGAGTGCGAGGCCCGAGCCCTCGTCGAGCACGCCGAACATGCGCGCGACGCTGCCGGTCACGTCGGCGGCCATCGGGTACTTCACGTTCGCGAGTTCCTTCTCGTCGCGGTGCCACGCGAGGTGGACGAACTGGGTGTCACGGCTGACGGTGACGACTTCGGCGCCGAGTCGGGTGAAGCGATCGTACTGCTCTGCCAGAGCAGCGAACTCGGTCGCTCAAACGAAGGTGAAGTCGGCCGGGTAGAAGAAGAGGATCGTCCACTTCTTCGCGGCCTTCTGGGCGGCGAGGTCGAACTTGCCGAAGTCGCCCGTCTTCGGGTCGAACGTCGTCAGCGAGAAGTCCGGGACGGCCTGGCCGACACGGAGCGGGGTGGGGCAGCAATCTGTGGTGCAGCAGTCCTTCACGTTGTCCTCCTTGTAGAGACGAGGCGGAGGATTCTCACCACGGCCGCGGGCGCGCCAAGCTTTCGGGGACTGTCTGGACGCCGTCTAACGTTGGGCTTCATCCATCCGGCGGCTCGCCTCGAGGAGGATCTCGGCGACCGACTTGTGGATGGAGCGGACGGGGCTCGCCTCGTCCGGGCGGAAGACGAAGCGGCCGTCGACCGGGCTCACGATCGCGAACGCGGCCTCGACGCCGTCGATCGAGCCGGAGACCGCGTGGAACGGCATGCCGCAGTGGAACCAGATCCGGTGCTGCTCGTCACCGCGCGAGATCTCGAGGAGGCCGGTCTTCATGCCCATCTCGAGCATCTGCACGATCGCGAACGTCGGGATCTCCGCGAGGTTGCCCTCGAAAGCGTTGCCGTCGCCGCCGATCGCGCCTCCGCCCTGCGCGAAGAGCACCGTGTCGGTGTCGGTCGGGGCCTCGCCGTCGCCCGAGAGCGCCGGATCGACCTGGCAGAACGTGACGGAGCGGTCGCCGATCATGATGCGGTCGCCGGGCTTCAGCGTCCGGGCTCCGGCGAGCTTCTCGCCGTTGACGAACGTGCCGTTCGTGCTCGAGAGGTCGCGGATGACGATGCCTTCCTGCTCCCAGCAGACGTGGGCGTGGCGCCGCGAGGCGCCCGTGGACGGGATCGGCATGTCGCACCCGGGGCTGCGTCCGAGGACGCAGGGCTGGCCCAAGGCGAGGCGCACGGGCGGCCTCGGCGGCAGGAAGAGCATGGCAACGGCGGAAGAACCCACGTTTACTCGTCGGATCGTCCGGGAGCCGCGCTTGAGGCCGACTTTCGCAATCTGGTCCGGCGGCAGGCGCGCGGATCGAGGCCGATCGTCTCAGACTGAGACGCCGAGGCTGCGGGCGAACCGCTCAGCCGCCGGCGACTCGGGGGCTGCCGACAGGCGCGAAGCCGCGGCGCCGGGATGGTGGGCCGTGCTGGGATTGAACCAGCGACTTCCACCTTGTCAATCGGTCCGGCTGGTCTTTGGGCACCGACGTTCCGGTGCGTTCCTCGGGTGTCTTACCCGTTGACAGGTCAGAGTTTAGCGCGATGGGGGAGACGTGTCAACCGTGGCAGCGGATTGCCCCCGGATGCCCCGGTTTGTGCGTTCTTTGTGGTTCTTGTGGTTCTGGCGGGAGGCTCGGGGGCGGTGGCTCGCGAGACGCGAGGCCGCGTCCCCTCCGACGCTCACTTCGTCGCCGCCCGCGCCGCGAGCAGGAACTCGTCGCGGAACCTGTCGCGGAGCTCCTGAAGATCACCGATCCGCGCGACGTTGTCCTCGAAGTCGAGGATGAGGCACTTCCGCGTGCCTCGGTTCCTCGGGCCACGGATGCCGCGGCCGACGATCTGTGCGAAGAGCACCGGGCTCTCGATCGGGCGCGCGAGTGCAACCGCGTCCACGTTGGGGGCGTCGAAGCCGGTCGCGAGAAGATCGCAGTTGACCGCCACTTCGAGTTCGCCGTCCCGAAACCGCTCGATCGTCTGCCGCCGGTGAGGGCGCGGGATCTCGCCGTCAAGATGAGCCGCTCGAACTCCGAACGCGCAGAGCGCGTGCGCCAGCGTCTTCGAATGTTCGATCGAACACGCGAAGACCAGCATGGACTTGACTCGTCGGAGCGCGTCGAGAATCGACGCGACGACACGGGCGTTGCGTTCGGCGTCCTTTCCGATTCGCAGCAGCGCCGACGACGGGAGCGTTCGGAACTGCTTCCACTCCTCGCGCTCCTTATCGCGGAGGACGAGCTCGTACTCCGTCGCGATTCGCTCGTAGCGAACTCGGGAGAGGTAGCCCTTCCTCTGGAAGTCCTCGATCGAACGATAGGCGAGTCCGGGTTCGATCAGTCGGCCGCCGAAGTCGAGGTGGAGCTTCGCCGTCTCGTCGCCGTCGCGCCGGGCGGGGGTTGCGGTGAGACCGAGCAGTGGCGGAGACGATATTCCAGTGGCCGTGATCCGGCGCCCAAGTCCGAAGACGCTGAGGACGCGCTGGTATGTCGGCGCCACGACGTGGTGAGCCTCGTCGAACACGACGACTGCGACACGGAGACGGAAGCCCTCGAACTCCGCCTTGAACGCGGCGTTCTTGAGCGCGCGGTGGAGCTTACTGATCCCGGCGATCACCACCGTCGGGCTCTCAGGAGGTTCCTGCCACTCCCGTCCGCCCCAGAAGCGAACGATCCGAAGTCGGGGCACCGCACCCGTCTTCACTGCGAGCGTCTCCAGGCCGGCCGTCATCCACACGTGGCGGAAGGACTCCACGGCCTGCTCGCAAATCTCCTCACGATCGGCGATCCACACGATCACGTTCTGGGTCGACGCCAGAGGAAGGTGTCTCACCAAGGTCTCGACCGTCACGCGCGTCTTCCCGGTCCCCGTCGGGAGCCAGACGATTCCGCGTCGTCCGGCGCGTTTGCGGCTCTCCAGGACGCGGCGGATACGAGATGCGACCTGCTCCTGATAGCGGTGGAGCGGACCGAGCGGCCGGAACGCATCCACGTCCTCGTAGTCGCTCGGTTCGTCGGCGCGAAGTCCCGCGAACACCGGGGGCAACCGAAGACTTCGCACGAATTCGGCCGCAGACGGTCGTCCGCGGCTCCAACGCCCCGGTAGCCGGCGAGATTGATGTCCGCTCCGGCGCCACGCGCTCGCCACGACTTCGCGGCGCGACTCCTCTCCGAGAAGGTCGGCACCAAAGCGCCGCAGGATGCTCTGCGCCAATCCGACGGTTGGCCGAGTGCGCTTGCGGCGGACCTTTGGGATCACGTCCGCCGCAAGCGCGGCCGCGCCGCTCTCGAGCATGCGCTTGAGTTCCCGCTTCGTGAGGTGAGATTCGAGCCACTCGCGCGCCTGCTCGAAGTCCTCGTCGGGCAGGCACCCGGTGTCGAACGGCTCGTCGCCTACGATCGCGCGGAGCCGCCGACGGCAGACACGCACAAGAAGCTCGGCCCTCGTCTCTCTGGTCGCCGCAAACCGTCGCGAGCCGAGTAACCTCCGCGCGAGATCGAGCATCGACCGCATCTGCCGATCAGTCGGATCAGGGCAGTCGATCGAGAGTCGCCATTCCAAAGGTCCTTCGGCGTCATGACGGCGAGGCTCCCAGAGCATCAGCGCGAGCTGTCCGCGCGCTGGCCGGATGTCGGCGAGCGCGAGCGAAGACGGCGGCTCGAGCACCCATCGGCCGTTCACTCGCGCGAGCGCCCGCGATTCGGAACGGACTTCGGCTCCGTCCCACCAACGGCACTCAATCTCGGCGCCCTCCACCTCGCCGAGGCCGAGGGTGCTTCGAACGAAGAGACTGTCGAGGCGGAGTGCATTCGTCCCAGGGCCGTCCACTGCCGGGAACCAGTTCGTGTCCATCCCGTCCATCAGCTTGATAGCCAAGACCGCTTCGGGGTGAGCAACGGGCGCGATGAGTTCGGCCGACATGTGACTCCGTTGGTTTTGGCGAAGATCGGACTGAGCGATGAGTGTCGGGCAACTCGCGCCCAGGTCCTCCGTAGTCCGCGGCGCCCGACGGGCCGACGTGGCGCCGGGTCCCGTAACCGCGACGACGGCAGTCTTTCACCGACTCGCGACCTCGGCGGGAACAAGGCTGGATGTGGCGACGGCTACGCGCGTACCATCCGTGCGGGCCGATGGGACTCTCACGGAGCGGAGGACATCAATGAACTGCTTGCGCTTGGTGCTGTTGTCGATCGTGGCGATCGCCGGTCTCGCGGTAGGCGGCTGTAAGTCGGCACCGACGTCGTTCGTTCGGGTGTCCGAGCCTGGGTGGTCAACGGTGGAGATCGCGCCGGGCATGACCTACGACGAAGTCTGGGAGTCGGTCGTGGACATCCTGGCGAAGAAGTTCGACATGGAGATGCTCAACAAGGAGAGCGGGTACATCCGGACCTCCTGGATTTACACATGGACCGGCACGCGCACTGAGAGCTACCGCGTGCGAGCCACCGTGAAATTCACGCCGAAGCGCGAGCAAGTGCAGGTCCGTTCTGAAGCGGAATACGGCACCGAAGGCGAGCGCATCATGGGAACCGACGACCGTCTACTCACAACGCTGAAGACGGATATCGCTGGCGTGGTTGCACGTACGACCAAGTAGGAAATGGCGCCGAGGAGGTCGCTCGACGAGCCGCGGCTGCGACAGAGCGTGCCGCCGGTCCGGCCTCAGTCGCCCAAGAGGTACAGCTGGAACCACGACTGCGCCGTGCCCTCCTTCACGTCGGCGTTCGTGTTCACCACGATCAACTCGACGTAGTCACCCACAGCAAGCGGGAGAACTACGTCGGCGTACATCACTCCGTTCGATGAGTTCGTCGTGAACGTGGTCGCGGACTGGTCCACCAGAATTTGGGAAGTGTTTTTCTGGCTTGCTGCAGGTATCGCATTGTTTGACATGATGCGCCGGGCAACATCGCCCTGGGCGGCGTTGTTCGCACTGGCTTATTATCTTGTCCTTCCGTTTTCGGTACAGGCCAGCCGCTCTTTCCAACCGGACCCATTGATGACATCCGCTTTTGTTGTTGGTATTTATTTTTTATACCGCTGGTCTGAAGAGCAAAGTTGGAAATGGGCGATTTGGGCGGGGATCTTTCTTGGTTTTGCAGCCTTCGTAAAAATTGTGATCGCATTCTTCGCGGGCGGCGCGGCAATTGCGCTGGTCTTGTTTACGCTTAAAAAGGATTTTTGGAAATCAAAACAAGTGTGGACCATGGCGGGGATCATGATCATACCTGCTTTGTTTTATTATGTTTTGTTAAATCACGGCCGCTCCTCTGAATATTTCTTTGCATGGACTGTAACCCTGCTTAAGCTCATCGCCAGCACGGATTTTTATACCAAGTGGCTGGCATTCATAGGCAGCCTGTTTGGGTTGACGGTCATCTTTTTGAGTATTGCAGGCGCGTTGATCGCGACCCCGCGCATGCGCTGGCTCTTGATCAGCTTGTGGGTTGGATATCTTTTGTATGGGCTGACATTGCCCT
>JANNHP010000076.1:0-32065 GCA_031404455.1 Planctomycetia bacterium | reverse complement strand
AAGTTGTCGCTCTTGATCTTCTCTTCTGGCTCGACCGGGATCCCGATGCGGAGCGCGTACGTGTCGGCGCGGTCGAAGCGGTAGGTGACGCGGACCGCCTGCGCCTCCTCGCCGCCCTTCAGCACGACGTCGCTCGGGTTGACGGCGAGCGGCGCGCCGCGCGAGTTGCCCGCGTCGTCGAGCGCCTGCACCTCGACCTTCACCGTGCGGCCGTCGAAGCCCTTCGCGTGGACGTCGAACTCGAACACCGCGGTGTCGCGGGCGAGGACGACCTCCTTCGCGTGCAGGTTCGAGACGTGGATGTTCCTCGGCGAGCGCGGGTCGCCGACGCCGACCGCGTACACGGGCACGTGCTGCGCCGCGGCCTTGCGTCCCGCCGCGATCGGCGTGACGCCGCCCGCGTTCTGCTGTCCGTCGGAGACGACGACCACGCCGGCCACGTCCTCGTCGCGCAGACGGTACGCGTCGAGCGCGGCGCTCACCGCCTGCCCGATGCGCGTGGACGGATCGGCCGCGCGCAGTTCCGCGACGCGCGCCGCGATCCGCGCCGCGGGGGGCACCACCTCGCCCTCGGCCGCTTCGTCCGCGGTGTCGCCCGTGCTGATGAGCGGCACGAGCTGCGAGCCGAACCCGTAGACGTGGACGCGGAAGTCCTTCGTGATCCGCTCGAGGAGTTCGCCCTTCGGACTCGTGAGCACGGCGCGGGTGAGGTCGAGCCGCGTCATGCGTCCGATCTCGTCGGCGCTCCTCCCGGTCGCGGCGGCGAGGGCGCGCGCGTCGTCCGGCTCGTAGCCGTCCACGGTGGACATGCTGGAGGACTGGTCGATGAGGACGAGGAGATGCGAGCGGACGACGCGCGACTCCGACGTCTCCTTGAACGGGCCCATGAGGACGAGGAACAGGAACACGATCGCCGCCGAGCGCAGCGCGCCGAGCAGGACGCGCGCGGCGCGCGGAACGTCCCGGTCGCGCTGGTACGCCCACCAGCCGATCGCCACGGCGACCGGCACGACGATCATCCAGAACACCCACGCCGCGGGCATCGCGTGCCAGCGGACGCCGAACCTCGACGAGTCGGCGAGAACGAGGAGGAGCGTCGCCGCGGTCATGCGGCGGCCGTCCTCGTCTTCGAGATGCGGCGGACGAGGAGGACCTCGCCGAGGAGGCACGCGAGCGCCGCGATGATCAGGGCCGCGTGGAACTCGCCGCCCTTCGGCCGCGCGGCGTCGGCAGCCGTCGTGAACGATCCGGCGACGCGCACGAGTCCGGGCCAGCGGCTCTCCACGTCTTCCGGGCGCAGGCGATCGAGGTCGCTCTCGGCGGGCGGGAGGTTCACGGCGAATGCGTCCTTCACCGGCGGGGGCGCGGGAGTCAGCACGTCGGGCGGCTTCAGCGAGAGGACCGCGCGGTAGGCGCCGAGGCGTCCGGTGAAGAGCACCGTCGCGTACGACGGCGAGTCGGGCGGCTCCTCCATGCGGACCTCGGCGGGGGAGCCGTCGGGGAAGCTCACCTCGTAGCCCGCCTTGTTCGCGGGGAGCGTCCGCGTGTAGGGCTGGAACGCGAGGATGTTGCGGTCGTTGTTGCCGTGCGACGTGAGGTAGTAGAGCGCCTCGTGGAGGAGCGGCAGGTAGAGCAGGTCGCCCGGCAGCTTGCCCCACGCGTCGTCCACGGTGGTCGTGAGGAGCAGCACGCGTCCGCGTCCGACCGAGCGCTCGACGAGCGCCGGCGACTTCGCGAGGTCGGCGTAGGTCATGACCACGCGAGCGCCCTTCTCGTGCTCGGCGTCACGGAGCGTCATGCGTCCCCACACCTGGGGCGCGCGGAAGAACACGGCGTTCGCCGGGTTGGTGATGTCGGCGAGGATCGGGTGCCGGTTCTCGGTCAGGTCGAAGCGAAGTGGCACGGCCTTGTCGACGCGCGGCTCGTCGAGCCGGGCGGGGAGCAGCGGGCCGCCGTCGCGGTAGATCTCGCGGTTCCAGACGTCGGGCATCACGCGGTCGCCCACGGTGAGGAGGAGCGCCCCGCCGCGGCGGACGTACGCATCGAGTCGGCGCGCGAGTTCGTCGGTCCGCGCGGGGTGCTCGACGTTCGCGAGGATCACGAGGTCCCACGCCGAGAGGTCGCTCTCCGTCTCGAAATCGGCTTCGGTGACCGTCTGCACCGTGATGGGGCCGCCGTCCTTGATCGCGAGCGCGGGCTTCAGCCAGTACGTCTCGGGCGTCGCGCCCGGCGAGTCCGGGTCGCCGTCCACGGCGAGGACGCGGATGGGCTTGCGCGCCTCGAACGCGAAGCTCCGCACGTCGTCGACGGGCAGCGAATCGGCCGTGAGCCGCGCCTCGATCACGTGGACGCCGGCCTCGTCGTCGCGGAACGCGGTCGTGAACTGCACGGTCGCGGCAGGAGGCGCCTCGGCACCCGCCGGCCGCGCGGCGAGCGGCACGGACTGCGAGACCTCGCCCCGCTCCTTCCCGTCCACGAGGAAGCGCACCTCGGCGGTGACGGCTCGGTCGCCGAAGTTCCTCACCTCGGCCTCGAAGACGACGGTCGCGCCCTGCACGACGTCGCGGTCGTCCTGCGCGCGCAACGCCGTGATCGCCACGTTCGCGACGGCGCGTCCGAACGGCATGAGAACGACCTCGGCGCCCTTGTCCTTCAGGCGCTGGAGAGTCGCCCGCAGTGCCGAGTCGGCGCCCGCGGCGCCGCGGGAATCGCCTTCCTCGAAGCTCGCGCGCTGGAGGTCGGTCACGATCGCGACCTTCGAGACGATGGCGCCGCGCGAGGGCACGGCCTCCTCGAGGATCTTCAGCGATTCGACGAGGTCGGCGCGAGCGGCTGCGGGCTTGAGATCCGTGACGGTCTGACGGACTTTCGAGTGGTCGTGCGTCCCGCGCAGAACGACGCGGGCGCGGCCGTTCCTGTGGTTCGACCCGGTGTCGGAACTCGAGTCGTCGTTCGTCAGGACCAGAGTGACCGGGTCCTCGGAGCCGATCTCCGAGAGCAGCGACGAGACCGTGCCCGTCGCCGTCTCGAGTGCCGTGCCGGTGCCGGTCTTGGCGCCGGTCGAAGCCGAGTTGTCGAGGAGGACGAAGAGGTGCGACGCCTGCTTGTCGATCGAGAGCGCCGCGTCGGAAAACGTCGGCCGCGCGAGTGCGAGAGCGAGGAAGAGGACTGCGCACGTCCGGAGCAGGAGGAGCAGCAGGTTCTCCATCCTGAGGCGCTTCTGGTTCTTCTTCGCCGCGGCGAGGAGCCACTCCATCGCCGCCCAGCGCTGCACGCGGAAGCGCCGCCGGTTGAGCAGGTGGATGACGATCGGCACGGAGGCCGCGGCGAGTCCCCAGAGCAGGAGCGGATTGGCGAAGACGGGGATCATCCGCGGTGCCTGCGGCGCGCGGCGCGGTGCGCGAGGTAGGTGGAGAGCGCCACGTCGAGCGGCGTCCGCGTGTTCATCTCGACGACGTCGATGCGCTCCGCGAGGCAGCCGGCCTTCAGGCGCTGACGGAAGCCGGCGAGGTGGTCGAGGTACGTGCGGCGCAGCGACTTCGGATCGGCGAGGAGGTCGGGGAACTCCTCGAGTCCCTCGAAGAGCGTCATCTGGTCGAACGGGAACTCGATCTCGGCGGGGTCGAGGACGTGGAAGACGACGACGTCGTGCTTGTGCCCGCGCAGGCGCCGGAGTCCGCGCAGCACGTCCTCGACGTCGCCGACGAGGTCGGAGATGACGATGACGAGGCCGCGCTTGCGAAGCTGATCGGACACCTGCGTGAGCACGGCCCCGATCGACGTCTTCCCGCCCGGCTGGATCTTCTCGAGGATCTCGAAGATGCGCCGGAGGTGCCCGCCGTGGCTTCCCGGCGGAAGCACGGTGCGGACTTTGTCGTCGAACGTCGTGAGGCCCGCGGCGTCGTGCTGGCCGACGATGAGGTACGCGAGCGCCGCGGCGATCGTCATGCCGTAGTCGAACTTGCGGACCCCTTCGGTGCCGAAGTCCATCGACTGCGACGTGTCGAGGACCAGGTGGCAGAGGAGGTTCGTCTCCTCCTCGTACTGCTTGATGTAGTAGCGGTCGGTCTTGCCGAACACTTTCCAGTCGAGGTAGCGCAGGTCGTCCCCCGGCGCGTACTCGCGGTGCTCCGCGAACTCGACCGAGAACCCCTTGTAGGGACTCTTGTGGACGCCCGAGACGTAGCCCTCGACGACGATCCGCGCGCGCAGGTCGAGCTTCGCGACCTGGTTGATGATCTTCGGATCGATCGGGCTCTTGACGGCGTCGGTCATGGGTTCGGCTTCACCGCGGAAGTGGGGGCGGCCGTCACGCGCCGAGGACGTTCGGGACGCCGGCGGCGGTCAGGGCGCCGCGGTCGTGGGCCGGGATCGTCGCCAAGAGGCGGTCGATGACGATGTCGGGTGTCACGCCCTCGGCCTCGGCCTGGAAGTTCGTCAGCACGCGGTGGCGCAGCACCGGGTGCGCGACGGCCTTGACGTCGTCGGTCGAGACGTACGTGCGTCCCTGGATGAGCGCGTGCGCCTTCGCGCCGAGCACGAGGTACTGCGCCGCGCGGGGCCCGGCGCCCCAGCGCACCCACTCCTTCACGAAGTCGGGCGCCTCGGGCTTCGTGACGCGCGTGGCGCGCACGAGCCGGACGGCGTAGGCGACGACCGAGTCGGCGACGGGCACGCGGCGCACGGTCTCCTGCACGGCGAGGATCTCGCCCTGCGTGAGCACGGTGGCGACGTCCTGGGCCGAGCCGCCCGTCGTCTGCTGGACGATCCGCAGTTCCTCGTCCGCGTCGGGATAGTCGACCTTCACGTGGAACATGAAGCGGTCGAGTTGCGCCTCGGGGAGCGGGTACGTGCCCTCCTGCTCGATGGGGTTCTGCGTGGCCAGCACGAAGAACGGCTCGTCGAGCGGATAGCGGCGTCCCGCGGCGGTGACCTGGTGCTCCTGCATGGCCTCGAGGAGCGCCGACTGCGTCTTCGGCGGCGCGCGGTTGATCTCGTCGGCGAGGACCACGTTCGCGAACACCGGGCCCTTCATGAACTGGAACTTCCGCTCGCCGCTCGCCTTGTCCTCCTGGATGACCTCGGTGCCCGTGATGTCGGCGGGCATGAGGTCGGGCGTGAACTGGATGCGCCGGAAGCTGAGCGAGAGCGTCCGCGACAGCGTGGAGATGAGCAGCGTCTTCGCGAGCCCCGGCACGCCGACGAGCAGGCAGTGGCCGCGCGCGAAGACCGCGGTGAGCAGTTCGTCCACCACCCGGTCCTGCCCGACGATCACCTTCCCGATCTCGGTGCGGAGCCTCTGGTGGACGGCCCCGAGCCGTTCCGCGGCCTCGAGATCGGAGCCGCTCGGACCGGCGGAGGACGCGGGATCGCTCATCGGGTGGGGTCTCCGTGACGAAGGGACGGAAGTCTATACGGGCGAGGCGGGGTGGATCGGGAAAGGCGATCGTGCGGGGATCGCGGAACGCGGCGTCGTCAGCGGGGAGGCGGCGCAGGATCGACGCTTCGCGGAGACGGCGCCGTCGAGCGACCCTACTGCGTCGCGAAGAGGACGACGCGCCGCGGCGTGACGGACCAGAGGCGCTCGCCGTCTGCGACCAGGGTGCCGATCCGATCGGCGGGGACGGTCCCGCGGGGCGAGGGCGGCGGCTTCCACAGCACGTGCGGCGCGGCCTCGAAGTCGCCGAGTCCGACGCGATAGATGCCCTTGACGGTCGGGAAGAGGATCGCTCCCGGCACGGCGCTCGGGGAACCCGACGGCGCCGACTCGGCGATCTGCGCGTAGGCGTAGCTCCGCCGCGGTTCGCCGGCGAGCGGCGGGCGCATCCGGAGCGACGCCAGCGGACTTCCAGCGGGGACGAGTCCCGCGATCCCGACGCCGGGTACGCGTCCCGAGAACCAGCCCACGCCGCCCGCGACGGCGACGACCTCGTCGGGGACGACGTTCGAGAGGAGGGCGCCCTGCTCCGTCGCGGTGCCGGCGCCGCCCTGGAGCCGCCACGACTGGACGAGCGTCGTGCGCGCGAGCCGCGGCATCGCCCGGAACTGGAGCAGCGACTCCGCGTCGCGGGGCGCGGCCCACACGTACGGGCCGTCGACGGACACGGGCACGTCCTTCCACGTCCGTTGGACGGCGGGTGCGACGGCGTGCCGCAGCGGCGGTCCGAAGCGCGGGTACGCCTGCACCCAGAGCGACGCCCCGTCCGCGCCGTCGAGGCACGCGACCGCGCCGGTGTTGCTCGCGACGTAGATTCGCCCCCAGCGTTCGGCCATCGCGGCCGGTGCGGCGAGAGGCTCCTCCGACTCGACCGCGCGCTCCGACGGATACGTGACGGGCGGCATCGCCTCGCCGTCGAGGACGTGACGGCGCCAGCGCAGGTGCAGGCGCTGCGTCGCGCCCGCGGCCACGAGGTCGAAGCGCGCCACGTGGAGCTCCGTCGCCCCGCCGTTCTCGGCCCGGCGGACGAGGGTCGCGAAGACCGAGTCGCCGACGACGAGCGGCCTGCCGCAGAACGACATCGTCAGGAGCTCGGGGTCGGCGTCGTCGCGCTTCTCCTCGAAGGCGCCGCGTTCGTCGACGAGACGGCCCTCTGCGCGCGGCGAGAGGACGACGAGCGTGTTGTGCTCGTCGTCGGCCGATTCGAAGCGCCCGCCGCTGCCCGACCGCGCCTGCGGTTCCATCGGCCACGGGAAGATGACGAGCTCGCCGCAGCGCGCCGGGGCGAAGGCGCCGCGCCCGCCGCGGCGAAGACCGGCGCGGAACTCCTCGTCCGACGGCCACGACCAGAGCCGCACGAGCTCTCCTCCGCCCGCCGGGGAGGGCGCCAGCGCGATCACCTTCGCCTGGTTGCGCGACGTCTGCGGCTCGCGGGTGAGGAGTGCCGGCGCCTCGCGCGTGCCGATCGCGATCGGGTGCTCGAGGATCTCCCGGGAGCGGGCGGGGTCGATGTCGTTGAAGGTCTCACGGGAGAACACCTTCTCGGCGACGACCTGGAGCGGCGCCGCGGGGCCGGTGTCGGGGCTGCGCCCGCGGAGCGCCGCGGACGCGGCGCACCGCGCGAGGTCGTCGGAGAGCTTCCCGCCCGGCGTGACCGGACTGGGGCCGTCGAGCAGCGTCGCCGACGTCTCGCGCTCCAGCCACCGCACGCTCGCCTCGTCGCCGAGCGAGGCACAGATCGACGCGAGCCGTCCGACGACGGCGGCGCGATCGACGGCACCCGGCAGCGCCGCTGTCGGGCCGGAGTCGGGCCAGAATCGCAGGAGGTCGACGAGCGCCTGTCCCGCGAGACGCGCCTCGCCGCGCGCGGCGCGCAGATCGCAGAGCGTGACGAGCAGTTCGGGGCCGTGCGACGTGAGCGCCATCTCGGTCGCGTGCCGCGCGAGCAGAGCCGCGTCGGCGCGCGCGACGCCCGCGGCGAGGACCGTCGCCGCGCGCGCGTCGGTCGCGGCGCGGAACCGGGCGATGCCTTCGGGCGGGAGCGCGATCACCCGTTGCAGCGCCGCTTCGCGCGCCGAGAGGTACGCGTTCTCCCCGTCCTCGATGAGCTTCGAGACGTCGCCCGTCAGGATCTCGGCGAGATCGGCCGCGGCGCCCGTCGCGTCGCCCGCGAGCACCTTGCGGTCGGCGTCGCGCAACCGGGCGGCGAGGAGCTTCGTGTCCACGCCGTGGACGACGACGCCGTTCGACGCGGCGACCGCGGTGTCCGTCGTCGGCGTCTCCTCGGCGAAGCTGACCGCGGCCGCGAGGGCGACGAACGCCACGGGTACGAGTCTCAGGCGCATCGTCGTCATCTTAGGGGCAGCGGCCGAGGGAGCGCGCGAACGGATGCGCGGAGCGGCGAGCTCGACGAGTCGATCGCAGTCGCTCGCTTCGCGCGCACGCCAACGGGCGAAGCGAAGCAGCGCACGGTGACGTGGCGCGCACCACGACGTCCTCGGGCCTGCGAAGTCCCGGGCCCCGCCCGGGACTTCAGCGGATGATGACCTCGTTGTCCCCCGACATCCTCAGCTCGTCGCGCAGGATGCGCTCCGTCAGCCACGAGTCCTTCGCGAGGCGGTCGGCGCGCGAGGCGAGGTCCTCGATGCGCTTCTGCAGGCGCACGTTCTCCGCGCGCTGCTCGTCGAGGCGGCGCTCGGTCGCGGCGAGCTCCGCGCGCGTGGGCAGCACGTTGCCGAACACGAGCCCCGCGGCGAACGTCAGGAGGAGCACGACGAGAGCCGGCGCGAGCCGCGCGGAGATCCACGAGAGGCGCGAAGGTTCGCGATCGTCGCCCGCGGCGCGGGCGTCAGCGGCGGATGGGGAAGGGGCCATAGACTGCGTTCTCTCCCAGTTCCTCCTCGATGCGGAGGAGGCGGTTGTACTTCGCGATGCGTTCGCTGCGGGAAAGGCTCCCCGTCTTGATCTGCCCGCAGCCCACGGCCACGGCGAGGTCGGCGATGGTGGTGTCCTCGGTCTCGCCCGAGCGGTGCGACATGACCTGCGTGTAGCCGGCACCGCGCGCGAGGGCGCAGACGTCGAGCGTCTCCGAGAGCGACCCGATCTGGTTGACCTTGATGAGGATGGAGTTCGCCGTGCGCTGCGCAATGCCGCGCTCGAGGCGCCTGCGGTTCGTGACGAAGAGGTCGTCGCCGACGAGCTGCACGCGTCCGCCGAGGCGCGCGGTCAGCTTCTGCCAGCCGTCCCAGTCGTCCTCCGAGAGGCCGTCCTCGATGGAGACGATCGGGTACTTCGTCATCCACTTCTCGTAGATGGCGATCACGTCGTCGCAGGTGAGCCCCGACTTGCCTTCGCCCGGCATCTCGTAGCGCCCGTCGGTGAAGAGCTCGGTCGCGGCCACGTCGAGGGCGATGGAAACGTCCTCGCCCGGCTTGTACCCCGCCTTCGCGATCGCCTCCATGAGCAGGTCGAGCGCGGTGTCGTGCGTCGCGTCGGGCGCGAACCCGCCCTCGTCGCCGACACCGGTCGAGAGACCGCGCTTGACCAGGATCGCCTTCAGCGCGTGGAACACCTCGGCGCCGGCGCGCAGCGCCTCGGAGAAGTTCGGCCGCCCGTGCGGCACGATCATGAACTCCTGCACGTCGAGGGAGTTGTCGGCGTGCTGGCCGCCGTTGATGACGTTCATCATCGGGACGGGGAGCACCGTCGGCGGCGTGGTCCCGGCGACGTGCGCGTAGAGAGGGCGCTTCAGTTGCGCCGCCGCCGCGCGCGCCGCGGCGAGGGAGACGCCGAGGATCGCGTTCGCGCCGAGCCGGCCCTTGTTCGGCGTGCCGTCGAGCTCGATCATCGCGGCGTCGAGGCCCTTCTGGTCCCGCGCGTCGCGGCCCCTCACGGCCGGGCCGATCGACTCGACCACGTTCGTCACCGCGCGCCGCACGCCCTTGCCGCCGTAGCGCCTGCCGCCGTCGCGCAGTTCCACCGCCTCGTGCGTCCCGGTCGAGGCGCCCGAGGGGACCATCGCCGTGCCGATCGCGCCGCCCGCGAGGTGGACGTCGACCTCGACGGTCGGGTTGCCGCGCGAATCGAGGACCTCGCGTGCTCGGATGCCGGTGATGGAGAAGGTGGTGTCGCTCATGTCCGCCGAGGCTAGCGCCGCGTCATGGAGTTCTTCGACCGCGGGGGCGCGAGGCTGGAGCGGGAGGCGTCACGGACCCTCCAGTAACCGCGGCAACTCCCGCATGTCCGTGAACACGACCGTCCCCGGCCCGGCGAGACGGTCGGCCGGCGTGACGCCGCCCGCGTAGCCGAACGCGCGCATGCCCGCCGCGCGCGCGGCCTCGACGCCGTAGCGGCTGTCCTCGACGACGGCGCACGCCGCTGGATCGACGCCCATCCGCGCCGCGGCGTGGAGGAAGAGGTCGGGGAACGGCTTCCCGCGCGAGACCTCGGTGGCGCTGAAGATCCGGCCGTCGAAGCGGTCGAGGAGCCCGGTGAGGCCAAGCGTGAAACGCATCTTCTCGTGCGTCCCGCTCGACGCGACGCAGGTCGGCAGCGCGATCGCGTCGAGCGCGGCGACGATGCCGTCCACCGGGCGCAGTTCGCGGCGGAACGTATCGAGGTAGACGTCGCGGAACCCGTGGTCCCAGTCGTCCGCGAGCTTCCGGCCGATGTGCTCCTCGACCTCGCGCTTCATGTGCGCGTCCGACTTCCCGACGAACCGCTCGACGACCTCCGCCTCGGTGACCCTCCACCCGAGCGACGCGAGGACCAGCACGTCCACGCGGATCGCGAGGCGCTCGCTGTCCACGAGGACGCCGTCGCAGTCGAAGATGACGAGTCCGATCGGCGGCATCGGCGGATCCTGCCGCGCCGATGCTGTCGGCGGACTCAATCCGTCAGCTCGTAACGCACCCAGGTCTCGCCGCTCACGACCCGGGTCTCGCCGGCCGGGCGGTACACGGCGAACACGGACGTCGGAGAGTCGCGCGCGGCGACGCGCATCAGGACGCGGCGGGCGAGCGGGGTCTCGCAGACGAGTTCGACGTGCAGCGCCGGGTGCCAGGCGCGGGGACAACTTCCGTCGGGATGCCGAAACCAACTGTCGAGCTGACCTGGGATCTTCAGGCGTTCGCCGGCGACAGCGAGGTGGACGGCCGCCCAGGGCTTGATGTCGAGAGAGGGGGGAACCGGCGCCCAGAGCGCCTCCGGCGCAGACGGTAGCGCGAATGCAAGGTGGACGAGCGTCACGAGCAGCGCCACGCCGGCGACCATCAGGACTCCACGTCGGCGACGCCGGCGCGACTCGCTGGTCCGGTCGGCAGCGAGGGCCGCTTCGGGAGCGTCCGGCAGCGGCGCGGGTCGCGACTCCATCAGACGTTACTTCGGCAGCTTCGTCCGCGGACGCGACCCGGCGCTCCCGCGATTCGGCGCCGTGGAGCGCGTCAGCGCGGAGGCGTGTCGTCCCGCTTCGGCTCCGACGTGACGAACACCGCCACCCACCGCGAACCCGCGAAGTCCTTCGCCGCCTTCTCGCGCGCGGCGTCCTGCTGCTCCGCGGCGAGAGCTTCGATGACACCGAGCTTGTCGAGCGCCTTGAGTCCGATGTCGGCGTCCTTCTGCTCGGGTTCGCCGGCGAAGGCGGCGGACAGCTTCTTCAGCGACGTCCGCACCGCGGCGCGATCGGAGCCCTTCTTCGCCGACTCCAGGGCGGCGGCGAGTTCCGTCTCGGCGAAGTCGCGCGCCTTCTTCACCTGCTCCGCGATCTTGTCGCGGACCGGAGTTCGGCCCCTCACATCGTTCGCCGACTTCGCCGCGGCGAGGAGCGCCTTCCAGTCGCTCTTCTCGGCGACCTTCGTCGCCTGCGCGAGGATCGCTTCGAGCTTCTTGACCGCGTCGGGAGTCGCCGGGACGAGCGGCGACGCCTCGGCCTTCGCGAGGACCGCCTCGAACGCGTCCACGCTCATCTTCCCGGCGAGTCCGCCGACCCACTCGAGGTCGGCCGTGACGAACCCGACCCACGGCAGGAGCGGCGCCTCCGGGAACTTCGTCTGCAGGAAACGCGGGAGGTCGTACTCGGCGCCCGGCGGGTCGCACGGCGCCGCGAGTCCGACGCAGAGCTTCGCGAGGCGGTCTCGGACCTTCGCGTTGGGGACGATGCTCTGGACCAGAGCTACGCAGAGTCCTCAATTCTCGCGGCCGTACTCGATGAGGATCAGCTTGCCGGACGCCCTCGCGGCCGCCTGGGCGTCCGCGACCTTGGTCGACCAGGCGAGCGTGCCGCCGTCGTCGAAGTGGGGATGGGGCGCCGGCTTCGCGGTGTCGCCCGCGAGACCGATGGCCGCGAGCGTCAGGGCGCTCGCCGCCGCGAATGCGAAGGATCGGATGTGCACGAGGACCTCCCGCCTTGGCCTGCGCACAGACTACCGCCCTTGCCGACGGACGCCTGCGGCGGAGAAGTTCCTTACGTCCGGCGGGGGGCGTCGCATCCCATGCGCCGGTGCGCTTCCCGTTCGCGACCTACGGACGCTTCGACCTCGCCGTCTCCACGGTGATCTGCCTCGGGATCGCCGGGACGTGCGGCGCCTTCGCCGGGAGCGTGGGCTGGGCGCTGTGGGTCCCGGCCGCGCTCGCGATCGCGGTGTGGCTGATCCTCGTGAACTTCTTCCGCGACCCCGAGCGGACGACCCCGAAGGGCGAACTGCTCGTGATCGCGCCGGCCGACGGCGTCGTGAAGGACATCGGCGACGTCGAGGAGCCCAAGTTCCTCGGCGAGACGGCGAGCCGCATCGGCATCTTCCTCTCGCCGCTCGACGTCCACGTCAACCGCATGCCGATGGACTGCACGGTCGCGCAAGTCATCTACGTGAAGGGCAAGATGCTGAAGGCGTACGACCCGCTCGCCATCACCGAGAACGAGGCGGCGTCCGCGTGCATCGAGGTCCTCGGCGGCCGGACGAAGATGATCGTGCGCCAGATCACGGGTGCCGTCGCGCGGCGCATCGTGTGCCCCGTGAAGCCGGGCGAGCGGTACGGCGCCGGACAGCGCTACGGTATGATCAAACTCGGTTCCAGGACCGAGGTCTGGGTGCCGAAGAGCACGCCCGTGCGCTGGAACGTGAAGGTCGGCGACAGGGTCCGCGGCGGTGAGACCGTCATCGGGGTCCTCGAGCCGCCTGGAGGCCGGCCTTGATGCGCGAGACGGCGGACGAGCCGAAGAGGGAGGCCGGTCCCGCCGCGCCGCCGCCGCGCAAGCGCCGCGGCCTCAGGCTCTCGATGTTCCCGACGATGCTCACGCTCGGGAACCTCGTCTGCGGCGTCCTCGCGATCTCCTACGTGGCCGACGCGTCGGCGCTTTTCGCGGTCAACGAGACGGTGAAGGCGGCCGGGCTCATCGTCGACGCGGGATGGCTCGTCCTGCTCGGCATGGTGTTCGACGCTCTCGACGGCCGCGTCGCCCGCCTCACGCGCTCGACCACGAACTTCGGCGGGGCACTCGACAGCCTCTCCGACCTCGTGACGTTCGGCGTCGCGCCCGCGCTCATCGCGAAGACCATCGCCGAGCGGACGCTCGGTGCCCCGAACGCGCGCATGGCCTTCGTGACGGCCGCGTTCTTCGCCGTGTGCGCGGCGCTGCGCCTCGCGCGGTACAACGCCGAGCACGAGGAGCCCGACCAGGCGGTGCAGCACTTCAACGGGCTGCCGACGCCGGGCGCCGCGGGCGTGATCGCCGGCCTCGCCATCGCCCACGACTCGCTGCTCCGGCACTGGCCGCTCGACGAGCGGGGCCGCGTGATCGCCGGGGGCGTGCTGCTCTACGTGCTCGCGATCGGACTCGGGCTCGCGATGGTGAGCCGTGTGCCCTACATCCACTTCGCGAACCGTTACCTCTCGGGACGCAGGCCGATCGGCAGCATCGCGCTGCTCGTCCTCGTGGTCGTGCTCGTGCTGCAGTTCGAGTTCGCGTACGTCGCCGCCGGAGGCTTCCTCGCCTACGCGATCTCCGGGCCGATCGGAGTCATCCCGCGCCTCGTCCGGGGCAAGCGGGAGGAGGTCGTCCCGGAGCTTTTCGAGTGAGCCCTCGCGTGCTGCTCGGACTCGGGAGCAACCAGGGCGACCGCGACGCCAACCTCGTCGCGGCGCTCGACCGGCTGGAGGAGGACAACGCGCTCCTCGTGCTGGCACTCAGCACGATCCGCACGACGGCGCCCGTCGGCGGTCCGCCGCAGCCCGACTACCGCAACGCGGCGGCGCTCGCCGAGACGCACCTGCCGCCCTTGAAGCTCCTCGCCGCCATGCAGCGCGCCGAGGAGCGCGTCGGCCGCCGTCCGGGCGGCGAGCGGTGGGGGCCGCGGGAGGTGGACGTGGACCTGCTCCTCTACGGCGGCGAGGTCATCGACGAGCCGGGCCTCACGGTGCCGCACCCGCGGATGACGGAGCGCCGGTTCGTGCTCGAGCCCGCGGCCGAGGTGGCGCCCGAGATGGTCCATCCGACGACGGGCCGCACCGTGCGCCAGCTCCTCGAGGCGCTCGCATGACGCGCGTCGTCCGCGACCGGGCCGAGATGCGCCGCTACGTGCACATGCTGCGGAAGAACCGGTTCACGATCGGCTTCGTGCCGACGATGGGCTCCCTCCACGAGGGCCACCGCTCGCTCATGCGCCGGTCCTTCCGCGACAACGACCGCACGGTCGTCTCCATCTACGTCAACCCGCTCCAGTTCGGTCCCTCGGAGGACTTCGAGCGCTACCCGCGCGACCTCGAGAAAGACGTGGCCGTCTGCCGCGCGGAGCAGGCTGACATCGTGTTCGCGCCGCCCGTCGCGCAGATGAACCCGCCCGGACGGACCTCGACGATCAGCGTGGGCGGGGTGAGCGAGGACTACGAGGGCGCCGTGCGCCCGGGCCACTTCGCCGGCGTCGCGACGATCGTGGCGACGCTCTTCAACATCGTGCAGCCCGACCGCGCGTACTTCGGCCAGAAGGACTACCAGCAGACCGTCGTGGTCCGCCGGATGGTGCAGGACCTCGCCTTCCCGGTGGACGTCGTCGTCGCGCCGATCGTGCGCGATCCGGACGGCCTGGCGCTCTCGTCGCGCAACGTCTATCTCACGGACGACGACCGCAAGGAGGCGCTGCGACTGCCGACGGCGCTGGTGCGGGCGGAACAGAAGGTGCTCGAGGGCGAGACCGACTGCCGGCGTCTGCGCAAGCTGATGCGCGCCGCGATGCGGAGCCGCCGCAAGGACGTGAGCGTGGACTACGCCGACGTCGTCCATCCCGATACGCTCGTACCGCTCGGCGTCGTGGAGGGCCACGCGGTGCTCATCGCGGTCCTGCGCGTCGGCCGCACGCGGCTCATCGACAACCGAGTCGTCGCGCCGCCCGGCACCGCGGCCTGGGAGGGATGAGATGAGCGCACCCGCCGTGGTCCGGGAGTCCTGCCGCGCGAAGATCAACCTCTTCCTCGACGTCGTCGGCAAGCGCAAGGACGGATACCACGAGCTCGTGACGGTGTTCCACGAGATCGAGCTCGCCGACGACCTCGAGGCGCGCCTGGTGCCGGGGCGTCCCGGCGAGGTGACGATCGAGGTCCTCGGCCGCTGCGGCAGCGACGGCGCGCCCGTGCCGGTGGACGACCGCAACCTCGCCGTGCGCGCGGCGAAGGTGCTCCTGCGCGAAGCGGGGTCGAGCGCTTCCATCGCGCTGCGGCTCGTGAAGCGCGTCCCGGCGGGAAGCGGACTCGGCGGCGGATCGGCCGACGCCGCGGGGGCGCTCCGCGCCGTCAACCGGCTCCTCGGACTCGGCGCGAGTCTCGACGCGCTCGAGCGCCTCGCTCTCGACGTGGGCAGCGACGTGCCGTTCCTCGTCCGCGGCGGCACGGCCGTGGGGCGCGGCCGCGGCGAGATCCTCGAGCGGATCGACGGCGTCCCGAAGATGCCGTTCGGGCTCCTGCACCCGTCGTTCGCGATCTCGACCGCGGAGGCCTACGCCGCGGTGGTGCCGCCCTACGGCGAGGGCGAGGGAGTGGACGCCGTGGTCGCAGCACTCGTCGCGGGCGACGCGCGGCGGCTCGGCGTCGCGTGCAGGAACGCGCTCGAGGTTCCCGCTGCGCGCGTCGAGCCGCGCCTCGCCGCGGCGCTCGCCGCCGCGCGCGGCGCCTGCGGACCGGTCGTCCACATGTCGGGCAGCGGCTCGACCCTCTTCGTCCCCGACGTCTTCGCCGACATCCGCACGGAGTTCACGGCCGCACAGAAGCTCTGCCGGGACTTCCGCGGCTTCACGCTCTGGTGCTGAGGTCCGCGCACGGTTCGCGCCGGGGGATGTCCCGCCCGGCCGCGGGAGGATAGGCTGTCCGCACGAGTCCGCGTGACGCGCGGCGCCCGGCCGCGCCAACTTCCGGGCTCCGGATGAGACCCGCGTCACTTCGCGCGGAGGCCCGCCGCGCGAGGATCCCGGCAGCTCGGCGGGGCGGCGCGCGGGCAGGAGGTCGCGGATCCATGACGAAGACGAAGACGACGGCGACGGACGGCAGACTCGTGGTGGTCGGATCGGACTTCAGCGCGGGCGCCCAGCGCGCGCTCGTGCGCGCGGCGCAGATCGCGAAGTCGAACGGATGCCGCCTGCTCGTCGTCAACGTGGTGCCGGAGGCGGCCGTGCTGCCGGTGGCGCCGCTCGCCGGCGAGTGGAGCGCGCCGCTCGTGCCCGCGTCCTCCACGGAAGGGCAGTCGGTGCTCGTCGCCATGGCGCGGGACACCGAGAAGCGGATCGTCGCCGAGCTCGGCATCTCCGACGTCGAAGCGCTCGCGCGCACCGGCAAGCCGTACGAGGCGCTGCCTCAGGTCGCGGATTCCCGCGGGGCGCGCCTCCTCGTGCTCGGCGTGCGCGCGCCGCTCGCGCCGTACGAGTCGTTCTTCCTCGGCTCGACGACGGAGCGCGCCCTGCGCATGGGCTCGACGCCGGTGCTCCTCGCGCGGCGGGACGACGCTTCGCCCTACGGCCGCATCCTGATCCCGGTCGATCTCGGCGACATGTCGATGTCGGTGCTCCGGTGCGTCGCCACGAACTTCCCCGACTCGGCGTACGACCTCGTCCACTTCCTGCCGCCGACGACGTCGAAGGCCGTCACCACGAAGGAGCGCCGGGACACGTTCCTCGCGGCGCTCTCGGGCCTCGCCCTCGGCGCGGGGCTCAGCCCGGCGCGGACGCGCGTCCGCGTGTTCGTCGCGGAGCCGCGCGAGGGCATCCTCGCCGAGGTGAAGTCGCGCAAGCCCGACCTCATCGCGATGGGCACGCACGCCCGCACCGGCGTCGCGCGCGTGCTGCTCGGCAGCGTCGCCGACTACGTGCTCCACGCCGCGTCGGGCGTGGACGTGCTGGTCGTGCCGCCGGCGAAGGGGTGAGTCTCAGCGGGAGCGGGGCACGACGAGCGGTCTCACTCGCCGTCCGCGGGCGGACCCAGGACGTCGTCGAGGGTCGCGCGGAAGCGGTCGGGGTCGGCTTTCAGGGACCGCCGCACGTGCTCCTGCAGCACGACCTCGAACAGCCTTCTCAGCTCGGCGCGTTCGATGACGTGCGCTGCGAGCAACGCGCGGACGTCGTCACAGTCCTGCACATGGCCGCGCTCCAGCTTGGAGAGCGCGACGGCGTAGGGATCGAAGAGGAACGCGTCGACCTGCCCGAAGCGTCCGATGAACTCCGCGCGCTCGGCACTGCCCGGCGGCAGCGGGACGAAGTGTCCCGGTTGCGCCTCCTCGATGTTGATGTCGAGTCTGTCCTTCAGATCCCGGATCGTGCGGATCCACGCGTCGTGGTGCGCCGGATCGAGGTCGAAGGAGATGTCCACGTCCCGCGTGAGTCCTCGAAGGCCGCGCCAGACGAGTCCGTCGCCACCGGACAGGTAGAGCCGGCACGGGTGGCGGAACGAGTCGCCGATCGCGCGCAGGAGCGCTTCGATCCGGTCGCGGGTGACGTCCTTACGCGGACTCACGCCGCCCGCTCTCGGCCCGGACGAGATCGAGCCACGTGTCGAACTGGCGTTCCGCGCCGCCCGCGACGTCGGGAAGGTGCCGCTCCCGGTAGGACTCCGACGCGACCTGGAGACCCTTCTCACCGCGGAGTTCGCTGGGGTCCGGAACATCGATCGGTTCGATCGGCAGCGGGGGCAGCGTCGGCCGGCGGCCGAACAGAAAGGATAGGTACGGAGCGCGCGATGCGACGAGACAGCGGGCCAAGCGGTATCGGAGACCGAGTTCGTCGGCTTCCGTGCCCGAGAGTGCCGCGTACGCGCGAGCGACGGCCGTCGCCGCGAGATCGCCGTCGTGGACCGCGAGCAGGCAGGGGATGGCGTGTGCAAGTCGAGGATCGCCGCTGCGAGCGAGATCGACGATGAGTGCGGCGTACTCGTCGGGGGTAGGGGTCGAAGGAACCGCGTGCGGGCGCTCGAAGAGCGTCACCCCGAAGTCGGCCAGCTTCGATCGAAGCTCGTCGAGATGCGCCTCTTCGGTCTCGGATCGAGTCACGCGGGGATACTACCGGAACGGCTCGACTGCTCGCCCGGACGCCGCCGCTCACCGCGACCGCGGGACCACGTCGCTCGCGCCCTGTCTCGGACGCGCGTCGTCGTCGAACCCGGGGATGCGGCCGATCAGCGAGAGCGTCACCGACTCGCCGTTCTCGAGCGTGCCCACCGGGAAGTCTGCGTCGCACGGCGCGATGGCGAGGAGGCCGCCCTCCTCGCGCCGAAGCGTGACCTTGAACGCCGCCGAGTCCGTGCTCTCCAGCCAGAAGCGGTCGGACGGCGCGAACTCCATCACGGCGGTTGTGGGCCGCAGCAGGCGCTTCGGCCGTGACCTCACGACCACGTCCACGACCACTGCGTCGAACGAATCCGGCGGTCGCGCCGCGTCGGGAAGTTCGACGACTTTCGGCTGCGGCGGCGCCGTCGTGGCGGGGTCGTCGGGCGCCGTTGCGCACGCGGCGACGAGCAGCAATGCGGGGAGCGCGTGGCGCGGGCTCGCTCTCGTCATCGCGCTACAGACTCCGCGCGCCCATCCCATACAGCCGCACCCCCGTCCGCACCGCGCCGTGGAAGTCGCCGAGCGGGTAGCGCTCGTTCGGCGCGTGAGCGCGTTCGCCGGGGGTGTACGTGCCGAGGAGGAGCGGCGGCAGACCGAGCACTTCGTGGAACACCTGCGCGATCGGGATGGACCCGCCGCAGCGCATCAGCTTCGGCTCGCAGTCGTAGGCGTCGCCGAGCGCGCGCAGAGCCTTCTCCGCCCACTCGCCGGAGGGCGGCGTGAAGATCGCCGCGGCGCCGTGGCCCTTCGTGATCGTGAGCTTCACGGTCTTCGGACAGTGCGTCTCGATGTGCTTCTTCACGCATTCGAACACGCGGTCGGGGTTCTGGTCGGGGACGAGACGGAGCGAGAGCTTGGCGCCCGCCCACGCGGGGATGATCGTCTTCGACCCGGCGCCCGAGTAGCCGCCGAAGATGCCGTTGACCTCGACCGTCGGCCGCGTCCAGAGACGTTCGTACAGTCCGAATCCGGGCTCGCCCCAGAGTGCCGGCGCGCCGGTCTCCGCACGGAACGCCTCCTCGTCGCAAGGCAACTCGTTGATGCGTTCGCGTTCCGCCGCGCTGGACGGCGTGACGTCGTCGTAGAGGCCGTCGATCGCGATCGACCCGTTCGTCTCGCGGCAACTCGCCACGATCCGCGCCACGATCTCCGCCGGGTTCTCGACGGAGCCGCCGTAGCCGCCGGAGTGGAGATCGCGGTTCGGCCCCTCGACGCGGATCTCGAGCGTGAGGATGCCGCGCAGGCCGTACGCGAGCGCGGGGCCGCCGGCCTGGAACGCGGGGACGTCGAGGATCGCGAGCGCGTCGGCCTTCAGCTTCTCCGCGTTCTCGCGGATGTAGAGCGCGAGGTGGTCGCCGCCCGACTCCTCCTCGCCCTCGACGACGAACTTCAGGTTCAGCGGCAGACCGCCCGCGCCCTTCGTCCATGCCTCCGCGGCGCAGACCATGCCGAGCGTGGGGCCCTTGTCGTCCGCCGAACCGCGGCAGCGCAGCATCCCGTCCTTCATCGTCGGCTCGAAGGGCGGCGTCTCCCACTCGTGGAGCGGATCGACGGGCTGGACGTCGTGGTGGCCGTAGACGAGCAACGTCGCGGCACCCGGCACGTGCGGCCCCTCGGCGTAGACGAGCGGGTGCTTGCCTGCGCGTTCGACGACCTCGGCGCGGAGCCCGGCCTTCTCCATCCGCGCCGCGAGCCACACGGCCGAGCGCTTCACGTCGGCGGCGTGCGCGGGCTGGGCCGAGATCGAGGGGATGCGGAGGAACTCGTAGAGCGAGGCTTCGAAGTCCTTCGCGTGGACGGAGGCGTAGTCGAGCGCGAGTTCCATGGCGGTCTCCTGTTCGCGGGCGCCGATGAGGCTACCGGATCGTCAGGCTCGCGCCGACGCAGCGATCACCGCCGGGCATGACTCCGGTCACACGCCGCGCTCCCGGCGCGGGACTACGCTCACGTCCGCATGGCCACCTCCGGAACCACCGCCCGCCGCATCGTCACAGCCGACGCCAACGAGGCCGCCGCCTCGGTCGCGCACCGAAGCTCGGAAGTGATCGCGATCTACCCGATCACGCCGTCGTCGCCCATGGCGGAGTCGTGCGACGAGTGGTCCGCCGCCGGGCGGACGAACGTCTGGGGCGCGGTCCCGCGGATCGTGGAGATGCAGTCGGAAGCGGGCGTCGCGGGCGCGGTCCACGGGGCGCTCCTCGCGGGAGCGCTCACGACCACCTTCACGGCGTCGCAGGGCCTCCTCCTGATGATCCCGAACCTCTACAAGATCGCCGGGGAACTGATCCCCTTCTGCCTCCACGTCGCCGCGCGCACGCTCGCGACGCACTCGCTCTCGATCTTCGGCGACCACTCCGACGTGATGGCCTGCCGCCAGACGGGCTTCGCGATGCTCTGCGCGGGCAACGCGCAGGAGGCGCAGGACTTCGCTGCGATCGCGACCGCGGCGACGTACGAGTCGCGTGTCCCCTTCATGCACTTCTTCGACGGCTTCCGCACGTCGCACGAGATCGGGCGGTACGAGTCGCTCGCCGACGCCGACCTCGTCGCGCTCTACGACGAGGACGCCATCGCCGCGCACCGCCGCCGCGCGCTGACGCCGGATCATCCCGTCATCCGCGGCACCGCCGCCAACCCGGACACGTGGTTCCAAGCGGCCGAGGCGGCGAACGCGTTCCACGACCGCTGTCCCGGCGTCGTCGCGCGGGTGATGGAACGGTTCGCGGCGCTCACGGGGCGCCGGTACGGACTCTTCGAGTACGAGGGGCACCCCGCGGCGGAACGCGTGATCGTGCTCATGGGCTCGGGCGCCGAGACGGCCGAGGAGACCGTGGAGTGGCTCGTCGCGCGCGGCGAGAAGGTGGGCGTGCTGAAGGTCCGCCTCTACCGCCCGTTCGCCGCCGAGGCGTTCCTCGCGGCGCTCCCGAGGGCGACGAAGCGCATCGCCGTCCTCGACCGGACGAAGGAACCAGGCGCCACCGGCGACCCGCTCTACCTCGACGTGGTGACCGCCTTCGCCGAGGCGCGCGCGGAGGAACGCTCTCCGTTCGCGACGGATCCGAGGATCGTCGGCGGGCGCTACGGCCTCTCGAGCAAGGAGTTCACGCCGGCGATGGTGAAGGCCGTGTTCGACGCCCTCGCCGCGCCGAAGCCGCGGAACCACTTCACCGTCGGCATCGTGGACGACGTGACGCACCGCTCGCTGCCGTTCGACGCAGAGTTCGACATCGAACCGCCCGACGTCGTGCGGGCGCTCTTCTTCGGCCTCGGCTCCGACGGCACCGTCGGCAGCAACAAGAACAGCATCAAGATCATCGGCGAGGACGCGGGCCGCCACGCGCAGGGGTACTTCGTCTACGACTCGAAGAAGGCGGGTGCGGTCACCGTGTCGAACCTCCGGTTCGGGCCGCGGCGCATCCGCTCCACGTACCGCATTCGCAGCGCGAACTTCATCGCCTGCCACCAGCCCCGGTTGATGGAGCGCCTCGACGTGCTCGAGTTCGCGGCGCCGGGCGGGACGCTCCTGCTCAACACCGCGGCCGCCCCCGCGGACGCCTGGGACTCGCTGCCGCGCGAGGCGCAGGAGACGATCGTCGCGCGGAGACTGCGCTTCTTCGTCATCGACGCTTACTCGATCGCGAAGGAACTCGGCCTCGGACGCCACATCAGCACGGTGATGCAGACGTGCTTCTTCGCGCTCTCCGAGGTGCTGCCGCGCGAGGACGCGCTGCGCGCGATCAAGGCCGCCGTCGACAAGGCGTACGGCAAGCGGGGACTCGAGGTCGTGCGGCGCAACTACGCCGCGGTGGACCAGGCGCTCGGCCACCTCCACGAGGTCGCGGTGCCGGCGCGCGTCTCGTCGTCGCGGACGCGTCCGCCCGCGGTGCCCGCGGAGGCGCCGGACTTCGTGCAGCGCGTCACGGCTGCGATGCTCGCCGGCCACGGCGACCTCCTCCCCGTGAGTGCTTTCCCCGTGGACGGCTCGTGGCCCGTGGCCACGTCGCAGTGGGAGAAGCGGGCGATCGCGCCGGACATCCCGATCTGGGACCCGAAGATCTGCATCCAGTGCAACAAGTGCGTCTTCGTCTGCCCGCACGCCGCGATCCGCGCGAAGGTCTACGACCCGGGCGTCGCGGCGTCGGCGCCGGCGGGCTTCCGGTCCACCGAGTGGAAGGGCGCCGAGCCCGCGCGCTCGCTCTACACGATCCAGGTCGCGCCCGAGGACTGCACGGGCTGCTCGCTCTGCGTCGCCGTCTGCCCGGCGAAGGACAAGTCGAACCCGCGGCACAAGGCGATCGACATGTCGCCCGCGTCGGAGCACCGCGCGATCGAGCGCGAGAGCTTCTCGTTCTTCTCGGGCATCCCCGCGACCGACCGCAGGCGCGTCGCCCTCGACGTGAAGGGCACGCAACTCCTCGAACCGCTCTTCGAGTTCTCGGGCGCGTGCGCGGGCTGCGGCGAGACGCCGTACGTGAAGCTCCTGTCACAGCTCTTCGGCGACCGTCTCCTCGTCGCGAACGCCACGGGCTGCTCGTCGATCTACGGCGGCAACCTGCCGACGACGCCGTGGCGCACGAACGCGCAGGGCCGCGGCCCCGCCTGGGCCAACTCGCTCTTCGAGGACAACGCCGAGTTCGGACTCGGCATGCGCCTCGCCCTCGATTCGCACACGGACCACGCTCGCGATCTCGTGCGGCGTCTCGCGGGGACGCTCGGCAGTGAGCTCGCCGTGCCGCTCATCGAGGACGGCCAGTCGGACGAGGTCGGCATCGCCGCGCAGCGCGAACGCGTGGCGGCGCTCCGGGCGCGGCTCCCGCGCATCGACGGCGACGACGCGCGGCGGCTCGGCGTCTTCGCGGAGTGGCTCGTCAGGAAGAGCGTCTGGATCGTCGGCGGCGACGGCTGGGCGTACGACATCGGTTTCGGCGGCCTCGACCACGTGCTCTCGACGCGGCACGACGTCAACGTGCTGGTCCTCGACACCGAGGTCTACTCCAACACCGGCGGCCAGCAGTCGAAGGCGACGCCGATCGGCGCCGCGGCGAAGTTCGCCTCGGCCGGCAAGGAGACGGGGAAGAAGGACCTCGGCCGTCTCGCGATGACCTACGGCCACGTCTACGTCGCGGGCGTCGCGTTCGCGGCGAAGGACGCGCAGACGGTGAAGGCGCTCGTCGAGGCCGACTCGTACGGCGGGCCGTCGCTCGTCATCGCGCACAGCCCCTGCATCGCGCACGGGTACGACCTCTGGCGCAGCCCCGAGCAGCAGCGGCTCGCCGTCGAGTCCGGAGCGTGGCCGCTCTACCGCTTCGACCCGCGGCGGTCGGCGTCAGGCGAGCCGCGGCTCAAACTCGACTCCGCGCCGCCGAAGGCGTCCGTCGCCGAGTACATGCGGAACGAGGGCCGCTTCCGCGTCGTGGAGCTGAAGGACCCCGAGCGCTACGCGCGGCTCGTCGCCGAGGCCGATGCCGCCGTCCGCGAGCGCCGGGCGGCGTACGAACTCATCGCCGCGACGGTCCACGGACCAGCCGCGCCCGCCGCGGCGAAGGACGGGTGAACCCGATGGACCTCACCACGCGCTACCTGGGCCTGTCGCTCGCGCACCCGCTGATGCCGGGCGCCTCGCCGATGGTCGACGACCTCGGCCTCGTGCGCCGGCTCGAGGACGCGGGCGCCGCGGCGATCGTGATGCACTCGCTCTTCGAGGAGCAGATCACGCAGGGCCAGCTCGCTGCGCACTCCGGTATCGAGGCGAACGCCGAGAGCAGCGCCGAGGCGACGTCGTACTTCCCGCACGCCTCCGTGTTCGCGCTCGGGCCGGAGTCGTATCTCGAGCAGATCCGGCGCATCCGTGCGGCGGTCGCGGTGCCCGTGATCGCGTCGCTCAACGGGACGACGCCGGGCGGCTGGCTGGAGTACGCGCGGCTCGTGGAGGAGGCGGGTGCCCACGCGCTCGAGCTGAACGTCTACTCCGTCCCGACCGATCCCGGCGCGTCCGCCACCGACGTCGAGGACCGGGTGGTCGAGATCGTGCGCACCGTTCGCGGCGAGGTGCGCATTCCGCTCGCCGTGAAGCTCTCGCCCTTCTATTCGTCGCTGCCGAACCTCGTGCGCCGCATCGAGGAGGCGGGCGCCGACGGACTCGTCCTCTTCAACCGCTTCTACCAGCCCGACATCGACCCGGAACGGCTCGAAGTCACGCGCGCGCTCCAGCTCTCCGACTCGACGGAACTCCTCCTGCGCGTGCGCTGGCTCGCCATCCTATCGTGGCAGACGAAGATGTCGCTCGCGGCGAGCGGCGGCGTGCACACGGCCGCGGACGCGATCAAGGCGATGATGGCCGGCGCCTGCGCCGTCCAGGTCAGCTCGGCGCTCCTGCGTGCGGGTCCGGAGCACCTGCGCACGATGATCGACGGCGTGCGCGACTGGCTCGCCGAGCACGAGTACGAGTCCGTCGCGCAGCTCACAGGGAGCATGAACCACGCGCGCTGCCCCGACCCCGCCGCGTACGAACGAGGGAACTACGTGCGGATCCTGCAGGGATGGAGCGGGCGCCCGGGTGCTCAGGCCGCGAGCGACCTGCCCGGAAGGTGACATCACCGCGAAGCGCATGAAGGACCAGGTCGTCGAGGCGAAGGACCACCTCGCGGAGAAGTCCGTCGGTGAACTGGTCGAAGGCGGCCGCGAGTTCGTCCGGGAGAACCCGGGCAAGACGACCCTCATCTCGATCGGCGTGGGCGCGCTCGCAGGCGGTCAGCTTGCGCGGGCGATCGGCTTCGGCAACGGGGCACCGCGCGCCGCGACGACGACTACGTCTCGGGAAATCCGAAGTGGATCGGGTCCTTGCCCTCTTCGAAGTCGCAGAACTTCCCGTGCTCGCCGGTCTTGATGTCCGACTCCTTGCCGAAGCAGTAGGGGCAGGACTTGTGCTCGGCCATCGACATCGGGAGCTTGATGCGGCGGCAGAACACCTCGCCCGACTTGCACGCGGGCGCGCCGGTCGTCTTCTTCGTCGTGGGATCGGTCATCGGGATCCTCCTTCAACTCTGTACTTCAGATCGGTCCACTGCGCCCGAATGGCTTCCCGGATCGCGGCGAGGTCGTCCCGCGTGCCGCGGAAGCGGCCCTGCGCGGCGAAGTAGCGATCGAGCGCTCCCTCGTCGAACGAGGGCTCCACGTCGATCGAGAAGCGCCGTCCCTCGAAGATCTCGAGGACCGGGTAGAGACCCGACCGCACGGCGAGACGGATCAGCTCGATCCCCTCGGAGGGCTCGGACTTCCAGCCGGTCGGGCACGGCGAGAGGATGTGCAGGAAGCGGAACCCGCGCGAGTCGACCGCATACCGCATCTTGCGCAGCGCGTCCTCGGGGTGCGCCAGCGAGATCGACGCCGCGTACGGCACGCGGTGGGCAGCCATGATCCCGAGGATGTCCTTCTTGCCGACGGTCTTGCCCGAGGGCGTCGTGGTCGTCACGGCGCCGAGCGGCGTGGCCGACGAGCGCTGGCCGCCCGTGTTGCCGTAGATCTCGTTGTCGTAGCAGATGTAGAGGATGTCCTCGTCGCGCTCCGCCGCGGCCGACACCGTGGCCATGCCGATGTCGTACGTGCCGCCGTCGCCGGCCCAGCAGATCACACGCGTCGGCTCGTCGTTCAGCCGCGCCGCGTGCGCGAGGCCCGTGGCCACGGCCGCCGCGGACGCGAACGCCGACGCGGCGACGGGCGCGCCGTACGCCGAGTACGGATACGCGCCGCCCGTGACGATCCCGCAGCACGCGGGGACGACGAGCTGGACCTGGCGGTCGGCGATCGCGCGCGACAGGAAGTTCAGCCCGATCGACATCCCGCATCCGCCGCAGTTCGTGTTCCCGGGGCGCAGCAGCGGGAGCGCACGGTCGCGCAGCGTCTGGGACATGCCCCGGAGCAACGGCTCGGTCGTCATCCCGCCACCTCCATCAGCTCGGGCGTGCCCGCGACCGTGCGCCCGAGCAGGTCGTCGAGGACGCGGGCGACGTGCGCCGGCCGGACGTCGCCGCCGCCCACGCCGAGCATGTAGCCCTGCACGATCGCGTCGCGCGACGCGCACCCGCGCGATTCCGACCAGAGCACCCCGCCCATGCCGGGCGAGATGTCGCGGTCGAGGACAGCCACGCGCGTCGCCCCCGCGAGGAGGCGGGTGAGCGGCTCGTACGGGAACGGACGGAACATGCGCACTCGCAACGAACCGACGCGGATGCCCTTCGCCCGCGCCTCGTCGACGGCCGTGCGGACGGTGCTCGCCGTCGTGCCCATCGACACGATGACCGCGTCGGCGTCGTCCATGCGGTACGGCACGACGGCGTCGGCGGGGCGCCGCCCGAACACGCTCTCGAACGCGTCCTGCACCTCTGCGTAGACGCCGGGCACCGCGGCCATCGCGGCAGCGAGCTCCTTCCTGTGCACCTCGGTCTCGTGCGGGAAGTCGAGTCCGCCGACGACGCGGGGGCGGCCGGTCAGCCGGTGCGGGAGGTCGAGCGGGGGAAGGAACCCGTCCACCTGACGCTGCGTCGGGATGTCCGTCATCATCATCGTGTGCGAGAGGACGAACGCGTCCTGGCACACCATCACCGGCAGGAGGATGCGGTGGTCCTCGGCGAGGCGGTACGCGAGCAGCGTCGAGTCCGCGACCTCCTGGTTGTCCTCGCAGTAGAGCTGGATCCAGCCGGAGTCGCGGAGCATCAGCGTGTCGCCGTGGTCGACCCAGATGTTCCACGGCGGGCCGAGCGTGCGGTTGACGGCCATCATCACGACAGGCAGCCGGTAGAAGGCGGCGGCGTAGACGTTCTCGGCCATGTACGCGAGGCCGTTGCTCGACGAGGCCGTGAACGTGCGCGCGCCGCCGAGCGCGAAGCCGATGCACACCGCCATCGCGCTGTGCTCGCTCTCCACGCGGACGACGTGGCCCTTCTCGATCTCCTGCTTGCAGAGGAGCTCGATGCACTCGGTCTGCGGCGTGATGGGGTAGACGCCGCTGCCGAAGCCGCGCGCCGTGCGGTTCGCGCGCGCCGCGAGCGTGGCGGCCAGCGCGCAGGCGTGGTTCGCGGAGATGAGTTCCGTGGTCATGCCGTCATCTCCATCGCCTTGCGCGGGCACTCGGCTACGCAGATGCCGCAGCCCTTGCAGTTCGTGTAATCCACGGCGTAGTCGCCCTCCGCCCGGCGGATCACGCCCTCGGGGCAGTAGACGAGGCACGTGTCGCAGCGCGTGCACGCGCCGCACGAGAAGCAGCGGTGCGCCTCGAGCTGGTCCGCGAGTCCGAGACTGACTTCGTCGAAGGTCCGCATCCGTTCCGCCACGGGCGCGAGACGCTCGCGCGCGGGCTCCGCCTTCGCGAAGTGATCGAGGCGCAGATCGGTGACGGGCACCGCCCGGTTGCGGTCCGGCCGTTCGAACACCTCGGCCTGCGCGCCGAGTTCGAAGAGCGCGCGCGTCGCGGCGCGTCGCCCGTCGCCGATCGCGTGGGCGACCGTGCCGTCGCCGGTCGCGACGTCGCCCGCCGCGAAGACCGTGAGCGGAAGGCTCCCGCGGAACACCTGGCCGCCGCCGAGGGCCCATCCGTCGGGCAGCTTCGAGAGGTCCGCCGACTGTCCGAGTGCGAGGAGCACCGCGTCGCAGGCGAACTCCTGCATGCGGTTCGTGACGACCGGCGCGCGGCGGCCCGACGCATCGGGCTCCCCGAGCGACACCTCGGCGAGGACGACTGCCGTCACGCGACCGTTCCCGAGGAACGCAGACGGCGCGCGGAGGTACGCGAACTTCACGCCCTCGTGGATGGCCTCCTCGATCTCTTCGGCGATCGCGGGCATCTCGGCGCGCGTGCGGCGGTACGCCACCGTCACCGACGACGCCCCCGATCGCAGCGCGCTGCGCGCGCAGTCGAGGGCCGTGTTGCCGCCGCCGAGGACGACGACGTGTCCGGAGATCGGCGAGCCGCCTTCCAGATTGACCCTGTGCAGGAACCGGATGCCCTGCTCGACTCCGGCGAGGCTCTTGCCGGGCACGTCGAGCGAGCGGAGCTTCTGCAGGCCCGTCGCGAGGATGACAGCGTCGTACTCGTCGCCGAGCCTTGCGATCGCCTCCTTGTCGAGGAACTTGCCGCAGCGCGCGTCCACGCCGAGGGCGAGGATGGCGTTCACCTCGCGGTCGAGCACGTCGCGAGGCAGGCGGTACGCCGGGATGCCCGTGCGGAGCACGCCGCCGAGCGCCTTCTCGCCGTCGAAGATCGTCGCCTCGTGCCCGAGGCGCGCGAGCGTGTACGCCGCCGAGAGCCCCGCGGGCCCGCCGCCGACGATCGCGAACCGTTTCGGGTCGTCGATCCTCGGCACCGACGTCTCCGCGACCTGGACGCGGTCGGCGATCCAGCGTTCGAGTCCGCGGATGTTGACGGTGCCGTCGTACTCGCGGCGGTTGCAGCCCTCCATGCACGGCGCCGGGCAGACGCGCCCGCAGACTCCCGAGAGCGCGGTCGTGCGACCGAGCACGCTCGCGGCGGCGCCCTCGCCCTTCGTCGCGACGGCCTGCACGAATCCGACGACGTCGTTGCCGGCCGGGCACCAGGCGTTGCACGGCGCGAGGTTGTGGACGTAGCGCGGCGTCTGGCTCCGCCAGCTTCCGGTCGCGACCGGCGGGGGAGCGCCCTCCCGGTGCATCACGAGCGGGAGGACGACGGGGGCGTGCGGCACCGCGTGGCGTGGCGAGCCGTTCCCGCGCGGTGCCTCGGCGCCGTGGAACCGCACGGCCTCGAACGCCTCGCGTGCCGCGGCGACGTTCGACGCGAAGCCGAGGCTGCGATACGTGTCCTCGAGCGCCGCGAGCGGCAGGTCCATCGCGCGCGCGAACGCCCCGGCGATCGTGGTGTTGACGATGACGACCGAGCGCGTGCCGATCCCGTGCCGCCGCGCGATCGCCGTCGCGTCCACCGTCGCCGTGCGGAAGCCCGGGAAGCGCTTCGCCATCTCCGACGGGTCCTCGGGCGTGTTGACGAGCAGGGTTCCGCCGGGTGCGAGTCCGGTGACGACCTCGTCGCCGAGGAGAGTCGGGTCGAGGACGAGCAGGTGGTCCGGCTTGTAGACCTTGTTGCGGTCGGTGATGGGATCGTCGGAGACGCGCGTGTAGGCCCGGACCGGGGCTCCCGACCGCTCGCCGGCGTAGTCGCCGAAGCTCTGCACGCTCTTGCCCTGACCGGCCCAGATGGCGGCCAGGATCTTGGCGCACGTCACGCCGCCCTGACCGCCTCGGCCGTGCAGCCTGACTTCGACGACTCGACGCGGACGGGCGATTCGGTGGCTCATGGGACTCCCGTTGCAGGTTGCGGGACCTTACGGCGGGAGCACGCTCGCGCGCTGTGACCTGGGTCGTGCCCGGAGGGGGGTTCGGCGGGGGGCCGGGGTCGAGGGAGGCGCGGGCTACGTTCGGGCGATGCGTTTCGACTGGGATCGAGCCAAGGACGCCGCGAACCGGCGCAAGTACGATGAGTGGGCCCGAGGCAGGGACGCATGACCGACGACATCCCCGAACTGACCCGCGCCGATCTCGCGCGGATGATCCACTCGACCGTGCGGCGGCGGATCATCGCCGGCCGGATCGAGAGCGGGGACGACGTCGCGGCGTTGCGCCGCGTCGTAGGTCTCACCCAGGCGAAGTTCGCCCGCGCCCTCGGAGTCGGTGTCGGCGAGGTGCGCGACTGGGAGCGCGGACGTTCGACGCCGGGCGGCCCCGCGCTCGCGCTCCTGCGGATCGCGGCGAGACACCCGCGGGTGCTGCGCGGGAACCTCGTCGCGGCCCGGTGAGAAGTCGGCGGCCAGAATGCGCCTCGACCACCCGGACGTCCTCGACCACCTCCGCGCTGCGGACGCGAAGCTCGCGCGCGTCATCGACGCCGTCGGGCCGTGCACGCTGAAGTTCGGCCGGATGCAGAGCCCGTACGAGGCGCTCTTCGAGGCGATCGTCTACCAGCAACTGACCGCAAAGGCGGCGGCGACGATCCTCGGGCGCGTGAAGACGTCGTTCGGTGACAACGGCGCGTTTCCGTCGACGGCGGCCGTCCTCGCCGCGCCCGACGGGCAACTGCGCGGCGCCGGGCTCTCGCGCGCGAAGACGGCCGCGATCAAGGACCTCGCCGCGAAGGAGGCGTCCGGCCACGTCCCGCCGCTCGCGAAGCTGCGCCGCATGGACGACGCCGCGATCGTCGAGCACCTCACGGCGATCCGCGGCATCGGCCCGTGGACCGTGGAGATGATGCTGATCTTCCGCCTCGGCCGCCCCGACGTGCTGCCCGTCCACGACTACGGCGTGCGCAACGGCTTCCGCATCGCGTACGGCAAGCGCGCGCTGCCGAAGCCGAAGGCGCTCGCGAAGCACGGCGAGCGCTGGCGTCCGTTCCGCACCGTCGCGAGCTGGTATCTCTGGCGCGCGGTGGATCTCTCGCGCGCGGAATCGCGAAGCGCGATTCCGCGGTAGGAGGCCGGGCACGCAACGGCGCGCCGGACGCGAGTTCCTCGGGGACGGTCCTGAATGTAGGACATTTAGCGCGTCGCGAAGGCCCGCGAGAGCCGTCCCAGGCTCGAGAAGTCCGAAAGTCAGGACCGTCCCTGGCGAGAAGTCCGAAAGTCAGGACCGTCCCTGGGGCTCACGGGGTCTTGTCGATGTAGAGCAGGAACTCGACGGTGCCGTTGCCGTAGGCGAGTAGCGCGTTGAACGAGTAGGTCCCCATCACGTAGCCTGCGTCGAAGTCGATCGCGTCGATCCGGATGAACGAGTTCGACGTCACGTTGCTCTCGAAGCCCTTGCCCCGGCGGAAACCCGCCTGGTTCGGCAGCGCGGGGTGCGTCCCGACCGTCTGGGGCACGTTGAAGGTCATGAGCGTCTCGTCGGTGTTCTCGCCCGTGCAGTAACCGAAACTCACGATGAACGTCCCGCCGGCGCCCTGCGGACCGCTCGCGGTGCAGTTGCCCCAATTCCCCTGGAAGTAGACGGCCTCGAACCGCGACGGCTCGTACTCGAGGAAGGTGCCCGGCCCCCGCGCGTATTCGCCCTTCGAGAGCGGCTTCACTCGGCAGGACTTCGGAGGCTTCGCGACGAAGTCGAACTTCTGGACGCTCTTCAGCTTCGCCAGCGCCTTCGAAAGCGCCGACATCCGCTTGACGCCGTCACTCTGCAGGAGCGAGTCGGCGGCGAGTCCTCGCGCGGCGGCGATCGCCGCGCGCTGCTTCTTGACGCTCACCTTGGGGTTGGCGGACTCGAAGCGATCGACCTTGAGCTGGAAGTCGTCGATCGCGTCCACCGAGTTCGTGTGCACGTCGTCGAGCAGTTGCGGGATGAGGACGTCGAACGGCGACTCCCCGAGGATCGTCTTGCCGAGCGCGCGGCACACGTTGCCGGCCGCCTGGACGTCGTTCTCGAGGCTCGGCGACTCGGCGCGCAGCACCGTGCTGCCGTGGTTGAACGCGTGCAGGCGGCGGTAGTCGGTCTCGCCCGGGAGCTTCAGGAGCATCCCGTCGAGCACGAGACGGAACTTGGCGGCGAGCCGCGGCACGATCAGCCCGGACGACGGCGCCGCGGTCGCGTCGAACTCGGTTCCGATCGCGAGAGCCGCGAGCGCGAGCGCGCAGAAAGCAAGGCTCCTCATCCCGGCCATCTCATCCTCCTCCGCCCTCGCGCCCTCGGATCCGAACGGCGCAGACGATAGCGATCGCCGCCGACCGCGGGAACGACCAATCTCCGGCCCGCCGCGGCGGATCGGGGACGGTCCTCACGTTCGCACTTCTCGACGTCGCGACCGCCGCCGGAGCCCGGAACTGAGCTCGGAAGTATCGAAAGTCAGGACCGTCCCCGAGGCGAAATCGCCGCTGCCCTGCGCGATCCGCGGTGAAATGCGCGCCCCGTGACCCTCCTCGTCGGCACCTACGGACCGCGCTCGACCGCGTCGCTCCTGCGCCTCCTCGCGGGGCGCGCGGCGGCGATGTGCGACGTCATCGAGGTGCGACTCGACTACCTGCCCGACGCCGCGGCGCGTCTCGTGG
>JANNHP010000075.1:0-29536 GCA_031404455.1 Planctomycetia bacterium | reverse complement strand
GGTGATTGTCGTCGGAACGGATGGTCGCATTACCCTCTATAATCCGGCTGCCGAGGAAATCACCGGTTTCTTATGTAGGCTGACACGTGCTCGGTGCCGGAAGGTCAAGGCAAGAGGTCATGCCGCAAGGCAGAAGCTTCGAACTGAAGCCCCGGTTAACGGCGGCCGTAACTATGACGGTCCTAAGGTAGCGAAATTCCTTGTCGGGTAAGTTCCGACCCGCACGAATCGTGTAATGACAGCTTCAGTGTCTCCACGAGGGACTCGGCGAAATTGCAGTGGCGGTGCAGATGCCGCCTACCCGCAGCTAGACGGAAAGACCCCGTGAACCTTTACTGTAGCCTAGTATTGACACTTGTCCTGGTCTGCGTAGCATAGCTGGGAGGCTTCGAAGTCCGGATTCCGGTTCGGGCAGAGCCGTCAGTGAAATACCAGCCTGATCTTGATAGGTTTCTAACCACGACCGTTATCCGGCCGTGGGACCGTGCTAGGTGGGCAGTTTTGCTGGGGCGGTATCCTCCAAAAGGGTAACGGAGGAGTCCAAAGGTTCCCTCAGTGCGGTTGGCAATCGCACGTAGAGCGCAAAGGTGCAAGGGAGCTTGACTGCGAGACTGAAGGGTCGAGCAGATGCGAAAGCAGGGCTTAGTGATCCGGCGTTGCCGTATGGAAGGGACGTCGCCTATCTGACAAAAGGTACTCCGGGGATAACAGGCTGATCTCCGCCAAGAGTCCATATCGACGCGGAGGTTTGGCACCTCGATGTCGGCTCATCGCATCCTGGGGCTGAAGGAGGTCCCAAGGGTTGGGCTGTTCGCCCATTAAAGCGGTACGTGAGCTGGGTTCAGACCGTCGTGAGACAGGTCGGTCCCTATCTACTGTGGGTAAAGGAAGTTTGAGGGAGTCTCCCCTTAGTACGAGAGGATTTGGGGGGACGGTCCGCTGGTGTTCCGGTTGTCCCGCCAGGGGCACTGCCGGGTAGCTATGACCGGTTCGGATAAGCGCTGAAAGCATCTAAGCGCGAAGCCTGTCCCAAAACGAAACTTCCCTGAGGCACGTCGAAGACTACGACGTTGATAGGCCGGAGGTGTAAGCGCCGCAAGGCGTTCAGCCAACCGGTACTAACTGCCGACAGGCTTGGCCGCCTTCCTGCGCGTCGCTCAGAGCGCGCACAGTGAGGGCCGGTTTGATAGTCCATGCTCTCGGTTGATCGGTGCTCGTGACGCGTCTCGATTTCAAAAAAGATATCCTGGTGGCCATAGCGGCCGGGAAACACCCGTTCCCATTCCGAACACGGCCGTTAAGCCGGTCGCGCCGATGGTACTGCGACGATTGTCGCGGGAGAGTAGGTCGCCGCCAGGTCCAAAACTCGCTCAGACCCGCCCGAAAGGGCGGGTCTTTGCGTTTCGGGGCAGGGCCGTGACGTGAGGCTGGGGTGTCCGAGCGCATGCCTTTTTTCGATGCGTGTCGCGAGCGTGCTTCCTATTCTTCGCGATCCGCGTAGGGCCAGTAGCTCAGGTGGCTAGAGCACGCGCCTGATAAGCGCGAGGTCTGAGGTTCGAGTCCTCATTGGCCCACCACGCGGTTCGCGGCGACGGAGCCGTGCCGGGGGCGTAGCTCAGTTGGTAGAGCAACGGCTTTGCAAGTCGTAGGTCGCCGGTTCGATCCCGGCCGCCTCCACGGCCGCGATGAGCATGGCGGAGGTTGGCGCCGCGCGGGCGCCGCTTCGGACGAACGGCGTGGCTGCTGACCTGTAGGATTGTCAGACGGATCGTCACTCCGTGCTGCGGGTCGGGGCGTTCCGTGCGGCGCGGCGGGCGCATACGTAGCATGGCACGGTGAGCAGCGTACCCAGGTTCCTTCGGACGTTCGATGCACGCTCGTTGCCGCAGGTGTTCGCCGATGTCGTGGTGGTCGGCACGGGCATCGCCGGGAACGCAGCGGTCCTTGCAGCCGCTCAGAGGGGGGCAAACGTCCTAGCGCTGACCAAGGACACGCGCGTCGAGAGCAACACTCTCTACGCGCAGGCTGGAGTCGCTGCTGCGATCGGGCCTGACGATTCGATCGAGATGCACGTACAGGACACGCTCGCGGCCGGAGATGGCTTGTGCCACGAGGACGTGGTGCGGTCGGTCGTGGGCGACGGGCCGCGTGCGATCGAGGCTCTCGAGAGGCTGGCCGTGCCCTTCGACCGCGGGGCGCAAGACGGAGCCCTGCTCCTCGGACGCGAGGGAGGACATCGAGTGCGGCGGGTCGCCCACGCTCATGCGGACTCCACGGGGCGCCAGATCGAGTTGGCGCTCACTCGCGCCGTGAGCGAAGCGGAGGGCGTTCGTGTGTCCGAGGGCGCGTTCGCGATCGATCTGCTCACCGACGACGGGCGCTGCGTAGGCGTGCTGGCCGACGTCAAGGGCGAGATCCGCGTCGTCTGGGGGGGATCGGTCGTTTTGGCGACCGGCGGTGCGGCTCGTCTCTTCCGTGAGAGCACGAATCCCGCAGTGACGACCGGCGACGGGATTGCGATGGCCTATCGGGCGGGTGCGGCGCTCCGGGACATGGAGTTCATGCAATTCCATCCGACGGTGCTCTACGTTCCCGGGGCGCCGCGCAAGCTCGTATCGGAGGCCGCCCGAGGAGAGGGAGCCATCGTGATCGATCCGAAGGGCGACCGGTTCCTCGGGTCGTACGACGAGCGGGCTGAGCTCGCTCCGCGCGACGTGGTGAGTCGTGCCATGGTGTCGCACATGCTCGCCAACGGTTTCACGCACGTGTTCCTGGATCTCCGTCAGATCGATCCCGATCGGCTCGCCGAGCGCCTTCCGGGAGTGGTCGAGACCGGTCTGGCCGTCGGGCTGGATGTCAGGCGCGACCTGCTGCCGGTTCGCCCGGCCGCTCACTACACGGTTGGTGGAGTCGTCGTCGATCTCGACGGCAGGACGGATCTCGCCGGCCTCTTCGCCGCGGGCGAGGCGACGTCCAGCGGGCTCCACGGCGCGAACCGCCTGGCGTCGAACAGCCTGCTCGAGGGCATGGTTGCCGGCGGGCGCGCGGGAACGGCGGCCGCGCTCGATGCATCGAAGGCCGGCCGCCCGATCGCGCGCGATCTGGCGGGAGCCGGTCCGGGACCGGCGGCCGGCGAGTTGGACGTGAACGACCTTCTCAGATCGGTCGAGAGCCTCGTCTGGCGCCGGGCGGGCGTGCAGCGTGACGGACGCGACCTCACCGACGCGCTGGCCGAACTTCGGCGTTGGAACCGGCTCGAGCTGACCAGGACGATGCCCGATCAGCGCGGTCTGGAAGCCCAGAACCTCTGCATCCTGGCCGAACTCCTGGTCGAGGCGGCATTGCTCCGCTGCGAGACGCGAGGAGTTCACTGGCGGACCGACCACCCAGCCCGCGATGACGCATCGTTCCTCGCGCACATCGTCCAGAAGAGAGACGAGGCGACGAGGATCGTTCCGCTTGCAACCGCGCGCGGAGTCGTCGCGTGAAGTCACGAACCGAAGGGGTGGAGCGCGATCCGTCGGCTCACGGCGCCCAGCGCGCCGTCGTCGTGGGGGTCGAACTGCCGGACGCGCCCGACTCGGCGGAGGCGCCGCTGGCCGAACTGAAACGTCTCGCGGCGACCGCAGGTGCGCTGGTCGTCGGGGAGGTCGTGCAGCGCAGGCCTCGTCCGGACGCGGCGTTCTTCATAGGTCGCGGCAAGGCCAGGGAGGTTGCCGCGCTCGCGGCGGCCTCGAACGCCGACGTCGTGATCTTCGACAACGATCTCTCGCCGGCGCAGGAGCGCAATCTCGAGAAGGAGATCGGCCGCAGCATCGTCGACCGCAGTCGCCTCATCCTCGACATCTTCGCCACGAGGGCCCGCTCGAAGCAGGCTGCGCTGCAGGTGGAACTCGCGCAGATGGAGTACCAGAAACCGCGGCTCAAGCGAATGTGGACCCACCTCGAGCGGATGGAGGGCGCGATCGGATCGCGCGGCCCGGGCGAGAAGCAGATCGAAGAGGACAAGCGGATCATCGGGAAACGGATCTCCGTCCTGAAGCGTCAGCTCGAGGTGGTGGAGCGCCAGCGGGCCAGCCAGTCCGCCGCGCGACGCCAGTATTTCAAGGTCTCACTCGTCGGATACACGAATGCCGGGAAGAGCACGCTGCTCCACCGGCTGACCGGCGCCGACGCTTTCATCGAGGACAAGCTCTTCGCCACGCTCGACACGCAGACCCGCGCTTGGGAGCTACCCGGGAACACGCGCGTCTTCCTCTCCGACACGGTCGGGTTCATCCGGGACCTGCCGCACCATCTCGTGGCGTCGTTCCAGTCGACCCTGGCCGAGGCGATCGACGCAGACCTCCTCCTGCACGTGGTCGACACTTCGAATCCGGACGCGGAACTGCAGATGAGAGTCGTGGACGAGACCCTGGACGGAATCGGCGCGCGCGCGAGTCGGCGACTCGTGGTGTTCAACAAGCTCGACGCCGTACGCGATCGGCTGCTCGCCCAGAGCCTGATCGATTCCACGCCGGGCGGCATCGGGGTGTCGGCGAAGAGCGGGGCCGGCATCGCGGAGCTCGAGGGCCGGGTCGCGGGTGTCGCGCAATCGGCCAACGTTGCGCTCGAACTGAGGGTGCCGGCGGGCGCTGGGCGCCTCCTGGCGTTCATCGACGAGCGTGCCACGGTGACCGAGCGGCGCTACGAGGACGACATCGTCGTTCTGCGCATCCACGCGGCTCCGCGTGATGCCGCGAAGATCGAGGAGGACCTGCGGGCTCTGACCCGGACCCCGTGACTACTTCGCCGGGATGCGGAGGACCTCGCCCTCCCGTATCTTCGCCGGGTCGGAGATTCCGTTCAGCCGCGCGATCTCGCCGGCCCGCGACGCCGAGCCCAGTTCGCGCTTCGCGATTTCGCCGAGAGTGTCGCCGCTCCGCACTGAGTACGTGCGTTCCGGCGGCACCGGCGGGGGCGAGCGCGGCGGAGCGACGGGCGGCGCGTCGATCGTGACGCGAGGGGCGTCCGCGGCGGGGGGCGACTTCCCCGGCCCGGGTCCTGCGCCGCCCAACTCGACCTTCAGCGTGCGGTCGGCTCGAGGTGCCGGGGCGGGGCCACCGTTGCCCTGCCAATTGTCCCAGATGAGCAGGCAGAGGACGACCAGGGTCAGCGCCGCGATGAGTGCGTAGCGTTCGAAGTCGCCCGCACGTTCGCCGTTCTCGGCCGCAGGCCTGCGCTCGGTTGCCTCGACCGGACTCGCACGTCCCGACTCGTTCGGAGCGTCCTCGGCCATGTTGGCATCCCTCCGCGCCGCGATGCTATCGCTCGCGGAGCCGGTCCGTGCGTCAGATACCCGGCTTCACGAGCGGACGGTCGTCGTTCTCCCGGTCGATCTCCGTCTGGACGAACGAGTCGGGGTCCTCGTGCAGGAGCCAGGGGAAGAAGTAGCGCAGGAAGTGGATGGGGATGTTGAAGGCGAGCAGCGCGCCGATCCAGAGTTGCACGCCCGGCTCGGTCGCCTTGAGCGTGATGATCGCGCCGACGAGCGTTCCCACGATCATCGAGGTCGTCACCCAGGGGCGTTCGGTGAACTTCTTGAGGTAGACGGGCAGGAAGAGCAGCAGCGGGGCGGCGATGAAGATCGAGGAGTACATGCTCGCGACGACGCCCACGACCATGACGAACGCGAAGCCCTCGAGCGGTGAACCCGTGCCGAAGGCGAAGATCGCCTGGGCGAGCACGACCGCGAAGACCGTCACCGACGTGCGGATCGAGCGCACGAGCGTCAGGTTCACGGCGTCGTTGATGAGCGACGACGTGACGACGCGCCGCTTGCCGAGCGTCTCGCGGATACGGTCGAACACGACCATGTTGTCGTTCATCGAGTAGCCGATGAGCGTGAGGAACGCGGCGATCAGCACGAGGTTGACCTTCGCGTAGACGAGACCGAAGTGATCGGCCACCGCGACCGCGCCCAGCGTGATCGCGACGTCGTGGATGATCGCGACGACCGCCGCGAAGCCGTGGCTGTAGTCGGCGAACCGGATGCGGATGTACACGATCTCGATCAAGAGGGAGACGATGACCGCCCAGACGGCGGATAGGTACAGGTCCTCGGCCCGGCTCTTTTCCAGGAACGACTTCGCGGGCATCGGGTCGGAGAGCGTGACCTTCGGTTGGATCTCCTTCATCGCCTGGCCCACTCGCGCCTTCACGGTCTCGGCCGACGCGTTCGCCGCGGGGTCGCCGACGGAGAGCCTTATCAGGTTGGGGGCGGCGGGGTCGGCCGTTGCCTCGGGCGAGACGAAGCCCGCGGCGGCGAGCGCCGTCTTCCACTGCGCCGGGTCGCCGGCGGGGCCGACGGTGTGGACCGTGAGCGCAGCCCTCGCGACACCCGCCTTCGGCGGTTCGACCACGACGTCGCCGAATGGCGGAGGGACGAGGAGATCCTTGAATGCCTCGTTAAGGTGGGCGACGAACGCCTCACCCTGCACCGACGTCGCCGCTTTCGTGCGGAGGCGGAACCGGTTCGTCTCGCCGGCCTTGACGTCCCCTTCGATGCCCTCGGACGCCAGCGTCACGATGGAAGCCTCGGCGTAGCGGGCATCCGACTTGACGAGCCGGTCGGCCTCCGCGGGCGTGATGGCGCGGGCGAGCTGGATGACCGCCTCCTGGCCGCCGACGAACTCGAGGTCCCGTTTCTCGTAGTCGTCACGCGCGAGATAGGCGAACGCTCCGAGGATCATGAGGATCGACGAGGGGAACGTGAACCAACGCCGCTTGCGCATGAAGTCGAAAGTCGGCGTCTTCTTGTCCGGTCCGAGCACGAGGTCCTTCACGATTCCGCGGTCGGTGGCCCAGTCGAAGATCCAGCGCGTCACGTACACGCTGGTGAACATCGACGCGAGCAGGCCGACCGTCAGCGTGACGCCGAAGCCCTTCACGGAACCCGATCCCATCACGATGAGCACGATCGCCGTGAGGATCGTGGTCGCGTTGCTGTCGATGATCGCGCTCATCGCGCGGTCGTAGCCCGCGGTGATCGCCTCGGTGACGCTCTTGCCGCGGTGACGTTCCTCGCGGTAACGCTCGAAGATGAGCACGTTCGCGTCGACGGCCATGCCGAGCGTGAGCACGATTCCGGCAATGCCGGGGAGCGTCAGTGCCGCGCGGAAGAACGCGAGGACGCCCATCAGGATCACGATGTTGAGGAGGAGCGCGAAGTTCGCGACCATCCCGGGAAGCCGGTAGTAGTAGAAGATCGTCACGACGACGAGACCGAGCCCGACGATCACCGACCACAGGCCTCGCTCGATCGCCACCTCGCCGAGGCTCGGGCCGAGCGACTCCTCGCGCGAGAGCGTGAGGTTGATGCCGGTCGAGCCGGACTCGAGGACGATCGCGAGAGCCCTCGCCTCCGACTCCTTGAACCCGATGCTGCCGCCGCCTTCGATGATGCCTTCGCCCGGGAGCCTGCTCTTGATGTTCGGCGACGAGTTGATCGAACCGTCGAGGATGATCGCCATCGGCTCGCCGATGTTCTTCTCGGTGAAGGCGCCGAAGTAGGGCTTGCGGTCGTCCCTGAACTCGAAGAACACGACGATCTGCATCGTCTGGCGATGGATGTCGGTCTTCACGAGCTGGTCCCCGGTGAACACCTCGTTGCGCGCGGCCTCGTCGTACTTCGCTCGCGCGGCCTTGACCTCCGGGGAGTCCTCGGAGGCGCCCTTCTTCAGAAGCCGGTCGAGCTCGTCTTTCAGCGGCTGCTCCGGCGTCTTCACGAGCAGTTCCGGTCCGCCGTCCGACTGCGGGAACCACGCGTAACCGGGGGGCGCCCCGATGTTCAGTCCGGCGGCCTTGCCCGCCTCGCGCTGGCCTCGCTGCGCGGTCTGGAGAGACTGCTCCGCGACGATCCGGAACTGGAGCTGGCCGTTGCGCTCGATCAGGGCCTTGATATCGCGAATCTGCTCTGCCGTACGGCCCGGCAGCTCGACGACGATCTCCTGCGCCTCCGTGGACGTGATCGTGATCTCGGCGACGCCCGTGGCGTTCAGGCGGTCCTCGATGACTTCGATCGCGCGCTTCAGGCGGTCCTTCGTCAGCTCGTTGTCCGCGGCGCGGGCCTTGTACGTGAGCGACGATCCGCCCGCGAGATCGAGTCCCAGCGGCGGCGGCTTCTTGAGGTAGGCCCACGCGCTCAGGCCGACGATCACGAAGACGAGCAGGAAGCGACCGAAGTGATTCTTCATGGCTCTCCGTCAGGTCCGCCGGGGGACGCGGTCAGGGCTACTTCTTGTCCTGCTCGGCGGCTGCAGGTTCGTCCGTCAGCACGTCTTCGATGTAGGACTTGGTGATCTGGACGTGGACCTTTCCCTCAGTGTCGATCTTCAAGGTGACCCGGTCGTCCTGGACGCGAGCGACGACTCCTTCGATGCCCCCGCGCGTTCGCACGCGGTCGCCCTTCTGGATCGCTGCGAGCTTCGCACGCCGCGCCTTCTCCGCCTTGCTCTGCGGGCGCAGGACGAGGAACCACCAGATCAGCATCACGCCGATCATCAGCGGGAGCATCGAGAAGAGCCCGTCGCCCGCGGAGGGGGCGGGCTGCTGCGGTTGCGAAGGGGCTCCGCCTTCCTGGGCGAGGAGCAAGGGCATCGGGTACTCCTTCAGCGGCCTGCCCGATCCCCTCGCGTGATGCGGGGGCGCCGGGACCCGGCGAAAACCGGGAAGGCTAGGTGCGCTCGGGGTGAGCCCAAGGAAAAGCGCCTCGGCGCCGGGTGGGGTTGCTTCCCGGGCCGTGAGTGCGCGGGTAGAACGCCGCGATGAACGTCGTCGTGGCCATGAGCGGAGGAGTGGACAGTTCCGTAGCCGCAGCGCGACTCGTCGACGATGGCCACACGGTGACGGGCGTGTTCCTCCGAAACGGCGTCGCCGCCGGTTCGCGAGCTGCGTCCGGGAAGCAGGGTTGCTGCAGCGTGGGCGACGCCGCGGACGCCGCCCGCGTCGCGGACCTTCTCGGGATCGCGTTCTACAGCCTGGACTTCTCGGAGGGATTCGAGCGGATCGTCGCGGACTTCGCGCGCTCGTACGCCGAAGGCAGGACGCCGAATCCATGCGTTGCCTGCAACCGCGACCTGAAGTTCGGCAGCTTGCTCCAGTTCGCTGATGCGATCGGCGCCGCTGCTGTGGCCACCGGACACTACGCCTCGGTCGAGCGGCGCGGCGATCGCCTCGGGCTCCGCATGCCGCTGGACCGGGCCAAGGACCAGACCTACGTGCTCTTCCCGCTCTCGCAGGCGCAACTTGCGCGCACGATCTTCCCGCTCTCGGAGATGACGAAGTCGGAGACGCGCGCCGTCGCTGCGCGACGCGGGCTGCCCGTGGCGGAGAAGCCCGAGAGCATGGAGCTCTGCTTCGTTCCGGGCGGCGACTATCGGGCGGTCCTCGCCGAGAGGGCGCCGGGGGCGGTCGTGCCGGGGGACGTCGTCGATGCGACGACCGGCGCGGTCGTGGGCCGCCACGCGGGAGTGGGGACGGTCACCATCGGCCAGCGGCGAGGCCTCGGCTTCGCGGCGGGGGTGGCGCGGTTCGTGACGTCGATCTCCGTCGCGCGCAACGAGGTGACCGTGGGCGACGCGGACTCGGTCCTGCGCCGCTCGGTGCGGGTGCGAGGCTGGAACCCGGTGTCGGCGCCGACTCCGACGGGCGGCGAGATCCTTCGCGGAACGGCGAAGATCCGTCGCAACCATGCGCCTCAGCCGGCCGAGGTTCGCTCGGACGCCGAACTCGGCGACGCAGCGGTTCGGGTGGACTTCGCCGAGCCGGTCAAGGCACCGGCTCCGGGCCAGGCGCTCGTGCTCTACGACGACTCCGGTTTCGTGCTCGGTGGAGGCTGGATCGCCTCCGCCGGAGACTGATCACGCGCGGGCCGTCGTCTGTCGACGCGGCCCACGCGCGAGGATGCGTCCGTTGAAACTAGACCGAGATCTTGAGCGGCTTGCCGGCCTTGAAGCCGACGGACTTCGACTTCTTGATCTTGATCTGCTCGCCGGTGCGGGGATTGCGTCCCATGCGGGCAGCGCGTTCCTTCACGCGGAAGGTGCCGAAGCCGACGATCGAGACCTCGCCCTTCTTCTTCAGGCCCTTCTGGATGCTCTCGAGGACGGAGGCGACCGCGCGGTCCGCCTGCGCCTTGCTGCAGTCCATCGACTTCGCGACGGACTCGTTCAACTCGGAACGGTTCATGCCCTTAGCCATGCTGGTATGACCCCCACAAAAATCGACTCTCTTCGAATGTGGATGCGACCAACGTGGTCGCAACTCTCGGCGCAAACTCTAGTCGGAGCACCGCGCCGCGGACAAGTAAGAATCGCTGGAACCCGCATGATTCCTCGGTTTCAGGGCGATCGCACTCCGGACGTTCCGGCGCGTGCCGAGTGCCCTCGAACCGCGCCGCGCGGGTCACGTTGGCACCGCTGATGGCGGCACCCGTCCGACTCGCGCGTCCGCGCCTCGCTACCGTCCTCGCCGTCGCGGCGTCGCTCGCGGCGCTGAGCGCGGCTCTGGACATGAAGATCCGCGCGGGGCGCGCGTCAGTTCTGCGCGTGCTGGTCCATGACGCGTCGGCGAGTTGCGGCGCGCGCGCGATGCCGGACGAACGCGAGATCGCGGCGCTGCTCGAGGGTCTCGGATCCAGCGACCGCGTCTGCGTTCTCTCGTTCGCCGCGCGCGTCGGTTGGGCGGTGCGACAGTGCTCTGCCTCGGATCTGCGCCGCGAGTTGGCCCGCGCGGCGGCGATCGCGCGCCCGGCGGATCCTCATGGTTCCTCACTCTTCGGCGCGCTCTTCGGCGCGGCGGATGACGCGATCCGGAACCGGGACGCGCACTCGGGACGTCGTCTCGAACTGATCGTCGCGACGGACGGCCGTGCGACGGACCGGCTCGAGACGCCGCTCGGAACTGTGATCGCGAAACTGCGCGACGCCGGCTGTGCGTCGATGCGCGTGCTGCGCCGGGAGCCAACGATCGCGTCGCCGATCGTCGCGGAGTTGCGCGGTCCTGGGGCCGCGCGCGCCGGCGAACCGTTCACGCTCGAGGCGCGCGGCGTCGCGACGCGCGACGAGACGCTGGTGGAACTGCTCGACGACTCCGGCGTAGTCGAGACGCGGCAGGTCCGCGGCGAAGGACCGTTCCGCCTCGCGTTCACGCGCATCGAGGAGAACACGGGGCCGCGCGCTCTTTCGGCGCGCATCGTCGGTGCGACGGAGATCCCGCCACCGGTCGCGCGAGTCGCCCTGACGTCGCCGGGCGAGGCGCTGCTGATCGGCGCCGATCCGCGTCGTGTCCCGGGAATCGAAGCCGGGTGGCGGACGCTGCGCGACCTGCGCGCACGCGATCTCGCACCGCTCCTCGCGATGCACGACGTCGTAGTGCTCGACGACGTGCCGAGCAGCGGACTCGACGGTCTCGACCGGGAACTCCGCGAGTTCGTCGAGAAAGGCGGCGGGGTCGTCCTCCTCGGCGGGCCGCACTCCTTCGGCGCGGGCGGATGGGCGGGACGTGACATCGAGAGAATCTCGCCGCTCGTCGCGCGACCGCTCGACGGGACCGGAACCTTCCTCTACGTCGCGATCGACGGGAGCGGTTCGATGGCTGAGACGTGGAGCGACGCGCCCGGGGCGGCGACGCGTGACGCCGTCGTGCGGGGCGCGGCGAACGCGCTCGCGGGGTTCGCGGGAGACGACACGCGCGTCGCGCTGAGACAGTTCTCGCACGACCTCCTTCCTGAGGGCGGGGCCGTGGAGGTGATCCCGATCTCCGCGATGGGGCGGGCGGTCGATTCGATGCGACCGCCCGGCGGTCCCACGGCGCTCCTCCCGCCTCTGCGCGAGGTGCTGACGCTCTCCTCGGCGCGCGGCGAGAAGCGCAGGTCTGCGTTGATCCTCACCGACGGCCGGACCGCGGAGAAGGCGTCCGAACTGCGCGAGGCGCTCGTCGCGCTCGAGGCGGCGCACGTCCGCGTCACGTTCGTGCTGCCGGGCACCGGCGCTCTCGACGCCGAAGCGCGTCCCCTGCGCGAGGCGCTGACGGGGACCAGCGTCCGGGTGATCGGCGCGACGAGCCCGGAGCGCCTCGCCGAGATCTTTCGCGAAGTCGAGGAGCAGGCGCGCGTGGACGAACCAGTCGTCTCGGACCGCAAGCTCGTCCTCGACGACGCGACCGGGCTCCTCGCGGCCGACGCGGTTCCTCGATCGGCCCTGCGGCTCGATCGCGTCTGGCTCGCCGACGGCGCGAGGCAGCTCGTCGTCACCGACCGGGACGAGCCGGTCGCTGCGCTGCGCCGGGTCGGTCTCGGCGCCGTCGCAGCGCTGGCGACGCGGCCGGGCGATCCGAACTGGCTGCCGGCGGACGCTGCGACCGCCCGGCTGGTCGCGTCGCTCGTTCGAGCGGTTGCGCGTCCGGCGTCGGGCCGCGTGCGCGTCGAGCGCGATGGCGCGACGCGGCTCCTCGTCGCGTACGAGCCTTCGCCGGGCGCGGAGCCGCCTGCGTTCGCCCGGTTGAACGGTGAGCAGGGCGATGCCGTGCCTCTCGTGCCCGCCGACGGGGGCCTCCTCGCCTGCGAGGTGGGGACGCGCGCGGAGTGGGTGGACCTCGTCGCCGCCGACGGCCGCGTGCTCGCGACGGCCGGTCTCGACACGCCCGTCCCGGCCGAGTATCGCGATCCTCCGGCCGTCGATCTCGACGCGCTCGCTGCGCTCGCATGCCGGGACGCGACACCTCCTGCGACGCCGCTCGCTCCGTGGCTTGCCGCCTTCGCCGCTGTCTTGGCGCTCGCGTCGGTCGCTGCGGCCCGGATCAAGTCGAGCGGTGCCTCGGCCCGATGAATCCCCCCGGGTGTCCGTCCGCACGGCCCCGAGTCATCGAACGGAGGTTCCCCGATGCGTGCCGTCCAACTGCTGCTCGTCGCCGCCCTGACCGCCCTTGCCGCGTGCCAGACCACGACTTCGGAGGAAGGGGTCGCGACCGGGCGGAGCAACGCGATCATCCAGTCCGAGATCGACCGCCGCATCGGGGAACTCCGCTACCTGCACGGCAACGAACTGCTGCAGTCGATGACGCGCCTCGTGGCACTCGGCGACAGCGCCGCTCCTGCGATCCGCCGCGGTGCGAAGTCCGAGGACTGGCTCACGCGCTCGAGCCTCGCATGGGTGATGGGCGCGTCGTCGGACCGGCGGTTCATCCCCGATCTGCGGGCGATGCTCGATGACCCGACGCCCGGCGTGAAGTACGAGGCCGCCTCCGCGCTCGTCGAACTGGGCGACCCGGACGGGTTCACCGTTCTCGTGGAAGGGCTCTCCGACGGCGACATCCGCAACCGATACAAGTGCTTCGAGTCGCTCCGCCGCGCGACCGGCCAGGACTTCGGGTACCAGCACGACTCGGAGCCCTCCGCGCGGCAGGACTCGGTCGTTCGCTGGAAGGACTGGCTGGCGGGAGTGCGCGCCAGCGCGCTCTAGTCCGGCACGCCGGGGGCCGGCGAGGAGGCACGGGGCGAACCCCGTGCCTCCTCGCGCCCGCGAGCCCTACGATGGCGCCGTGAGACCCCTCGTCGTCGCGTTCGTGCTCGCGCTCTCGGGATGCGCCACCGCGGAGCGCCAGGTTCCCGACGAGGCCTCCCTCGATCCGGCCGGGATCGAGGCGTATCGGGAGGCGGCCGTGTCGCTCGACGCCGGCGAGCCGGAGGCGGCGCTCGCGGAGATCGGCCCGGCCGTGGCGCACGAGCCGTGGCACGTGCCTTCGCACGCGCTCCGACAGGACGCGCTGGTCGCGCTCGGCCGCGAAGCCGAAGCTGCCGCCTGGTACTCGGAAGAACTGACGAGACACGCCGGTGATCCGGCGCGGGTCCTCCTCGTCGCGCGCGTGGGCGCTCGATCCGGCGGGATGCGCGAAGCGGGGTACAGAGAGGCGCTGCGGCTCGACCCGGGCTCCGTCTGGCCCTGGATCGCGCTCGGCTACGAACTCGCTCGCGTCGCGCGCGACGAGACGGTGCGCGCGACGGCGCTCGCCGACGCCGGACTGACCGAGGAATCGGACGCGGCGGCGAAGCGCTCGGAGCTGGCCGAGGCCGAGGCCGAGAGCTTCGCCACGGTCGCGGCGGCCGAGCGCCCCGATCTCGCCGCGGCGCAGGGATGTCTCGCGGACGTACTGCTCGCCTCGCGGGAATCGGTGCGCGGCAACCGCGCGGTGGACGCGCTCCGGGCCGCCGAGGCCGCGGCGCGCCTCGACGACGCCTCGCCCCGGGCCTGGAATCGCGTCGGGCTCGCGAGGCGTGCGGTGTCCGACGACGAAGGCGCCGCCCTCGCCTTCGCACGCGCCGCGAAGCTCGCTCCGAAGGACGCGTCGATCCGCGCGAACCTCGGCCGCGTCCTCCTCGATCTGCGACGGGACTCCGAGGCCAGCGAGGTGCTGGAGGAGGCGTCGGAGCTCGACCCGGGCAGTTCGATCGTGGCCCTCAACCACGGCGTCGCTCTTTTCCGGACGCGTGATCTCGACGACGCCAGGAAGGAGTTCGCGCGGGCCGCGCGGCTCGCCGAGTCGGACCCGGCACCCCACGAGGCGCTCGCGCTGACGCTCGCGGAACTGGGCGACCGCGAGGGCGCCGCGCTCGCGATGGAGCGCTACCTCGCGACGGGCGGCGCGGATCGCGACGCGGCGCGGAGCTTCGTCGCCGAGATGCGCGGGGCCGTGACGCCCTAGGGCGTCAGCGCGATGACCGCGCCCTTGCGCGTGACGAAGACGACGCGGTCCGCGACGAGTCGCGGCGGCGACCCGATGTCCTCGCCGGCGTCGTACTTCCAGACGATCTGACCCTTGGCGTCGAAGCGGAGCACGCCGCCCTTCCTCGTGACGGCGACGTACCCTCCGTCCGCGAGATCGCAGATACCGTCCTCGACGCGTCCGCCCACGATCGTCCTCGAGAGCACGCCGCCGGTCTCGGCGTCGAGCACGTGGATCGAGCCGTTCACCGTGCACACGACGACGCGGAGGTCGGTCGCGGAGACGCGCCCGCGCACCGGGCCGTCCACCGTGTGAGTCCAGTCGACCTCGAGGGTCGTCGCGTCGCAGCAGACGATCTCGCCGCCGTCGTTCGCGAAGAACGCGCGCCCCGCCCGCACCGTCGGCGGACCCCACTGGACCTCGTTCTTGAGCTGGGTCCGGCGCACGACGTCTCCGGTCGCGACGTCGACGAGCAGGAGCTCGGCGTCCGCGGTGATCATCAGCGCGCGCGATCCCGAAGCCGCCGGATCGAGCCGCACGCGGCCGATCTTCTTCTTCCAGACGACCCCGCCCGCGTCGTCGAGGAGGCGCGCCTCGCCGTTCTCGTCGACGACGAGGACCCCGCGGGGCGTCGAGAGAGGAGTGGCGCGGACCGGACCCGTCTCGATCTCCGCGATCTTGTCGAGGCGCGCGAGGCCGAGCACGAACGTCCGCCCGTCGAGGGCCGAGACGAACACCCGGTCGCCGCGCACGAGCGGCGCTCCCGCGAAGCCGTCGAGCAGCCCAGGGTCGAAACGGGCCAGCTCCTCGCCCGTGCTCGCGTCGATGCGGCGGACGATGCCGCTGCGGCTCGCGGTCAGGACGCAGCCGGGGGCCTCGGCGCACGCCGACTCCGTCATGCCCGCCGGCTTCGCCGTCCACGCCGCGAGCTTCGGCAGCTCGATGCGCTCGACACCGGAGAGATCCTCGGCGGCCGCCTTGCGGACGATTTCGACGGTCTTGTAGCCGTCGAGGCGCGCCTGGAACCTCGCGCCCGCGTCGATGGGGTAGGCCGTGACGACGGGCGTGCGGCCGATCGCACGGCCGGTCGGGGATCCGTCGTCGAGGAAGACCTCGGCGCCCGAAGGCGCTGTCTCGATACGGAGCGGCATCTGGAACCGCCGCGACAGGTCGAGGTCCGGGTTGTCGTGCACGAGGTGCTTCCTGATTCGGTAGGCCGTCTCGACGTCGTCGTTCGCCTCGGCGGTCTGGGCCTCGTCCGATTCGTGGACGATCGCTGCGAGCCGGTTGCGGCGCGTGCGGATCCGCTGGTCGAGCTGCATCTCGCCCCCGAGCAGTTCCGTGACGAGCGGCGCGTAGATCGAAGCCGGCGCGGCCTGGCGAAGGTCCTCGCAGCGCGCGAGGAACCGGTCGTACTCGCCGAGCGCCTCCTCGATGCGGCCGTCGCGCTCGAACATCATCCCGTTCGCGTAGCAGGACTTGTAGCTCTCCTTCAACTCCTTGCGCCGCGCTCTCGCGATGGCCCGCTCGTTGTCCCTCGTCAGGCGCTTGCACGCCTCCGCGATGACGGACGCGGACTCCATCGTCGTACGGTCGCTCGCGTCCTTCGGGGCCTGCGTCTGGGCGACGAGGCGCTGCACGAGGTCGGGGACGCGGCTCCAGTCCTCCGCCCTTGTCGTCTCGAGGAGCTTCCCCGACTGCGAGATGAGGTCGTGGAGCACCTCGAGGTCCTCGCGCCTCCACACGTCGTCGGTGAAGCGGTCGAGCAGGGCCGTGATCCGCGCGGCCGCCGACTGGCTCCTGCTCGCGGCGAGGCCGAGCGCGTCCTGCACGTTCTTCAGCGCCTCCGCCTTCACCTTCGCGTAGTCCGTCGAGTCCAGGGCCTTGACCTTGCGCGCGTCGGTGCCGTCGAGCACGTCCGCCATCTTGAGGAAGGCCGTGAGCCCGTCGGCGACTCGTTCCTCGTGGATCCAGTTGCTGCCCGAGTTGACGAGCTCCTCCACGGCGCTCGCGAACTTTTTGCGGAGCGCAGTGTTCTGAGGCGGGTGGATCAGGGCCTCGATGCGCGCCTCGATCCCGGCCTTCTCGACCAGTTCGTCCGGCGTGAGGGACGCGTCCTCGATCGTCGCGAGGACCGCGCGCGCCTCCTCGGTGTTCGACTCGTCGACGAGCGCCTGCGCCTTCAGGATCTTCGACGCGGCTGACGCTCCCCCGACGAAGGGCACGGCAGCCATGGCGAGCACGAGGACGCCGCCGGCGATCGCGAGCCGGTGGAGCAGGCGCTTCCTGCGCGTCGCCTCCACCGCCTGCAGTTCCTCGGACCTGCGAAGGCAGTCCCTGCGGTCCGGGTCGAGCTGGGCGATGCGCTTGTAGATCTCGAGCAGCCGCCTGGGATCGTCGGCGGACTTCTCGAGCCGCTCGACGGCTTCGTCGAGGAGACGGATCGCCTCGGGCGTGTCGCCGAGACCATGGCAGGCGTTCGCGAGGGCCGCGAGGAGCTGCGGGTCGCCCGCTCGCTGCGAGAGGCCCAGCTCCGCGACCGCCTTCGCGCCCTCGAAATCGCCGTTCTGGATCCTGATGCGCGCGGACGTCGCGGCGGACTCCGCCGCCTCGTTCGCGAGTCCGCTCTCAGCCAGCGCCCGGGCGAGGCCCTCGTGCGCCGCGGGGTTGGCGCTGTCGAGGCGCACCGACACGCGGAAGGATTCGATGGCGGGAAGGTCCCTGCCGGCGGCGAGGCGTGCGTTGCCGATCCGGACGAACTCCTCGGCGGCCTGGCGCTTGTCGCCCGAGTCGCGCAGCGCGTCGGCGATGTCCTGGCGCAGACCGTCGTCCTCTGGGTCGTAGGCGCTGGCGCGGCGGAAGAGCCGCGCGGCCCGGGCGTGGTCCTTCGCGGACATCGCAGTGCGGCCCGCGGCGGTGATCTCGTCCTTCGTCGCGATCCGGACGAGACCCGCCTCGCGCAGGGTCTGGAGTCCCTTCAGGGTGTCGAACCGGGCGCGGTACGAGGCGTCGAGCACGTCGTGCACCGTCCGCGAGCCGTCGCAGAGGTGGTAGAGGCGGGCGATGTCCCGGTTCTCGAGCATGTGCTCGCGCTCCGGGTCCGGCGCGCCCTCGGCGACGAAGACCTCGCCGATCGGCGCTGCGGTGGCGATCCGCGGCAGCTCGTCGAGACGCCTCGCGGCCTCCATCGCGAGGCTCGGCACGTCGAACCAGAGGTCCGCGAACGGCCCCGTCATGTCGGGCTGGCCGTCCTGGAACTCGAACTGGCCGCCCGTCCACTGGAAGAGCGTGAAGATCTCCTCGGCGGCGAGGTAGCGGCGCGCCGCGCGGACGTCCTCGGCGCTGCAGGCGCCCTGCTCGACGAGGATCTGGCCGAGCATCAGGTCGCGGCTCCTGGCCTGGAGCTTCAGCGCCTGATCGAGGTGGGCCTGGGTGATCTTGCCGGTGCCGACGAGCACGGTGCCGATCTTCAGCCCGAGCGACTTGCGCGAGCTGAGCAGCGCCAGTCCCTGCGGTCCGCACGCGAGGCGGCGCTCGTCCTCGCCGCGGAGGACGAACGTTCCGACTTGACGCGACATCGCGATCGTCTGGAGGACGTCGCCGAGTCCGAGATTGGAGAGGTCACCCTCGAATGCCATTCGATCCTCAAGGTGAGAGGCGGTCTCTCATCGGCACGAAGCGAGGCTCAGGATGAACGCGTTCCGACGCGAGGCTGCCCAGCCTCGCCGGGAGCCGGCAGCGGCTCCGCCGGCCGGCCGCCACGGTCGCGTCGAATTGCGGAGTTCCACAACCGGCTCGAACGCAAAGAACTTTGCAAGACAAAGTACGTAGGCGATCGTGTGACGGGATCCGCAGGGTCCCCCGGAGCACCACACCATGAGCGACGACGTTCCGGACGCAGGCAGCGGACCGCGCGGCGGCGCTGAGGCCGCGACGGCGGTCGCGCGGTCCCGCTCGTCCGGACCGGCGGAACCTCTCGGCGACGCCGGCAGACCGTTGTCTCCGGGCGAGATGCGGCGGGCCCTCGTCCGTCCGGATCTCATGGCGGCGCAGGTGCTCGGCTCGGTGGACCGTCTCGCGGGCAACTTCTCGACCGGCGAGAGTCTCGGACTGCTCACGGTCGTGCTCGCGGCCACGAGCCTCGTCGCGGCGGTGCCCTTCGGCGCCTTCTCGCCGGTCGGCAGTTTCTGGAAGGTCTCGGTCCTCTTCACGGGGTCGTTGCTGATCTGCCTCCCCAGTCTCCACGTGCTCCTGCAGTTCCTCGGTTTCCGGATCACGCTCGTCAGGAACTTGTCGCTCTCCCTCGTGATCACGGCGACCGCTGCACTCTTCACGCTCGGGCTCTGCCCGATCGTCTGGTTCATCGACCTCACGACGCGGGCCGGCGACGATTCCGTCGTCACTCCCGCCGGACTGACGCGCGCGCTCCTCGGCTTGTCGCTCCTGCTCGGCATCGTCCAGATGCGGCGGTGCCTCGCGGCGAGCAGCCTCGGCGACGGCGGAGGCATGCGGTACGCGATCTTCGCGTGGGTGCCGCTGCTCGTCTTCATCGTGTGGCGAATGGCCGGGGTGCTGGGACTGCGTGGATGAGGAGATCGGTCCTGACGATCCTCTGGACGTCCGCCGCCTACGGGTTCGCGATCGGTTCGGTCCACAGCCTCCGGCTCGCCGCCTGGGACGTCGTGAAGTTCCCCGCGCTGATCCTCCTCACCGCCCTGATCTGCGCGTTCGCGTTCTTCGCGTGCACGCTCCTCGTGACGCGGGAGCTGACGTTCGCGGACTCGCTGCGCGTCTCGCTCGCAACGTTCGCGGACCTCTCGACGCTCCTCGCGTCGCTCGCGCCCGTCTCGTGGTTCCTCGCGCTCACCATCGCTCAGCCGACGGAGACGTCGCTCCACGAGTACCCGTACTTCCTCGGGCTGAACGTGGTGTTCATTGCGTGCGGCGGTGCGCTGGCTCTCGTGCGCCAGTCGCTCCGGCTCGCGCGCAGGGATCGTCTGGGCACCGGGCGGTCGGCGACGATCCTCGCCGCGTGGCTCGCGATCAGCCTGTTCGCCGGCGGGCAGTGCGCGTGGTACATGAGGCCCTTCTTCGGCGCCTCGACGATCGGCGATCCGCCGTTCATGGAGGGCTCGAACCCGGACTTCCGCGGCGCGACGAGCTTCTACGAGGCGGTCGTCCACCTCGTCGCTCCTCCCGTCCTTCCCGACGATTACGCCCGGCGCGGGCGGTAGCCGGCCGGCACTCTCTCCCGCAAAGCACTTTCCAGGGGGCACGGCGAGTTACCCTCCGCGCATGCCGGCGTCAGAACGATTGCGCATCGTCCGCCCCGCCGCACCCGCGCTCCACGGTCGCGCGGCCGAGGACCTGCGCTTCATCCGCGAGACGATGGAGAGCTCCGGGACCTTCACCGCGGTGCCCGGCTTCGCCGGGATGGGGATGGGTGCGGTCGCGTGCGGCGCGGCCGTGCTCGCGACGATGCAGCATGCTCCGGGCGCGTGGCTCGCCGTGTGGCTCGTCGCAGCGTGCGCCGCCGCGGTGCTCGGACTCGCCGGGATCTCGCGCAAGGCACGGCGCGCCGGGACACCGATCCTGCGAGGAGTCGGATCGAAGTTCGTCCGGTGCTTCTGTCCGCCGCTCGCCGCAGGCGCGCTGCTCACGCTGGCGCTCCATCGCGCGGGCCTCGACGAGGCGCTCCCCGGAACCTGGCTCCTCTTGTACGGCGCCGGTCTCGTGACCGCGGGTGCGTTCTCGATCCGCATCATCCGCGTGCTGGGAGCGTGCTTCATGGTCCTCGGCTCGGCCGCGCTGTTCGCGCCGGCGGAATCGGGCGACCTGTGGATGGCGCTCGGATTCGGAGGCCTGCACATGGCGTCCGGTTTCGTGATCTGGAGGCGCAACGGTGGCTGACTCGGCGAGACGGACGAACGCGGTGCGAACTCCTCGCCGGATCGCCGGCGCGAGCGCGGCGACGGGGAAACTCGAACAGCTCATCCACGAGCGGGCCCGGCTCGGGATCGTGAGCGCGCTCGCGGCCAATCCGATCCTCACGTTCCAGGAACTCCGCGATCTCCTCGGGCTGACCGACGGCAACCTGGCGGTCCACGCGCGCCGTCTCGAGGAGGCCGGCTACGTCTCGTGCGCGAAGGACTTCGACGGCCGCGTGCCGCGCACGCAGTACCGGCTGACCGCGACCGGACGCAAGGCGCTCGACGGCTACCTCGGGCACATGGAGTCGCTCATCCGCTCGGCCCGCGGGACGCGCGGGAGCTGACTCTCAGGCGAACCGGTACGGCGCCCGGTGGATTCCGCGCTCCGTCACGAGCGAGGAGACGAGGTGGGCAGGCGTGACGTCGAAGGCCGGGTTCCAGACGGGGAATCCGTCGGGAGCCGAGTTGACCCCGAGGAACCCCAGGACTTCCGCGGCCGGGCGTTCCTCGATGGGGATGAGCGAACCATCGGAGATCGACGCGTCGACGGTGGAGGATGGCGCGACCACGTGGAACGGCACGCCGCACGCGCGTGCGAGTTCGGCGAGCGGGTACGTGCCGATCTTGTTCGCGGCGTCGCCGTTCGCGGCGATGCGGTCGGCGCCGACGAAGACGGCCTCGACGCGTCCCGAACGGAGCAGTGCGCCGGCGGCGGAATCCGGCAGCAGCGCCCCGCGGATGCCGCGCTCGCGCAACTCGTACGCGGTCAGCCGCGCGCCCTGCAGCAGCGGACGGACCTCGGTGGCGTAGACGAACGGATCGAGTCCCGCGGCGTGTGCGGTGACGAACACGCCGAACGCGGTGCCGATGCCCGTCGCGGCGAAGCGCCCCGTGTTGCAGTGCGTCAGGTAGACGCCGCCCGCGCGGACGAGCGGCAGCGCGTTGCGGCCCATCGCGGAGCAGGCGAGTTCGTCTTCCGCGTGGATCGCGCGCGCCTCGGCGAAGAGCGACGTCGTATCCCGCGCCGACGCGACGCACCGGTCGATCGCCCACGCGAGGTTCACCGCGGTCGGACGCGCCGAGCGCAGACGGTCCGCCGCGTGCGCGAGCCGTTCGCGGAACTCGGCCGGCGCCGTCGTCTGCGCGCCGACGACGAGACCGTATGCCGCCGCGACGCCGATCGCGGGCGCGCCACGCACCGAGAGCCGGCGGATCGCCTCGCGGACCTCCTCGACCGTAGTGCAGCGCAACGCGACCGCTTCGTGGGGGAGTCGCGTCTGGTCGATCAGTTCCAGCGCGCCGGGCAGGCCGCCGGGCGACGCGCTCCGCCACGCGACGGTGGGGATCGCGCCCGGCGGCGTCGTGACGGGGTCGGGGATCACGTCCGTTCGAGGGGGAGTCCGAGCTCCGCGCGCATCTTCGCGTTCTTCTCGAGGATCTTCGCGCGCATCGTCTCGCGGTCCTTCTTCAGCCGCTCTCGCAGCGCGGGGTCGGTGAGCGAGACGATCTGCGCCGCGAGGATGCCGGCGTTCGTCGCGCCGTAATCGCCCGCGGCGAGCGTGCCGACGGGAATTCCCGGCGGCATCTGCACAGTGGAGAAGAGGGCATCGAGCCCCTTGAACGGCTCGACCGCAATCGGCACGCCGAGGACGGGAAGCGTCGTCTGCGCCGCGACCGCTCCGGCGAGGTGGGCCGCGCCTCCCGCTGCGCAGATGAAGACGAGCACGCCCTCCTTCTCGCACTTCGCGACGTACTTCGCGACGCGCTCGGGCGTCCGGTGCGCCGACGCGACGACGATGTCGTGCGGCACCTCGAGGCGCGCGAGCTCCGCGAGACACTTCTTCATCGTGGGCAGGTCGCTGTCGCTGCCCATGAGGATGGCGACTTTCGGCTTCGTGCTCACGCGAGCTTCTCCCCGGAGAGGCGTTCGTAGATCTCGCGATAGCGCTTGCTCGTCGCTTCGATCGCTTCGGGCGGCATCGCCGGCGCGGGCGGCTTCTTGTTCCATCCGGTCGTCTCCAGCCAGTCGCGCACGGGCTGCTTGTCGAAGCTCTGCTGCACGCGGCCGGGCACCCACGTCGCCTTCTCCCAGTACCGCGACGAGTCCGGCGTGAGCGCCTCGTCGATCAGCGTGATCCGGTCCTCGTGGAGGCCGAACTCGAACTTCGTGTCGGCGAGGAGGATGCCCTTCTTCTCCGCGAGGTCGCGGCCGCGCGCGTACAGCGTCATCGTGACGTCGCGGAGCTTCTCGGCGGTCTCGAGGCCGACGACCTGCGCCATGCGCTTGAAGTCGATGTTCTCGTCGTGCCCGGTCTCGGCCTTGGTGGCGGGGGTGAAAATCGGCGCCGGGAGCTTCGACGACTCCGCGAGCCCGGGCGGCAGCTTGTTGCCGCAGACGGCGCCCGTCGCGTCGTACTCCTTGAGGCCGCTGCCCGCGAGGTAGCCGCGCGCAACGCACTCGACGGGGAAGGGGACGCACTTCTTGCAGAGCGTCGCGCGGCCCCGGAGCACCGCCGCATGCCAGCGGACGGACGCGGGCATCGCGTCGACGTTCGTGGTGATCACGTGGTTCGGGACGATGTCGGCGAGCCGCCGGAACCAGTACGCCGAGGTCTGCGTCAGCACCTTGCCCTTGTCGGGGATGCCGTTCGGCAGGACGACGTCGAAGGCCGAGATCCGGTCCGTCGCGACGAGCAGCAGCATCTCCGCGGCGTCGGCGGTGTCGCCCGGCACGCGGTAGATGTCGCGGACCTTCCCCCGGTTCACGAGTTCGAGTCCGTCGAGCTTCGAGTACATCAGCGGCGGCGCTTCGGTCATGCCGGTCTCCTCATGTCCCGCGCTAGCTTAACGAGAGCCATGGACATCGGTGCCGGTCCGTTCGAAGTGCCGTGGGGAAAGCCTGCCCGCGGACGGGTCGTCGCGCCGCCGTCGAAGAGCCACGCGATCCGGGCGCTGGTGTGCGCGGCGCTCGCCGAAGGGGAGAGCTCCGTCTCGTGGACCGGCGGACCGCTTCCGCAGGACACGCTCGATGCGATCGCCGCGCTTCGGGCGCTCGGTGTTGCGATCGACGAGCCGGAACCCCAGTGGTTGCAAGTGCATGGCACGCGAGGCGTCCTGACGGCGAGCGGAGCCGTTCTCGACGTCGGAGGCTCGGGAACCGCCTTGCGCGTCCTGGCGGCAGTCGCGGCGCTGGGCGCCGGACCGACGACGGTGACCGGGAACGCGTCGCTTCGCAGCCGACCGGCCGGCGCGATCGTTCCAGCCCTTCGGTCGCTCGGTGTCTCCGTGGACGCCGCATGTGGACCTCGCGGCATGGTCGCACCGCTCGTCGTCTCCGGTGGACCGCCGAGTCGCGCAGAGGTCGAGGTCGATGCATCCGAATCGTCCCACGCACTCTCGGCCCTCCTGCTCGTGGGGCCCGTGCTGCCGCACGGACTGATCGTGCGACCTCTGGGCGGAGTTTCCTCCCGACCCTACGTCGAACTGACGGTGTGGGCCATGCGGAGGTTCGGCGATCGAGGCGACGACGCGCCTCGCGTGGAATGGAGGGCTGACGCCTTCCACGTCGCGCCTCGACCCTACGACGCGGACGGTGCTCGCTTCGTGGGCGACTGGTCGTCGGCGGCGTACCTCCTCGCCGCGGGTGCCGTCGCAGGGGGCGACGTCGAGGGGATCGGACTCGACTTCGAGTCTCCCCAGGCGGATCGGCGAGTTCTCGATGTCCTGGCGTCGTTCGGCGCGGGCGTCGAACGCGGCGCGGGCGGTGGCGTCCGCGTCCGCGGCTGCGACCGCCGCTCCCTCGACGTCGACCTCCGCGACGCCCCCGACCTCGCTCCGCTCGTCGGCGCCCTCGGCTGCGTCGCCACCGGCACGACCCGCGTCCGCGGCGCGGCGCATCTCCGGATCAAGGAGTCCGACCGGATCGCGACGGTCGTCGCGGCGGCGCGGGCGCTCGGCTGCGAGGCGACGGAACTGCCGGACGGGTTCGAGATCGTCGGCCCGGCGAAGCACGGCGGTCTCGTTGACACGCACCACGACCACCGCATCGCGATGGCGTTCGCCGTCGCGGGGCTCGCGATTCCGGGCGTCGTCATCGACGACCCCGCGTGCGTGGTGAAGAGCTACCCGGGGTTCTGGGACGACCTCGCACGTCTGACGGGCGGTTGACGCGCTCGCGCCGCCGACGGCGTTCTTCCCCGAAACCTCCTTTCCTGCTTTCCTTGGCGCCTTCCCGAGGACCGTTTCCCCATGGCGATCGTCTCCAAGAACGACCAGAACCCCGAGGGCGGCGAAGTTCCCGCCGATCCGAACGCGGCGCCCGCCGAGGTTCGGCACAATCTGCCTCTGAAAGCGGCCCCCGTCGTCGGTCGCAAGCCCGAGATGCAGCGGGTCGTGCAGATCTTCGAGAAGATCCGCCGCGAGGGTCGTCCGCGGCGCGTCGAGGTCGTCGGGCCGGCGGGCGTCGGCGCGAGCACGGTCGCCGTCGAACTCGCCCGTCGCGCGGGTCACCGGTTCCCCGGCGGCGCCTGGTACGTGAACCTCGGCATGGGCTCGGATCTCGCGTGGGCGACGCTCGGGTCGCTGCGGGGCTCCGGTCCGGTGAAGAACCTCCCGGCGGCGGCGAAAGCCGCGCGCGAGCGTCTCGGCGAGGAGCCGAAGGCGCTGCTCGTCATCGACGGCGTCACGTCGAACGACGAGGCGATGGCGGCGCTCCCGCCGACCAGCGAGCACTCGGCGGACGTCTTCCTCGTCTCGGAGAAGCCGCTCGGCACCGTGGACGGCGACCAGGTCTGCGAGGTCGGTCCGGTCCCGCGCCACGGCGCGCGCCGCATGGCACAGTCGATGCTGCGCAGCAGCCAGCCCGACGCGAAGGCGCCGCCGGTGCGCACGCTCGACGGCCTCGCCGTCACGGCGACGCTCGCCGCGCGCGCGGCGCTGGCGTATCAGGGCAAGGAAGGGCCGATCTCCGTCGACGACACGAACGCCGCGATGCAGCGCATCGTCCGCCTCGTCGCCCGTCACCCGACCGCGCTCGAACTGCTGCTCCTCGCTTCGGTCGCACATCCGGTCGGGCTGCCGGTGAAGGCACTCGTCCTCGCCCTCGCCAACGTCCGCAAGGGACGCAGCAAGGAAGCTACGCAAGAGGAGTCCGGCTCGGGCGTGATGTGGCTCGCGCACGCAGGGATCATCGAACCGCTCGACGAGCAGCACTTCTCGATGCACCCGATGCTCCAGAAGGTCGTGCACGGGATGACGGCGTCGCCGAAGGACCTCGAGGTCGCGCGCGACGCGCTCGCCGAGGGACTCCTCCAAGAGGCCGAGGCGTCGGTCACGGACGCGGGCGTGGACCTCCCGCGCGCGTCGCTCCATCAGCTTCGATTCCTCGCGACGACGACCGAGGGCGACACGAAGGCGCGCCTCGTCGCCATGATCGCGAAGCTCGAGGCGGCGCTCGGAGTCGGGAACTGACGCCGTGGACTTCCAGACGCTGATCCTCCGCCTTGAGGACTACTGGGCCCGCCAGGGCTGCGTCATCGTCCAGCCCTACGACACCGAGGTCGGCGCGGCGACGTTCTGCCCGTACACGTTCCTCATGTCGCTCGGTCCGGACCCGTGGCGCTGCGCGCACGTCCAGCCCTGCCGCCGTCCGACCGACGGCCGCTACGGCGAGAACCCGTTCCGCTTCCAGCGCTACTACCAGTTCCAGGTGATCATCAAGCCCGCGCCGGAGAACTCGCAGGAGCTCTATCTCGGAAGCCTCGAAGCCCTCGGCATCGACCTGCGCAAACACGACATCCGCTTCGAGGAGGACGACTGGGAATCGCCGACGCTCGGCGCCGCGGGACTCGGCTGGCAGGTGTCGCTCGACGGCATGGAGGTCACGCAGTACACGTACTTCCAGCAGGTCGCGGGCATCGCGCTCGACCCGGTCTCCCTGGAGCTCACGTACGGCCTCGAGCGGATCGCGATGTACCTGCAGAACGTGGACAGCGCCTTCGACCTCGAGTGGGTGAAGGGCGTCAGTTGGGGCGACGTCTCGAAGAAGACCGAGCAGCAGTTCAGCGCCTTCAACTTCGAGGCGGCGGACGTGGGGACGCTGAAGCGCCATTTCGACGACCACGCCAAGACGTGCCTCGACCTCTGCGCCCGGGAGAAGCCGCTCCCGCTGCCCGCGTACGACCACTGCATGCACGCGTCGCACACCTTCAACCTGCTCGACGCGCGCGGCGCCATCGGCGTCAACCAACGGGCGCAGTACATCGGCCGGGTGAGAGAACTGGCGAAGACGTGCGCGGAGACGTGGATGACCACGCTCGCGCCGCGCAAGGAGTCCGCATGAGTCGCATCTTCGCGTTCCTCGCAGCGGCGGCGCTGGCGCTCGGCGCGATCGCGGCGTTCGCGGACGACGACTCGAAGGTCGATCCGCTCGAAGCGCTCAAGGCCGAGCTCGCCGCGCAGGACAAGCTCGTCGAGGAGGGCAAGGCCGAAATCGCCGTCACGGCGGCGCGCGCGCAGGCCAAGGAGGGGACGCCCGAGAACTGGTACCTCCTCGGCCGCGCGCTCGGCAACGCGGCCCTCGCGAAGAACGGCGGCAAGCCGTCGGAGGAGGCGATCCGGGTCCTCGACGAATCGCGCGACTGCTTCGAGAAGGCGAAGGAGGCGGGCGGGCTCATCTACGCCCCGGCGCACCTCGGGCTCGGACGGGTCGCGCGGTTCCGCGGCGATCTCGACACGGCGATCTCGGAGCTGCGGCAGGCGCTGCGCATCTCGAACAACTTCAAGGCGGCGGCGGCGATCGAGCTCGCGCAGACGCTCTGGGAGAAACGGCTCCCGAGCGACGCCGAGTACGTGCTCCACCAGTTCCTCGGCGAGCGCCCGAACGACTCCGAGGCCCGGCTCCTCCTCGGCATGCTGAAGCTCCAGAGGAAGCGCTTCCTTGAGGCCGAGCCGGAGTTCCGCGCGGTGCTCTCGACCGATCCCGGGAACTCGGGCGCACGCAAGCTGCTCGCCGCGGACCTGATGTACCAGGAGAAGTTCAAGGAGTCGGCCGAGCACTGGGAGATGGTTCGCAATGCCGATCCGAGGGACGAGGAAGCGTACGTCTCGCTCTTCCGCATCTACCGCCAGCTCAAGCAGAACGAGGACGCCGCCGCGGTGCTCAACGACCTCGTGCGCGAACTCCCGGGCACCGACCCTGCGCGCTGGGCGACGAAGCTGCTCGACGACCTGAAGGCGGACCCCAAGTCGTGGGACGCCCCCGAAGCGAGCACGCCGGAGACGCTGGTGCAGCGGCTCAAGTCGCCGGACCCGAACGTCGTGCAGCGCACACTCGAGGAGATGCGCAACTACAAGTGGCCCGCACTCCCCGCCGACGTCTACCGGCTCCTCCTGCGCGAGTCGGGCACGCCGGGACAGCGTCTCGCCGCGATGCGGCTCATCGGCGACCTCGGCGACCCGCAGACGGTCACGATCCTCGAGATCCTCCTCGCGCACCCGACCGAGCGCGAGCCCGACCCGGCGGTGCGCAAGGAGGTCGCTCACGCGATCTCGCGACTCCCGACCGACGCGATCGTCCCGATCCTCTACGAAGCTCTCAGCGATCCGGATCCGGACGTCCGCGAGTGGGCGGTCCAGGGCTTCGCCGCCCGCACGGGCAAGTGGTTCCGCGCCGATCTGAACGTGCGCACCGCGGACGCTGACTGGCCGGCGGAGCTCGCCCTCTACCGGAAGTGGTGGGGCACGACGTCGTCGTCGACGGCGAAGCGCAACGCCGTGATCGCGCTCGCCGCGCTCTACAGCCGGGTGGAGAAGGGATCGAAAGTCCGCGTCGCCCGGTACGGGCTCCCCGCGATGGACGATCCGATCGAGGCGACCTGGCGCGCCGGCTACGACTTCTTCCGCGCGGTCGCGTTCGTCACGTTCGGCGGCGACAAGGGGCCGGTCGAGGAGGCCGAGCGGACGCGCATCACCAGCGAGGCTCGCACGTGGCTCGCCGACCAGCCGGGACCGAAGTAGATCGTGGGCGACCTCCTCTTCGAACTGCGCTGCGAGGAACTGCCTCCCAAAGATCTGGCCGAGGCGGCCAGATCTTTGATGGAAGGCTTGAGCAAGGAACTCACGGGAGCGGGACTCGCCCCGGTCTCGACGAGCGCGGCGTGGACACCGCGCAGGATCGCCGTCTGGGCGCACGGACTCGGAGACCGTACGCCGGATCGCGAGGAGCGGCTGAACGGGCCGAAGCTCTCGTCGGCGTTCGATCCGTCCGGTGCGCCGACGAAGGCCGCGGAGGGGTTCGCGAGGAAGGCCGGAGTCCCCGCGACGGAGCTCCAGCGCGACGCCGAGTGCGTCTTCGCGATGAAGCGCACGCCGGGCCGCGCCGCGTCGCAGATCGCCGCCGAGGTGCTGCCGAAGCTCCCGGGGCTCGTGAAGTGGAAGAAGGTGATGCGGTGGGGCGGCCCCGTGCAGTTCGCGCGGCCGATCCGCGGCGTCGTGGCGCTCCTCGGCGGCGACGTCGTCGCGTGCAGCGTCGCCGGACTCGACGCCGGCCGGACGACGCGCGGGCATCCGTTCCTCGCGACCGAGGAAACGCGCGAGGTGCGCCTCGACTCGGCGTCGCGCGACGACTACCTCTCGAAACTCCGCAAGGCGTTCGTCATCGCGGACCCGGAGGAGCGCAAGGCGGCGGTGCTCGCGTCGGCGCGGAAGCTCGTGAACGGACTCGCGGTGCGCGAGGCGCTCCTCGAAGAGGTGACGAACCTCGTCGAGTGGCCGACCGCGCTCGTCGGGAAGTTCGACGAGAGGTTCCGCGAACTGCCGCCGAAGCTGCTCGTGACCGTGATGGAGCA
>JANNHP010000074.1:0-13114 GCA_031404455.1 Planctomycetia bacterium | reverse complement strand
CGCGCGACTCGTTGAGCTGCGCGATCAGCTTCGCCTCGTTCTCCGACGCCTGCTTGCGCAGCGTCTCGAGCTCGGTGTCCTTCGAGTCCTTCTGCGAAGTGAGCTGGGCGATCTGCTCCTTCAGCTCCTGTTCCTTCTCGCGCATCTGGTTGTCGAGCGCCGACTTCTCACCGGTCAGCTCGGCGATGCGAGCGTCCTTCTGCTTGATCGTCTCCTGGTCGGCCTTGACGACCGTGTCCTTCTCGGAGTAGGCCTGGCTCTGGGCGTTGAAGGCGCGGTCGATGTCGAACTTCATGCGCTTGGCGGCCGTCTCGAACTTCGAGAGGAAGCCCTGGACCGTCGGGACGTCGGCCAGCTCGGCCTCGGTCAGGTAGCGCACCTTGACCATGCCGCCCGCGGCCTTCTCGACGATGCCGCCCCCGCTCGCCTCCTGGTACTTGTCCTCGGAGAACTCGATCGTCATCGTGTCGCCGAGCTTCGGACCGTATTCCTTGAGCTGGCGCACGATCTCGGCGGGGTCGGAGAAGTTGCCGCCCGTCGTGAAGCCGATGTCCTTGGAGGCGGCGAGCAGCCGCTTGTTGGCGTCGTCCTTCTCCGTCTCCATCAGCTTGCGGTTGGCCTCGGCCGTCGCCGCGCTGCGATTCGCGTTGTCGCGTTCGCTCGACGCGCTGAACCAGAGGATGATGAAGACGACCAGCCCGAGGAGGCTGATCGCGAAAGGCCAGAACGACATCCCACGCTCGCGTGCCCTGAACATGTAGTCCTCCGATGGCGAGCCCAAGCTGCGTACCGTGCCCGCAGGAGGTGCCCGACCTCCAACGTCATTGCCTGCACGGCGGTCGAGCGGGGAGGTTAGCCCCGTCGATTCGAGACGGTCAAACGAAAACTGCCAGCCTGGCGAGGCGACGAGGCATCGCCAAGTCGCGACATCGGAACCACTTGGGTCGCCCCCGCGCCGTCTTTCGCGTTGACACCCGCTCGCGGGCGCCTCTACCCTCTGACCCGGAGAAGAGCCTCCCTTCCGCAGCGCGCACCCCGCGCGGCCTGCGATCCCCTCAACCGCCGCGACCCGAACGCTCAGCGTTCCCGTCGCCGGGGAGAACCGAGAGAGACCAGCCTGTCCCCCCGAATCGCACCCGTCCTCGGGATCACCGGAACGCTCGCCGCAGGCAAGTCCGCGCTGGCCGTCCGATTCGAGCGACTCGGGGCGCGGCGGATCGACGTGGACGGCCTCGGGCACCAGGTTCTGACGGGACCCGGCGTGCGCGACGCCGTCGTCGCCGCCTTCGGCCGGGGCGTGATCGCGGCGGACGGGTCGATCGACCGCCGGGCGCTCGCGCGCGTCGCTTTCGCCGACGAGTCCGCGCGCGTGCGACTCGAGGCGATCGTGCATCCCGCGGTCCGGCTCCGGATCGACGCCGAGATCGCGGCTGCGCGGACGAGCGGCGCCCCGTTGATCGTGATGGACTGCGCGCTGCTCTTCGAGAGCGGCCTCGATTCGATCTGCGATGCGACACTCGCGGTCGACGCGCCGGAGATCGTGCGTCTCGCCCGGGCGCGAGCCGCGCACGGATGGGACGAGTCCGAAGTGCGGCGCCGCACGGCCGCGCAGCTCCCCGCGAACGAGAAATGCGCGCGGGCCGGGCGGGTGTTCGTGAACGACGGGGACGAGGCGCGCCTCGATGTCGAGGCGCGCGAGATGTTCGAGACGATGCTGCGGGGCGACCGAGCCGCCGCTCAGAGGAGACCGAGTCCATGACCGAGCATTCCGGGAACAAGACGCCGCGGCGCCGCACGACCCGCAGCCGCGCCGCGAGCGAATCCTCGCCGGCCGCATCCGAGTCGCACGACGCCGCCCCGGAGCCCGCGTCCGAGACGCTGCGCGCGCCCGAGCCGCCCGCACCTCCCCCCCCGTCTCCCGCGCCGCCTCCCGCGCCGGAACCGTCCGAGCCGCCCGCCGCCTACGGCGCCGACTTCGGCGCGGGAATCGTGGAGCCGCCGCCGCCGGCCGCCCAGCCGCAGGACCGCTGGCAGAGCGCCGACCGCCGCGGACGCCGCGGACGGCGCGGTGGCCGGGGCGACCGGGGCCCCGACCGTCCGCCGCAGCAGGGCTACGGCCAGCCCCAGTTCGGCCAGCCGTCCTACGGGCAACCGCAGCAACAGCAGCAGCACGCGCCGCAGATGCCGCAGCGCGAGGAGGAGAGCGACTTCGTCCCCGACTCCGGACGCCCGGCGCTCAACCTCGGCGATCTCCAGGCGCTGCCGATGGCCGAGGTCCACCGCGTCGCCGTCGCCGAGCAGATCGAGGACTTCATCGGACTGCGCAAGCAGGAGCTGATCTTCCGCATCCTGCGGACGAAGATCCAGCGGCACGATCTCGTCATCGGGCAGGGCGTCGTCGAGGTGCTTCCCGACGGCTTCGGCTTCCTCCGCTCCCCCGCGTACAGCTACACCGCCGCGCCGGACGACGTCTACGTGTCGCCGTCGCAGGTGCGCCGCTTCAACCTGAAGACGGGCCAGATGGTGATGGGCCCCATCCGCCCGCCGAAGGACAACGAGCGCTACTTCGCGCTGCTGCGCGTGGACCAGATCGACGGTTACGCCTCGGACCAGCTCCCGCCGCGCGCGGTCTTCGAGGACCTGACGCCGCTCTATCCGAACCAGCGCCTCATCCTCGAGACGGCCGCGACCGGCCTCGAGATGCGGATCATGGACATCATCACGCCGGTCGGCAAGGGCCAGCGCGGTCTCATCGTCTCCCCGCCGCGCGCTGGCAAGACGATCATCCTCCAGAAGATGGCGCACTCGATCGCGCAGAACCACCCCGAGTGCCACCTGATCGTGCTGCTCATCGACGAGCGCCCCGAAGAGGTGACCGACATGGTCCGCTCGGTCAAGGGCGAGGTCGTGTCCAGCACGTTCGACGAGCCGGCGTCGCGGCACGTCGCGGTCACCGAGATGGTGCTCGAGCGCGCGAAGCGGCTCGTCGAGTACGGCAAGGACGTCGTCATCCTTCTCGACTCGATCACGCGCCTCGCCCGTGCCTACAACACGGAGGTCCCCCACTCCGGGAAGATCCTGTCGGGCGGCGTCGACGCGAACGCGCTGCAGAAGCCCAAGCGCTTCTTCGGCGCCGCGCGCAACTGCGAGGAGGGCGGCTCGCTGACGATCTTCGGCACGGCACTCGTCGAGACGGGCTCGCGCATGGACGAGGTCATCTTCGAGGAGTTCAAGGGCACCGGGAACATGGAGATCAACCTCGAGCGCAAGCTCGCGGACAAGCGCATCTTCCCGGCGTTCGACATCACGCGCTCCGGCACGCGCAAGGAGGAGTTGCTCCTCACCAAGGAGGAGCTGAAGCGCGTGTGGATCCTCAGGAAGGTGCTGAACGACATGAACCCCGCCGACGCGATGGAGCTCCTGAAGGAGAAGATCATGAAGACCAAGTCCAACCCGGAGTTCCTGCTCGCGCTCAACCTCTCGTAGCCGGGCCGTCCTGCGTCCGCTCCCGCGCGTTCAGCGCGCGGCGGCGGCGCGGAAGGCCGCATCGAGCTCGACGACGAGCGCCCGGGCCTCGGCCGCGTCGCTCGGCCCGGCGCCGCCGCCGTAGCGTGTCGCCACGAGGCGTTCGACCATCGCCGCTGCGCGCGCGGCGACGCTCTCCGGGACGCCCGCGGCGACGAGGCGATCGAGCAGATCCGGCGCGATGACTGCGGCCGGCGCGCAGCCGAGCTGCGCCGCGAGGAACTCGGTGAGCGCGTTCGCGACGTCGCCGCCCGGGCGCGCGGTCCGCGACCGGAACTCGGCGGCTGCGCCGACGGCGTGCATCGCTGCGTCGCCGACTTCCCCGCGACCGCGCGCGCGGCGCCACGCAACGGCGAGCGCCGCGCCGATCGCGATGACGATCGCGACGACGACGAGCAGCGTGCTCGAACGCGCGGGCGGTTCGGCCGCGACGACGCCCGGCGCCGGACGTGCGCCGCCCGCCGCGGCGCGCACCGTCAGGGGGATCGGATCGGTCGCGACCGTGAGATACGCGCCCGGCGGCTCCGGATCGAAGAACGCGAACCGGATCGCGGGGATCTCCTTCACCTCCGGGCCGAGCGCCGCGAGGTCGTAGAGGAGCGTGCGCCGTCGACGTTTCTTGTCGTCGATCGCCGCGATCGCGCCGATCGCTCCGTACACGTGGAGTCCCGGGAGGCCGTCGAGGCGCGGCGGGGCGAAGCGACCAAAGTTGCCGTCGCCCTCGCCCACCGCTGTGATCGTCAGCCGGAGACCGAAGCTCTCGTCCACATTCACTGCGCGCTCGGACGCCTCGGCGCTCACGGTGAACCGCCCGATCGCGCCCGTGAACTCCGGCGGACGGCCCGCCTCCGGCAGCGCGCTGACGCGCAGCGTGCGCGGACGACCTTCGATCCGCGCCTCGCGCCGGTCGTCAGCGGTGCGGCCGCGGATGAAGTCCTCGTCGAACCGCGTGGCGTACGCGAACTCGAGGACCGGCGCGGCGAGGACGAGATCGCCGGGCCGCGACGGCACGATCGTCCGCTCGATCTCGAGCACGCTGAACGCGCGACCGTCGACGCTGCGCTCGTCCGCGCGCGCGGCGGCGACGACCTCGTCGTTCACGGCGACGGTGGCCGCCCGCGCGGGCGGCCGGTCGTCGCGCACGACCTCCGCGCCTTCGAGCGCGTGCAGCCAAGGCGCCCCGATCCGCGCGGGTACGTCCATCTCGCGGCGGAACATCGGGATCGCGTTCGACGAGAGCCACGCCGCGTCGAACCCGATCCGGACGCGCACGCGGACCGCCTCGCCGACGAAGCACGTGTCGCGCGGCGTCTCGACCTCGACGAACGCGCGCTCCGCGGCGGGCACCTCCCGCTCCTGGGCGGCGGCGCTCGCGCAGATGAGCGCCGCGAGGACGAGCGCGCCCCTCACCAGTCGCGCTCGACGTCCGCCGACGTCGCCTGCCGCCGCGCACGGCGGAGATCGAGCTTCTCCTTCTCCTTCGCCGCGAGCCGGTCGAAGAGTCGTTGCACCTCGGACGGCGACAGCTCCGCCAGTTGAGCCGTCGCCGCCGCGTCCTCACCCGCGGGCGCGCCGTCGTCCGGAGGCCTCGGCGGGACGGGCGGACGCGACGGGTCCTTCTCGTCCGTGGACGGCTTCGTCTTCGGCACGGGCTTCGGATTCGGCCGCGGCGCCGACTTCGAGCTCCGCTTCCGCTCGGCCTCAGCCTTCTTCTCGCGGAGGTCGGCGATCTTCAAGAGCGCGCGTTCCGCGTTGCGACGCGCCTCGGGCCAGTCGGCGCGGGTCGAAGCCGCGGACGCCCACGCATCGCGCGCGCTCGCCGCCGCGGCGATCGCCACGTCGAACGCGAACGGTTCCGCCTCCGGCGCACTCGCCTGGAGCGCCGCGGTCTCGCAGCGCGCGAACGCGGCGTTGCCGCGCACGAAGTCCGCGAGCGCCGCGACCTCCGGAGCCCCGCGCTCGGCCGCGTTCCGCGCCGACGACTCCGCGTCGCGCGGGTCACCGTCGCGGAGCGCCGCGAGGGCGCGGTCGTAGAGCAGCTCCGCCGACGCCGAGTCGCCCGCCGCGTGGGCGGCCTTCGCGAACGACGCGTGCGCTTCGCGGAACCGTCCCTCGCGATACGCCTCGCGGCCGTCCGACGTCGCGTCGCATCCGGCGAGGAGGGTCGCAGTGAGAAGGAAGGCGAGCCGTCGCATCATCGCCTCACCCGGTCCGATACGAGGAGATCGAGCAACCAGAGGAGCACGGCGGGCAAGAGCGCCCACTGGAACCGGTTCGCGCGTTCGCTGCGCCGATCCGGGTCGGACGCGCCGCCCGCCATCGTCCGGATGCGCCGGTCGTACAGGTCGGCGAACGCCGACCGCGACTGTCCCGCATCGACGAACTCGCCGCCGGCCGCCGCGGCGATCCGGCGGAGGCTCGCCGGGTCCATCGCCGAGATCACCTCGTTGCCCGCGCGGTCCTTGACGAACGACTCGCCGCGTTCGCCGGGCACGGCGATCTTCGCGCCGCGCGTCGAACCGAGACCGACGCAGTGGACGACGACGCCGCGGTCCCGGCACGTGCGCGCGGCCCGCTCGCCGTTCCCGCCGATTTCCTCGCCGTCGGTGACGAGCACGATCGCGCCCCGCGATCCCGTCCCGCCCGCGAGCGCGCCGAGCGCCGCATCGAGCGCCGCGCCGAGGTCGGTGCCGCCGTGGCGGACGCTTGTCGGATCGCAGAGGTCGAGGAGCGTGCGGAACGATTCGACGTCGCGTGTGAGCGGCGCGACGAGGCGCGCCTCGCCTGCGAACGCGACGAGCGCGAGGCGGCCGCCCTTCGCCTCTTCCGAGAGTGCGCGGATCTCGCGGCGCGCGCGCTCCATCCGGTTCGGGTCGGCATCTCGCGCGAGCATCGAGCGCGACACGTCGAGACAGACGACGACGTCCGGACCGCCGGTCGTCGCGGAGCCATCGTCCTCGCCCCACGTCGGCTCCAGCATCGCGAGCGACGCGAGAAGGAGCGCCGCCGTCGCAATCGCCGCGCGCAGTCGGGGACGTCGTGCGCCGGGGCCGCTCGCGAGTACCGCGGCCCTCGGGCCGAGGGCATCCGCGAGCCGCCGCGCACGCAGGCGCGAGAGGCGAAGGAGGACGAGCGCCGCGACGGGCGCGAGCGCGAGGACCGGCCACGCCTCCGGACGGAGCCAGTTCGCCGCCGCGCTCACGGGAGCACCCCGAGCGCGGTCCGCTCGAGGACGCGCCCGGTGAGCCAGAGCGCGACAGCAGCGACGAGGAACGCGAGGAACCGGTCCTCCACGCGCCAGCGCGGCTCGGGCAGCGACGACTTCTCGAGCGCGTCGATCTCCGCGTACACCGCCGAAACCGCGCCCGCGTCGCGCGCCTCGAAGAACCGTCCGCCGGTCGCGTCCGCGAGCCGCCGCACCTGCCGCGTGTCGAGGTCCATCCACTCGCCCGCACGGTTGCGCGCGCCGAGTCCGGCCGCCACGGCGTACACGCGCACGCCCATCTCCTTGCAGAGCTGAGCGGCGTGGATCGGAGCGATCTCGTCGGGCTTCTGCGCGGTCGCGACGTTCTCTTCGCCGTCGGTGAACACGATCACCACCTTCGACTTCGCGGCGCCGCCACGCAGCACCTGGGCGGCGCGTGCGACCGCGGTGCCGATGCCCGTCGCATCCTCGGGACCGTCGCCCGCCACGGGCGAGACGGCGCCGAGGATCTGCGCGAGAGCGTGGTGATCGAGAGTCAGCGGGCATCGCACGTCGGGATAGCGCGCGAACCCGAGGAGTCCGATCCGGTCGTCCCGGCGACCCGCGACGAACCGGGCCGCGGCGTCCTTCGCGACGTCGAGTCTCGTGCGCCGCAGGTCCATGTCCGTGGCCGTCATCGACGACGACGTGTCGAGGCAGATGAGGATGTCGATGCCCTCCGTCCTCGGCGGCAGCGGGTCCCGCCGGACCGGCCGCGCGAGCGCGACGACGGCCACGAGCAGGGCCACGACCTCGAGCGCACGAGGGAGCCACGCGAGCCGAACGCGCCAGGTGCGAGGCAGATCCGTGCCGTCGATCGTCCGGACGAACTCGGCCGGCGCGAAGAGGACGCTCGCTTCGCCGCGTCGCCACCGGATCCAGAGCGCCGCCGGGACGAGCAGCGCCAGCGCGAGCAGCCACGGGTCGGCGAACGAGAGTCCGGTGACGGATTCGAAGATCGCGTTCATCGCGCGCCGCCCGCGTCCGCGCGCACGAACGCCTCCGCGGCGGCGAGTGTCGTCGCCCGTTCCACGTCGAGCGGCGCGCGCGTCGCGAACTTCACGAGGTCGCAGTCGCGGAGCGCCTCCGCGAGACGTCCGCGCTGCGCGGAAGCGGGCGTCGAGGCGACGACCTCCTCGCTGGTCATCTCCGCCGCTCGTAGACCGAATCGCACGGAGACGAATGCGCGGAGCAGGCCCGACGCCTCGACGTGCCAGACGAGGATCGCGTCAGGTCGCCGCGGCGCGCTCGCGCGCAGACGCTCGATGCGTCCGAGGGCGATCTCGTGGGGGCCCGGCGGCGGCGGAGAAGTGGCAGCTGCCGGCTCCGGCGCCGACGCGGCGAGACGCGCGGCCCGCATCCGCCGCACCCGGACGAACACCAGCGCGGCGATCACCGCGCACGCGCCGATCGTCCACGCGCGCCACGGGAACGGCTCCGCGAGCGGCTCGCCGGGCAACTCGGGCGACCCGGGTGCCGCGGGATCGAGCGCGCGGCGGACGCGAAGTTCGAGCCGGTCGCCGAGGACGTAGCGGACCGACGCGGGATCACCGCCCAGCGGCGTCGCCCGGAACGTCGGCGCGGGGACGGTCACGGCGTCGAGCGAGAACGCGTAGCCCGCGTACGTCCGCGTCTCCTCGACGCGGCGATCGTCCTCGCGGCGCGACGTGCCGACGAGACGCACCGTGAGCGGCGCGAGCGCGTCGTCGCTCCACGTCTCGGGCGCGAGTCCCTTCTCCCAGACGCGGACGACCGTGAGCGGGAACGCCCTGCCGAGCTCGACTTCGCCTGCGTTCGTCGAGACGCGCAGCAGGAGGTCCACGCCGGCGATCGGCTCGCCGGCCGGCGCGCACGAAGTCGCGAGCGTGAGAGCGAGGAGCGCCGCGCCGCGACGTCTCATCGCTTCGCCCCGCGTTCCTCGCGCATCCGGAAGAAGCGCAGGATCGGCCGCGCGACGGCGTCCTTGCCCGGATCGCGCGGGACCGGGACGTCCATCAGGTCGACGTTGGCGCGGCGCAGATCGTCGGCGGTCCGCGTGCGCCAGTCGGCGACACGCTTCGCGTACGCCTCGCGAACCCGCGAACTCGACCAGTCCACGAGCGTCTCCGTCCCGGACTCCGGATCACGCACGCGGACGAGTCCGGCGCCCTGCGGCGCGAGCTCGGGCACGAGCAGGCGCACGGCGATGACGTCGTGGCGCCGCGCGCAGAGGCTGAGCGCGTGCTGCCATCCACCCTCGCCGAGGAAGTCGGAGACGAGGAACACGATGGCGCGCCGCCTCGCGACCCGCGACGTGAACTCGAGCGCGGCGCCGAGGTCCGCGCGCGTGCCCGAACCAGGCAGCGCGAGGCAGTCGCGCACGATCCTCAGCACGTGACCGACGCCCTTCGTCGGCGGCACGTAGCGGTCGACGCCGCCCGTGAACGCGACGAGGCCGGTCCGGTCGTCGTTGCGGTTCGCCGAGAGCGCCAGGCACGCGCAGACGCGCGCCGCCATCTGCCGGGCGGACCAGCGTCCGAAGCCGCCGCCCATCGACGCCGAGAGGTCGAAGAGGAAGAGCACCGTGAGTTCGCGCTCGTCCACGTAGGTCTTGACGAACGGACGCCCGACGCGCGCGGTCACGTTCCAGTCCACGCGCCGCGGGTCGTCACCCTCCTCGTACTCGCGGACGCGGTCGAATTCGATCCCCGAGCCGCGGAACACCGACGTGTACCCGCCCGCCATCAGCTCGGTGACGAGACGGCTCGCCTGCACGTCGATGCGGCGAACCTCCGCGAGGAGCTCCGTCAGTTCCGCCTCGCGCTCTTCCGCCATCGCGTCTACGGGACCGGGACGGTGTCGAAGACGCGCTGGATCACGTTCTCGGACGTCAGTCCCTCGGCCTCCGCCTCGTACGTGGTGATCACGCGGTGGCGCAGCACGTTCATCCCGACGGCCTTCACGTCGTGCGGCGTGACGAACCCGCGGCCCTCGAGGAAGGCCCGCGCGCGCGCCGCCTGCGTCAGCGCGATCGACGCGCGCGGCGAGGCGCCGTAGAGGATCATCGGCTTCAGGTCCGCGATCCCCGCCTCGTGCGGCCGCCGCGTGGCGAACACGAGGTCGATGATGTACGAGAGCACCTTCTCGTCCACGTAGACGAGGTCGAGCAGATGACGCGCCGCGAGCACCTGCTCGGGCTTCGCGACCTGCCGCACGGCCGCCTTCTTCGCCGTCGTCGCCATGCGCTCGACGATCCGCTTCTCCTCGTCCTTCGTCGGGTAGCCGACGACCACCTTCAGCATGAAACGGTCCACCTGCGCCTCGGGCAGCGGATACGTGCCCTCGTGCTCGATCGGGTTCTGCGTGGCGAGGACGAGGAACGGCGCGGGCAGCGGGCGCGTCTCGCCGGCGAGCGTGACCTGCCGCTCCTGCATCGCTTCGAGCAGCGCGGACTGCACCTTCGCGGGCGCGCGGTTGATCTCGTCGGCGAGCACGAAGTTCGCGAAGACCGGCCCCTCGCGCACCGTCCACTCGCCCGACTTCGGGTTGTAGACGTGCGTGCCGAGCAGGTCCGACGGCAGGAGGTCCGGCGTGAACTGGATGCGGCGGAACGTGCCGCCGAGCGCCGACGCGAGCGACTGCACCGCGAGCGACTTCGCGAGACCGGGCACTCCTTCGAGGAGCACGTGGCCGTCGGCGAGGAGTCCCATCAGGAGCCCGTCGACGAGCGGCTTCTGCCCCACGATCACGTTCGAGACCTCGCCGATGACGTCGCGGAGGAAGGCACTCTCCTTCTCGATGCGTTCGGTCACGGCGCGGACGTCGGTCACTTTCGTTCCTCGGAAGGAGGGGGCGCCGCCGGGCGGCGTATCGCGCGTTCGCGAGCGCTCGTCACATTCCCTTGGGGAGTGCCAGCAGCGCGGGATCGAGCTTCGAGAGCGCCGCCTCGAGCCGCGCGAGGAGTTCGTCCCGCTTCTTCTCCTTCAGGCGCGCGAGCAGGACGTGCGCAGTCGATGCGGGCGTGAAGCTGAGTCCGTCGAACGTGGCGGCGGCGGTGGGATCGCGTTCGAACGACGCGAGAAGCTCGGTCAGCGCCTTCTCGTCGTCGCCCGCCTCGAAGGCGATGCGCGCGCGTCCGGCGATCGCGAGCGCCGCCTGACGGTCCGCGCTCGCGCGGTCGCCCGGGTTCGCGGCGACTGTGCGGTCGAAGTACCCGATCGCGTGGTCGTACGCGGCCGATGCCTTCTCGGGGTTGCGCGCGCGGCGGTGGAACTCGGCCGCGACCGAGGACGCGTAGCCCGCGAACCACTCGAGTCCCGGCGCGCCCGGCTTCTCGCGGAGGAGCGCCTCGTACGCCGCCTCGAGTCCGTCGGGTCCCTTCTGGCGGAGCGCCTTCGTGCGCAGACGCTGGTGGAGCGCCGACGACGAGGGGAACCGCGCGATGCCGTCGTCGATCACGCGCGACATCTGGTCGAAGGCGCCGAGCCACGTGAGGAAGTCGAGGTGCCAGACGACCTGGTCGTCGGTGCCGCGCGGATGGCGCATCAGGACGGAGTACGTCGCGTTGACGTCGGTGAGCCACTGCGGCGGCCACTTCTCCTTGGCGCGCACTGCCTTCTTGATCGCCTTCCACCGCGATTCCGCGAACACGGTGAGGACGGCCATCGAGTTCCACCCCGCGTCGCCCGGCGGCAGCGCCTTGACCGCGAGCTCCGCGCGCGGATACGCCGCCTCCACGTCGCCGCTGTAGTAGTCGGCGAGCGCGATGATCCCGTTCACGCGCCAGTCCTTCGAGTCGAGCTTCTCGGCCCGGAGCGCCGACGCGCGCGCGTCCGCGAGAAGCTGCCGCGTGAACACGCGCGCCGTCTTCGGATCGTTCGCGAAGTCGGTCGGAGCCTTCATCGCGAGCGCGAGCGACGCCTCCGCGACCTCGATCGAGGCCGCCGCGTCCTCGGGGCTGGCCCTGTACGTGCCGGAGCTTCCTGCGAGCTTCGATTCGAGCTCCGTCCAGCCCGCCTCCGCTTCGAGCGGCGCCGCGGCGCCCGTCCCGCGGGCCTCCATCCAGCCCTTCACGTCGAGTGCGGTCGTGCGTCCGGCAAGGCCCTGGTGCACGACGGCGAGCCACTCGGCGCGCGGCGACGTCTTCCCGATCCGCGCCAGCGCGGCGATGAGCGCGTCGCGCTCGGCGTCGTCCATCGGCACGCGGAGCGCCTCGGCGATGAGATCCGTCGCCGCGGTGGAATCGGACTGCGCGAGCGACTTGCGTGCCTGGCGGCTCGCCTCGACGTCGAGTCCGAACACCGCGAGGCGGAGCAGATCGACCGACGCCGCGCCGCCCTGCGCGAGCGACGCGTCGAGCAGCGACTTCCTCGTCGCCGCGTCGCCCGCGAGATACGCGGCCTCGACGGCCTTCCTGTCCTCGATGTCGCTGGAGTCCACGCGCTCGATGATCGAGCGGTCGCCGCGGACGACCGGGACCGGCGTCGCGCGCTCGGCGACGCCCTTCTTGATGTCCTCGAACACCGACGCCGTGTCGTTCCTGTAGTAGACGTCGTACGTCTCCTTGCCGTCGAGCTCGATCATCAGGTGGCGCGGCGCGATGCGCTTGCCGTCGAAGTACTTCTCGTAGAGGGGCGGCTCGATCCAGATGTGCTCGCCGCACGTCACGCTGCCGAAGCGCGGGCAGAGGATGCGACGCCCTTCGGCGTCGTAGTCGCTCGGCGTGTGACGATAGGTCGATGCGATCACGCACACGTACGGCTGGTAGAGCACGGCGATGTCCGGCTGCCGGTAGCGCACGCCCGCGTAGTGCTCGCTGGCGATCTCGCCGTCCATGTTGACGCAGATGAGGATCGCCTTGCCGGTCTCCTTCGCGACCTTCTCGGCGTCGGCCCACGTGCGCTGGAAGGTGATGAGGCACGGCTTCTTCCAGTCCTCGGCGGTCGGCGCGGGCCACATCTGCTCGCGGTTGACGACCGGGGGCGGCGCGGCCGGATCCTGCGCGAGGGCCGGCGATGCGGCGGCCGCGGCGAGGACGAGCGCCGCGAGGCCGATGCGCCACGAGGGGAATCGAAACCTACGGACGGGACGTCGTGACTCTCGCACGGTGGCCTCCAGTTCGCGCCGCGCGGCATGCTACCAGCGGGCCCGCGCCCGACGCCGGTCAACGACGCGGAGACCGCAAGCGACTGATCCGGGCACGGGCCATCAAGGCGCGACAGGTAAGGGACGGCGCATCTGCCACTGTAGGGGCGACGCATGCGTCGCCCGCCGTGGCAATCACAAGTCCGGTCGGTCGCCGTCCGGCAGCGGCGGGCGAGGCATGCCTCGCCCCTACAACGGCAAGGCGTACCTGTCGCGCCTTGA
>JANNHP010000073.1:0-2636 GCA_031404455.1 Planctomycetia bacterium | reverse complement strand
CGGACCTGCGTGGTCAGGTTCGCGAGCGGCAGCGTCGCGTCCGCGGCGACCGCCGACGCCAGGAAGGCGACGACGAGCGGCACGACGCGACGTGCGAGGCGGGACATGGCCGACATCGTATCCGCGGACGTCCCGCCCGAGAGGCGGCGACTCCTTCGCGCCGGATCAGCGCTTCATCATGGGCACGAGGTTCGGGTTCAGCTCGAGCCACGGCAAGCTGAGGACGCACGACTCGGGCTCGTCGGCGACCGCCGGAGAGTCCACTCCGAGGCGGTACGTGAGTCCGGCCGTCACGTCGAACGCCACGCTCCACGTGTCATTCGGACCGACCGCGACAGGCTTCGTGACCGTTGCGCCCGACGGATCGGTCAGCGTCGCGTTCGGGATGCCGTTCGCGGGCGCGTAGCGTCCGCCAGCCCAGAAGCCGGCCTCGATCTGCGAACCGTTCTGGTAGCTGACCCCGCCGAACGCCTGGATCTGCAACTCGTTCTTCGGCTTCGTGCCCGGCTCGGGATTGAGGCTCGGCGGCGTGTACGTCGGCACGAAGAGGTAGCCCGGCTGCCATGCGACGCGCGCGTTCAGCTTCCCGGCGTCGGTCAGCTTGTCGATGGCCTTGCGCGCGCCGATCATCGAGGCGTCGATGCGCTGCAGGCCGCCGAACCCGGTGAGGTAGCAGTCGCGGAGCGCCGCGTCCCATCCGCCGCCCGAGCCCGCTCCGAAGCCCCGCGGTTCGCACTCCTTCTGGAACCCGCCGGTCGTGAGCCGGTCCACGCCGAGCGCGCGGTAGCCGGAGAGCGCGGAACTGATCGCCAACTGGTCGTTGACGAGCCCCGTGTGCGCGGACCGGTAGATGCTCATCATCGCCGTCTCGATGCCGACGCTGCCGTCCTTGAGCCCGCCGAGCGTCGTCTTGATCTCCGACGCGGCGGTCGTGTACGAGAGGCCGACCGACAGGTGCAGGTCCTTCGAGTACGGCTTCCAGCTCTTCAGGAAGTCGAGGTCCGCCTTGACCGGATCGGCCGAGGTGGTGACGCGCAGCAGGTTCCTCGAGTTCTCGAGGCAGCTCCCCACCCCGCTCGAGACGCTCTCGCCCTGCACGGTGATGACCGCCTCGAACGTGCCCGGCGACTTCGTCTTCAGTTGGAAATCGCGATCGAACGTGAGCGCGTCGGTTCCCTGCGCCACGATCTCGACCGAGGTCCCCGCCGTGTTCCCGAGCGCGATGAAGGCCTTGCAGCCCTGCGTGTCCCTCACGGAGAGCTTCACCGTGCGGCCGACGGGCACGCTGACCTCGTAGACCTCGGTGATGCCGAGGATGAGCAGGTCGAGCGACGGGGTCTCGCCCGCGACCGAGGCTCCCTCGATCTGCCAGTCGTGCGCCAAGGCGAGGCCCGGGAACGCGGCGATCACGAGCGTCGCGGCCATCCAACGAGACGTCGAACGAAGCATGGTCTGCCCTCCGGTGGTTCCGGGGCGGGAGACTAGTGTCGTGAGTCCGAAGTTCGCAGGCAGAACCTTTTGACGCTGTCGAGGATCTGATCTGCGGACTTGGTCCACGAGAACGGGTGCGGCGCGTCGTTGGTCGCTTCGATGAAGGCCTCGACGGCGCGCCGCAGCGCGTCAGTGCTGCGATGGGTGCCGCGGCGGAGTTGTCGCTGGGTGAGCAGCGCGAACCACCGCTCGACCTGGTTGATCCAGGAACTCGACGTGGGCGTGAAGTGCACGCTGTAGCGCGGCCGCTTGAGGAGCCAGCGCTGTACGGCCGGCGTCTTGTGCGTCGAGGCGTTGTCGAGGACGAGGTGGACATCGAGGTCCGTGGGCACCGAAGCGTCGATCGTTTCGAGGAAGCCGATGAACTCCTTGGCCCGGTGACGCTGATGGCAGCGGCCGAGGACCTTCCCCGTCTTGACGTCGAGCGCGGCGAAGAGCGACAGCGTGCCGTGGCGCTCGTAGTCGTGGGTGCGGCGCTCGGCTTGTCCCGGCCGCAAAGGCAAGAGCGGCTGCGTGCGGTCGAGTGCCTGCATCTGCGACTTCTCGTCGACGCTGAGCACGAGAGCGCGGTCCGGCGGATGCAGGTAGAGCCCGACAATGTCGCGCACCTTCTCGACGAAGAGGGGGTCGGTCGAGAGCTTGAAGGTCTCGCTGCGGTGCGGCTGCAGGCCGAAGGCGCGCCAGATCCGCGACACGCTCGACTGACTGAGGCCGGACTCGCCCGCCATCAGCCGCGTGCTCCAGTGCGTCGCATTGCGTGGCTTGGCCTCAAGCGTCCGGACGAGCAAGCCCTCGACGTCGGCGTCCTTGATCTTGCGCGGCGCGCCGGGACGCGGCTCGTCGAGCAGTCCGTCGCACCCGCGCTCGGCGAAGCGACGGCGCCACTTCGACACGGTCTGAGTCGTGACGCCTACGCGCTGCGCAACGTCGCTGCTCTCGACACCGTCCGCGCACAACACGACGATCCGCGCGCGCAGAGACAGCGCCGCCGCGGTCGTCCGCCTTCGTAGCCATCGCTCCAACTCCTCGCGCTGCGCGGGGCTGACCGTGATCGGACGCGACGGACGCGACATCGTGCACCTCCTGATGTACAGGAGACGAACGACGGGGACTTCACGTTGCGTATTTCTGACTCACGACACTAG
>JANNHP010000072.1:0-17445 GCA_031404455.1 Planctomycetia bacterium | reverse complement strand
GGCGGGCTGGCGCTTGATGGCCTTTTCGAACAGCGTTTCGCGCAGGGCCCCGGCTTTGTCGCTCTTCACGGTGGGCGGCAGCGTCGCGAACGGGACGTAGGAGAGTGCTCCCACGGGAGAGACCAGGATCCGCGTGGTCTTCGTTCCGAGGACGAGCGGATCGACGACGAGCTTGCGCAGCGCGGCGAGCGACGCCGCCGGATCGACGCCGTCCTCGTCCAATCGCAGCGCCGCGCACGCGGCGTCGACAGCCGCCGTGGTGCCGAGGTACGCGACCTGCGTGCGCTTCGCCGTGACGATGAGCGCGAGCGCTTCGGCCTGGGTCAGCCCGTAGAGGACGAGGGCTTCGCCTTCGCGGAGCCGGCCCTGGATCTCGTCGAGCGAGTCCGCCGTCGGGTACGCGACGGCGGCCACCGACTTCGCGTCGCGCTGGATGCGCGCGACGACGTCGCCGAGTTCGGCGCGTGCGGCATCCACGCCCTTGCGAGCAGCGGCGATCGCGTCGCGGTCTCCGCCCTGGATCGCCCGGCGCAGCGCCGTGGTCGCCGCCGTCTCGTGTGCGCGGGCGGCGGCATCGGCGCTCCGCAGTTCGTCCGGCAGGAGCACCGCGCCGAGAGCGCCTCTCGACGCGAGCGATTCGAGGAGCGACCCGGCGCGCCCGCTCTCGAGGAAGAAAGAGACGGAGCCGAGGTCTCCGAGGCGCGCCGACGCGCACGCTCCGACGTCGAAGGGCTGGGAGAACTGGCCGCGCGCACCGGCGCCCTGCTCCTCGCCCACGCCCCGGACGAGTCCCGCCGTGCGCTGGGCGGCGTCGCGCGCCGCGGCGACGGCGTCACGCTGGCGGCCGGCCGCGGAATGAGCGGCCGCGATGTTGCCGAGCGCGCGGACCTGAGTGTATGTGTCTCCGATCTCCTCCGCGACGCGGAGCGAGCGCTCCGAGAAGTCGAGACGCTTCGCGCTGTCCCCGAGATCCGCGTGGACGCTGCCGATGCTCGCGAGGGTGCCGGCGACCGTGACGCGGTCCTGAAGCTCCTCCGCGAGCCTCAGCGCGCGCTCGTGGCACTCGAGCGCCTTCGCGTAGTCGCCGAGGCGGCGGTGGACATTGCCGAGACTCATGAGAGCAATGGCGAGTCCCGCGCGGTCACCGACTTCCTCCATGACACTCTGAGCGCGCTGGTAGCAGGCGAGCGCCTTCGCGTCCTCACCGGCTTCGACGTGGACGTTGCCGATGTTGGAGAGGGTCCGAGCCAGCCCCGCGCGATCTCCGACCGTCTCCTTGAGCTTCGCGGCGCGCTCCTGGAACTCGAGCGCCTTGGCAAACGACCCGAGGGCCGCGTGAATGGCGCCGAGGTTCCCGACGACCACCGCGATCAGCGCGGGGTTCCCGATCCGCTCCGCCGCCCGCAGCGCGCGCTCGTCGAACTCGAGCGCCTTCGGGTAGTCGCGGAGTGAGTCGTAGATGACGCCGATGCTGATGAGACACATCGCCGCGTCCGCGTCGACCCGGCACTCCTCGAACACCGCGAGGGCGCGTCGCTGGCAGTCGAGCGCCTTCGCGTAGTTGGCAAGGCTGGCGTGGAGGTCGCCCATGTTCCCGAGCGTCTTGGCCATCTCCACGCGGTCGCCGAGCTCCTCCTTGAGCTTCAGGGCACGCTCGTAGAACTCGAGCGCCTTCCGGGCATCGCCCAGGCGCTTGCAGGCGACGCCGACGTGTCCGAGCGCCTGGGCGATCCCCGCAGGGCGGCCGCGTCGCTCCTCGATCGCGAGGCGCCTCGTCCACGCGGCGAGCGCGGCGCGGGCGTCGCCGCGGTAGAAGCTGCTGGTCCCGCCCTCGCGCAGATCGTCCGCGGCGGCGGCGAGCCAGCCGAGAGCCTCCGCCACCGCAGCGGCCCGGCCGAACGCGGCGGCGCTCTCCTCCAGACGGTTCGATCCGCGCAGCGCGAGGCCCCGCGCGTGCTCCAGACGGACCGCGACGACCGGATCGTCGGCCGCCTTCGCCGCATCGACCGCCGCGAGCGCAGCCGGTGGGTCCTTCGCCGCGAACGCCGCGCTGGCCGCGCCGAGCGCCGTGCGCGCGTCGGCGTCCAATGTCTTCCCCTTCCTCGACGCGACGAACTCCGGCAGCCTCTCCACGTCCACGCGAGGCGCCGCCTTCGCGAACGCCGCCGCCGCGTCCGCCTTCCCGCGGAACAGCAACTCGTCCGCGACGACCCACGGGTCCGGGTCGTCCCTCGCCGCGAGCGCCTTCAACGCCGCGTCGTCCTTCCCCAGGACCGCAGCGAGCACGTTGTCGGCGGCCTGCTCCGGCGTGTCGGGCTTCGACGGTGCGGGCTGCGGCGCCGGTGCTTCCGGCGCCGCGGGCTTCTCCTGCGCGACCGCCCCTGGGGCGAGAGCGAGGACGACCAGAACGAGTCCCAGCGTCCCCCTCATCGCCCCTGACCTCATCCGCCCCTCCCCTATCGCGGCGTGCCGCGCTTCCCCTCTTCCCCTCGCGCCGCCCTGACGGGCGGCGGCGCCTTCGCCGCCCCGTTGCACGCGTCGGTCCACGGCTTCGTGTCGCGAAGCTGCATCCGGTCGAGCGCGTGCTGCATCACGAGCCACGCGCGGCAGTCGTTCGGGTTCGCGTCGGTCAGCGCCTTCGCCTCGCGGTAAGCGGCGAGGCAGAGTCCTGCGTCGAGCAGCACCTGCGCGCGGAGGTGCGCGCAGGCCGCCTTCGGTTGCTCCTTCATGCGTTCGGCGAGCTTCTCGAGCCGCGGGCGCAAGGTCTTCTTCGTGACGGTGAACTCCGCCGCCACGCCCTTCCCCTTCTCGGGCACGTACGCCCACGTGACCTTGTCGCCCGCCTCGATCGACGCGCGCAGCGCTTCGGGCATCGGCTCCTCGGTGACCAGCTTCTTCGGATCGAACCGCTGCTCGCCGATCACCTTGCCGCCCTTCTTGAACTCCAGCTTTCCGGCACCCTCGAACTCCGGCGAGACGTCCACGCGCCAGGTCGCGAGGTCCTCCGCACGCACCTCGCCGCGCGGCCAGAGGAGGCGCACGGGCGGCTCGTCGGCGCCGCGCATCGAGGTGAGCGGTTCGAGCGTCTTCATGGCCTCGCCGAGTTCCCGGCCCAGTCGATCCAAGGCCTCCGGGTCGTCGCCCGCCTGGGCGATGAGGACCTGGCGCAGGTCGTGGCGAGCGCCGGGCTCGAGGTCGATCTGCTCGGTGTGCGGCCTGAACCCGGCCTGTTCGAGCGTCAGCGTGTGACGTCCCGGAGGCAGCGCCGCCGCGACGGTCGTCTCGCCGCGCGCGACGCCGTCGATCGCCACCTGCGCGGTCGGCCAGCAGCTCACGACGAGCGTCGCCTCGCGGTGCGTGTACCACCACCCGAAGGCGACGGTCGCGAAGAGACTCGCCGCGATCGCCGGGACGTGGCGCCGCAGGCGCCGCATTCCGTGCTGGACCTCCGACACCGGCCGCCCGACGACCTCGCGGCCGTCCGCCAGGTTCAGGAGGTCGTCGCGGAGCGCCCCCGCGGTCTGATAGCGGTCGTCCCTCGACTTCTCGATGCACTTCAGCACGATCCGCTCGACCGCCTCGGGCAGGTCGGGGCGCGCCACGCGCGGCGCGACGGGCCGTTCCTTCAGGATGAGGCGCATCGCCGACGCCACGTCGTCGAAGCGGAACATCGGGAGCCCGGTGAACACCTCGTACATCGCGGCGCCGAGACCGTAGACGTCGGACCGCCCGTCGATCTCCGCGGCGCGGCCGAGGATCTGCTCGGGGCTCATGTAGAGAGGCGTTCCGAGCGCCTGCCCCGTCGAGGTGACGCGCTCGGACTGCGCCGTGCGCGCGAGGCCGAAGTCGGCGAGGACCATCGTCCCGTCGTCGGTGACGAGGATGTTCGAGGGCTTCACGTCCCGGTGGACGATGCCCGCCCGGTGGAGCGTGTCGAGGGCGTCGGCGATCGACGCGAGGCCGCGGCAGAGCTCGGGAGTCGGCGGCAGCTTCCCGCTCGCGGAGAGGTCGTACAGCGTGCGGCCGTGCAGCAGCGTCATGGAGTAGTACGGCTGGTCCTCGACGTTGCCCGCGTCGTAGACCTCGACGATGTTGGGGTGGCGCACCTGCGCGCACGCCTTGGCCTCGCGGCGGAAGCGCTCGAGCGCGACCGAGTCGGTGTCGAGCCCCGTGCGGAGGACCTTCAACGCCACCGTGCGACCGAGCGGACGGTGGACGGCCTCGTAGACGACCCCCATCGCGCCGCGGCCGACCTCTCGCAGGATCGTGTAGTCCCCGAACGAGCGCGGGAACTGCCCGGCGGGCGCAGGCGCCTCGCCCATCGCCGCCTCGACGCGGTCCTCCGTCTCGAGAACGCGCCGCAGTTCGTCGATCCGGGGGCCTACTCGCTCGCCGTAGTCGTCCGCCTTCGGACGCTCGCCGAGCGCGCGGCGGCGGTGCCAATCCTCCACGCAGTCCGCGAGGAGGCGGTCCGCGTCGTCTTCCGTCGTCCGGTCGCTCATGCACCCAGGAGCGGGAAGTCCCTCCCAGCGTTACGCCGTTTTCTCTCCCATGGCGTCCCGGAGGGCCGCCACCGCCCGGAAGTAGAGCACGCGGACTGCGGCGTCCGTGCGTCCCATCATCTTCCCGACCTCGGCGCACGGACGGTCCTCGAAGCGGCGCAGCCTGAGAACGAGGCGGTGGTCGTCGGACAGCGTCGCGAGCGCCCGCGTCAGCCTCTCGACGTCCTCGACGCGTCCGGCGAGCGACGAAGGCGACGGCGCCTCGGTGAGCGGCGGACGCTCCCCGTTGCGCTTCGCCGCCCGCACGCGGTCCACGAGGTCCCGCACGCGGTTCTCCGCCACGCCGAAGAGCCACGGGAGGAACTCCTCCGGCGCCCGCGGCGCGAGCCGTTCGAAGTCGCGGTGGACGGCGAGGAGCACCTCCTGCGCCACGTCCTCCGGCTCGCACGCTCGCCGCAGTTCGGACGACATCCGTGTCGCCGCCCACATCACGAGCCGCGGCCGGACCCGCTCGAAGAGCCTCGCTCGCTCGGCGGCGTCGCCGTCGAGCGCCTGGCGAACCGAATCGATCGTCGCGGGCGAGGTCATCGGCCGGGGATTGTGCGCTCGGCGCCGGATCGAGGACAAGAGCCGTCGTCGGCGTCCGCCCCGCCCGCGTGCGAGTCCTGCGGAACATCACTCCTCCGTGCCGCTACACTCGCCGCCTCAGCGCGCCCCTAGCTCAATTGGATAGAGCTTCTGACTTCGGATCAGATGGTTGGGGGTTCAAATCCCTCGGGGCGCGCCATCCGCCGAGCGCGCTGAGCGCGCGGGGCGGATGGCTGGCCCCGAGGGATTCGTCGTTGAGCCGGTCCTCGCCGCGCTGCGCGCGGCTCCGGTCCCGCTCAACGATCGAGTCCTCCGGTACGCGCAGGAGCGTGGCGCGCGCCGGGCGCGTGCAGGTGGCGCCGCGCCGCGCAGCGGCGCGCCCTTCAGCACACGCCGCGGGCGTTCCGATGAACGGACGATGCGCACGATCCTCAGGCTCCTCGCCGTCCTCTTCCTGATCGCCGCCGCGGGTGCCGCCCGCGCCGACGAGATCGACATGAAGAACGGGCGGAAGTTCGCCGGGAGAATCGTCTGCGAGACCGATGACGAGATCTCGCTCGAGTGGCGCGGCGGCGTGATGAAGATCGCGCGAAACCAGATCAAGGAGATCCGCCGAGGTCCCGCTCCCGTGGGAACCGCGCCGGCTCCAGCGCCCGCACCGTCGGCGGAACCGCCCGCGAAGTCGGGAGCGCGCGCCGCCTCGCCGCCCGCCGCGAGCCAGGTCCCCGCGAAGAGTCCTGCCGGGAAGAAGACCGCGAAGGACCTCCTCGCCGAGATCGAGTCGATCTCGCTCGAGCGCTGGGAGTACCAGCCGTCCGTGCCGTGCAAGCCCGAGGAGAACAAGGCCTACAAGCTGATCGGCAAGGACGGGCGCGAGTTCCTGAAGGACACGCTGCCCGATTCGCCGATCGGCATCGTCGAGCTCTGGGTGCGCCAGCAGAACGGTGGCGGCGGCTACGTCCTCTACAAGAACGGCTCGCCGGAGATGCTGTGGCACCGCCTCTACTGGCACGCCGATTCGCACGACTGGCAGCAGGTCTCGGTCGGCGAGTCGGCGTTCAAGCGCGACGGGTACCTCTGCGCCCGCATCGTCGACATCGTCGCGAAGGACTTCAACTACGTGATCGCCGCGAACTGCACGGAGCAGGGCATCAAGGACGTGCTGCAGCGCGACCGCGCGGCGCCGGCCGCGAAGGAGCGCAAGGAACTGCGCGAGAACTGCGTCAAGGCGATGGGCACGGACGCCGGAGGCGAACTCCTCGCGAAGATCCACGAGCTGAACGTCGAGGCCGCGTTCGCGAAGTCCGGGCGCAAAGTCGAGATCGCACGCGAGCGGCGCGAGGTCGTCCGTCAGCTCGTCGCCCACGCTGCGAACTGACCACCGCCTACGGCAGCGTGAGGGTCTCGTACTCGTGGATCGTGCGCGTGCGGCGCTCGCCCTTCCACTCGTAAACGACCGCGAGGTCCTTGACCGTGCCGACGAGCGGGTCGCCCGCCAGCGCGTTGCCCGCCAGCGCGTTGCCCGCCTCGACGACGAGCCGCCCGCCGACGACCATCGACGCGAGCGCCGCCGTCACGTCGACCGTCTGGCCGTCCTTGCCGTAGACGCCGGAGACGATGCGCAGCGAGCCGCCCTCGCCGGGCGGCGGCGCGGCCTGGAGCTTCGCGCGGGCCTCCTCGCGGAGCCAGAGGTTCGGGTGATCGGCGGCGAGCGCGCGGATCGAGGCCTTCACGCCGCCGTCGGCGACGTCCTCCGCTGGGACGCGCTCGAGCACCGCGCGGAGGAGTTCGACCGGGCTGCGGCCGTCCGCCAGCGTCGCCGCGAGAAGCGACGGTCTCCCGTCGGCACACTCCCCCGCCGAGACCGCGGCGTCCACCGCGGCGAGGCGGACGGCAGTGGGCAGCGTCGGCGTGACGGCCACCGCGCGCAGGAACGACGAGTGCCCCGCCCGCGCGAGCACCATGAACACGTCGCCCGCGTGGAGCGGCATCTCGGGGAGCGTGAGCAGCGGCCGGACCGCGTCCGGGAGGCGCGCGACGAGTCGTGCGCGAACCGCTTCGTCCGCCGGCTGCGTCGAGCCGATCGCCGAAAGCACCGCGAACGCCGCCTCGGGCGCGGGCTGCGAGAGGAGGAACGTCAACGCCCGGTCCGACGCCGCCACGGTGCGCGCGAGCGACGCGAGGAGGTCGCCCGCGTAGTCGCCGTCGCGCAGCATCTGGACGGCGCGGTCCGCACCGCGCGCGCCCGTGCGCTCGAGCAGCGACACCGCGGTGCGGCGCACGTCGACGTTTCGGTCCGACGTCAGCTCGATCAAAGCGGCGACGACCGACGCGTCCTCGGGTGCCGCCTCGACCGCGGCGAGGAGCGCCGTCATCCGGAGCGAGCCGGGCGCCGTCTCGTCGCGGGCGGTCCTGAGGAGACGGTCGAGGAGCGGCGGTTCCGCGCGCGACGCGAGGCCGATCGCGGTCTCGCGCGTGGTGTCGTCGCTGCTGCCGAGCATCTCGTCGATGTCGGAGGGCGACGCCGCGCGTCCTTCGGCGGCGAGCGCCTCCGCCGCGGTGCGGGCACGCGCAAGTCCCTGCACGGCCGCCGGATTCACGAACCCCGGCGTACCCCCTTCCACGTTGAAGAATCGCTCGCCCCCGCGGAGCACGGTGAACGTCGCGCCCTCGAAGCCTCCGAAGGTGATCGAGTTGCCGTCCGCCGTGACCACGCGGCCTCGGAGGATGGCCGGTTCGGGCGCGAGATCGGCCTCGGGTCGCGTTTCCTCGCCCGAGCCCTCCCCGGGGATCGGGTCCGGGTCGACGGGAGCACGCGACGGCCCGGACGGCTCGTTCGCGCGCGCTCTCCCCGTCGCGCGCGACGGGCGATCCTCGGACGGGACGTCGTCGCGGTCGGGACGATCGGGGCGCGGCTCGCGCATCCAGCGGACGATCTCGAGCGGCTCGCGATCCGCGAGGAAGAGCAGACAGATCGCCGCGCCGACCGCCGATCCGGTTGCGAACGCGGGCCACGACCATCGCATGCGGACATCGTAGCCGCCCGCGTCATCGGCCCGCCATGGGGCGGCTCTATCGCGCGGCGGCGAGAGCGAGCTGATCCACGACCTCGGTCGCGGAACGCACGAGGAAGCCCGGCGCGATGCCGCCGAAGATGAGCGCCGCGACGGCGAGCACGAGCACCACCTTCATGCGTCCCGTCACGGCCAGCGGCTCGGGGCTGCGCGGCTCGAACACGTAGATCCGCTTCACGACGAGCAGGTAGTAGTAGAGCGCGATCACGACCGTGACGAAGCCGATCGCGCCGACCCAGAGCAGTTCCGGGTGTGCCAGGTCGAACGACGAGCCGAGCAGCATGAACTTGCCGAAGAAGCCGATGAACGGCGGCACGCCCGCGAGCGAGAGCAGTGCGCAGGCGAGCGACGCGCCGAGCATCGGGCTCCTGCGCGCGAGGCCCGCGTAGTCGTCGATCTCGTGGCTGCCGGTCGCCTTCGCCACGATCAGCACGACGGCGAACGCCGCGAGGTTCGTGACGACGTAGGCCGCCATGTAGAAGAGCGCGCCGGAGAGCCCGGACGTGTTGCCCTCGAACTGCGACGCCGACGCGGCGGCGATGCCGATCAGGATGTAGCCGCACTGCGCGATCGAGCTGTAGCCCATGAGCCGCTTGATGTTCGTCTGCGGAATGGCGCCGAGGTTGCCGTAGACGAGCGTCAGCGCCGCGACGAGCGCGAAGAACGCCGTCAGCTCGGACGAGAGTTCGCCGCCCGGCGGCGCGAACACCGTGAGGCAGCGCACGACCAGCACGAAACCGGCGAGCTTGCTGCCGACCGAGAGGTAGGCCGTCACCGGCGTCGGCGAACCCTGGTAGACGTCGGGCACCCACACGTGCAGCGGCACGGCGGAGGTCTTGAAGCCGAGCCCGAGGAAGATGAGCACCGCGCCCATCAGCAGTTCCGGCTCGATGTGTCCCGTCGCGACGTAGTGCCGGATGTCCGCGAAGCTCACGGAGCCGACGGCCCCGTACACGAATGCGATCCCGTAGAGCAGGATGCCCGCCGAGAGGGAACCGATGACGAGGAGCTTCAGACCCGCCTCGACCGACGTCGTCCTCTCGCGGCGGAATGCGGCGAGCACGAAGAACGACACCGTCACGACCTCGAGCGAGACGAAGAGCGACATGAAGTCGGCGACCGACGAGCAGAGGAACATGCCGAGGAGAGCGAGGAGCGACAGCGTGTAGAACTCGCCCTGTCCCTGTGGAAGGTCGTCCACGTACTCGCGGCTGATCAGGAAGACGAGGAAGCCCGTCACACAGAACGCGCGCTTGAAGAAGAGCGCCAAGGGATCGACGGTGAAGCACCCGGCGAGGCCCGTCCCGCCCTTCGCGACCTCGGGCAGGAACGTCAGCGCGAAGAGAGCGATGCAGATCGCGATCGAAGCCCAGCCGAGCGGAGACTTCTTCCCCGCGGGCAGCCAGAGGTCCCAGAGCATCACGCCGAGCGCCGCGACCGTGAGGACGATCTCCGGGAGCATCAGGTGGAGGACGGATGCGTTCATCGCTTCCCCTCCGCGATCTCGATGCGGTCCGCGTAGTTGCCCTTGAACTCCGTCGTCGCCTGCACGGCCTCCACGATCGGCTTCACTCCGGCTTCGATGACGTCGGTGATCGGCTTCGGGTAGCACCCGAAGACGAGGAGCACGGCGAGGAGGAAGACGTACGGCAGCTTCTGGAGCCCGTGCGCGTCGTGGATCTTGTCCCAGCGCGGGTTGCGCGGGCCGAAGAAGGCGTCACGGACGGCGCGCAGGAGGTAGACGGCCGAGATCACGACGCCGAACACCGCGATCACCGCCTGCCACTTGAAGCCCGCCTGCCACGCGCCGAGCATCACCATGAACTCGCTCGCGAAGTTCGCGAAGCCGGGCACGCCAGCCGACGCCATCGCCATCAGCGCGAAGCACGTCCCGATGAACGGGAGCTGGTGCGAGAGGCCGCCGAGGTCGGGGATGTGGCGGTTGTGCGTCTGGTCGTAGAAGAAGCCGATCAGCGCGAACGCGAGAGCGGTCATGACGCCGTGCGCGAACATCAGGAACACCGCGCCCGTGACGCCCATGACGCTCGCCGACGCGAGACCGAGCAGCGTGTAGCCCATGTGCGAGGAGGACGAGAAGCCGATGACGAACTTCATGTCGCGCTGCGCCATCGCCACGTAGCCGCCGTAGACGATGTTCGCCATCGAGATGATCGCGACCCACGGCAGCCAGTGCGCGGCGCCCGACGGACAACTCGGGAAGGCGATGCGGAGGATGGCGTACGCGCCGAGCTTCATCAGCACGCCCGCGTGCATCATCGAGCCGGCCGCGGGCGCCGCCGCATGGCCGATCGGGCTCCACGTGTGGAAGGGCCACATCGGCACGATCGCGGCGAAGCCGAGGAAGAGCAGCGCGAAGGTGGTGTTCTGGAAGTCGACGCCGTGCATCGGCGCGTTGAACGCGGGGAGCTTCGACGCGGCGAGCACGTCGTCCATGTGGAACGTCGCCTGGCCGAGCACCTCCCACGTCCGGAAGTAGAGGAAGAGGATGCCGGCGAGCGCCACCATCGCCCCGGCCGTGAGGTAGAGCGTCAGCTTCATCGCCGCGTACTCGCGGTCCTTGCTGCCCCACACTCCGATGAGCAGGTACATCGGCACGACCGCGAGCTCGTACGAGAAGTAGAAGAAGAAGAGGTCGCGGACGAGGAAGACGCCGTACACGCCCGTGACGAGCGCGAGGAAGAGCAGGAAGAACGTCTTCGGCCGGTCGCCGATGCCGGTGTGCGTGGACGGCGCGTAGATCGAGACGAGCGATCCGGCGAAGAGCACGATCGACGTCAGCAGCACCATCGCGGCCGAGATGCCGTCGCAACCCACGCTCCACGTGATGCCGAGGCTCTCGACCCACGGGATGCGCGGCGGCGTCAGCGTGGCGAGCCACTCCTCGCCGCCCGTCATCGCGCCCTTCATGAGCCAGATCGCCATGGCGAGGCACGTCGCGGCGGCGAGCGCGGGGATCGCCGACACGAGCGCCTTCTGACGCTCGGGGACGAGCACGAGCACAAGCGCCGCGACGGCGGGCACGATCACGAAGAGGGAGAGGAAGTCCATCGGATCAGTTCCTCATCCCGAGGTACGCGAGGATCGCGACGATTCCGAAGAGCGCCATCGTGACGTAGCGGTGCAGGTGTCCGTCGAGCATCAGGCGGACGAGGTATCCGAGCCAGCGCGTGAAGTCGGAGAGACCCTTCACGACTCCCTGGACGAGGACATTCTTCTCGAACCACGCGCACACGTCCGCGACCCGCTGCTGGATCTCGCGCACGATCCAGAGATAGACCTCGTCGAAGTAGAACTTGTTCACGACCCAGCGGTGGATGGGCCCGATCGTCGCGGTGAACGACTCGATCGACCATGCGCGGCTCCCGTAGAAGCGCCAGGCGACGATGATCCCGAGGACCGCGGCGAGCGTGCCGCCTGCGGCCACCATCAGGTTGAAGTGGTCCTCGAGGATTCCCGGGAACCAGGCGGGCCCGCCCGGGCCGACGATCATGTGGTCGAGGGCGCCCGGGTGCTCGCGGCCGAGGAAGCCGATCGGCAGGCTGAAGAAGCCGGCGACGATCGAGAGCCCGGCGAGCACGACGAGCGGGATCGTCATGGTCGCGGGCGATTCGTGCACCTTCGCGTGTCCCCGGTACTCGCCCTCGAACGTCATCAGGTACGCGCGGCCCATGTAGCAGGCCGTCATGAACGCCACGACGAGTCCGACGCCGAAGAGGACGCGGCTTTCATGCAGCGCCGTCGTGAGGATGGCGTCCTTCGACCAGAACCCGGCGAGCGGGAAGATCCCGGCGAGCGCCGCCGATCCGATGATGAACGTCCACGCGGTGACGGGCATCAGCTTCCTGAGTCCGCCCATGTGGCGCATGTCCTGCTCGTGGTGGCAGCCGTGGATCACGGAGCCCGCGCCGAGGAAGAGGAGCGCCTTGAACGCGGCGTGGGTCGTCAGGTGGAACATGGCGGCGCCGGGACCGAAGAGGCCGAGCGAGAGCGTCATGTAGCCGAGTTGCGAGAGCGTGGAGTACGCGAGCACCTTCTTCACGTCGTTCTGCACGAACGCCATGCACGCTGCGAGGAGCGCGGTCACTGCGCCGAGCCCGGCGATGACCTCGAGCGCATCGTGGTAGTTGAAGAAGAGGAAGTACGTGCGCGCGACGAGGTACACGCCCGCGGCCACCATCGTGGCGGCGTGCATGAGCGCCGACACCGGCGTCGGGCCTTCCATCGCGTCGGGGAGCCACACGTGCAGGGGCACCTGCGCCGACTTCGCCATGGCACCCGTGAAGATCAGGAACGCGGCGAGGGCGAGCGTGCCCGAGTAGGGGTCGAGCCCGTGCTTCGCCGCGTCGTGGAAGATCGGCGCGAGTTCCGCGAAGGAGAGCGACGTCGAGATGCCGTGCTCGGCGAGCGTGAAGAAGAGCAGCAGGATGCCGCACGTCATCCCGAAGTCGCCGATGCGGTTCGTGAGGAACGCTTTCTTCCCCGCGTCCACCGCCGACGGCTTCGCGAAGTAGAAGCCGATGAGCGAGTACGAGCTGACGCCCACGAGCTCCCAGAAGATGAACGTCTGCACGAAGTTCGTGCTGAACACGATGCCGAGCATCGAGAAGGCGAAGAGCGAGAGGCACGCGAAGTAGCGGCTGTATCCCTCGTCGCCCTTCATGTAGCCCGTCGAGTAGAGGAAGATGCAGCTTCCGACGCCGGTCACGACGAGCGACATCAGCACCGAGAGCGAGTCCACCATCACGCCGAACTTCAGCGTGATGCCGCCGACGGAGAGCCAGTCGATCTCGTGCGGCGGGAACTTCGTCCCGGCGAAGACGTCGGTCGCGAGCAGGATCGTGCAGACGAGGCCGGTCACGATCCCGGCGAGCGCGAGGAAGCCCGAGAGCGCCTTGTGCTTCAAGGTGAAGAGGGTGATCACCACCGTCGCCGCGAGCGGGGCGAAGAGCGTCACGTAGGCGAGGAGAGGTGCGCGGTCCATCTCAGCCACGTAGCTCCGTGACGTCGTCGAGCGTGACGCTGCCCTTCAGCCGGAAGAGCGCGATGAGGATGGCGAGTGCCACCGCCGCCTCGGCGGCCGCGACGGCGATCACGAAGAACGTGAACACCTGGCCCTGCAGGTTCCCGTGGTGGCGGCTGAACGCGACGAACGCGAGGTTCGCGCCGTTGAGCATCAGTTCGAGGCTCATCAGGATGATCACGGCGTTCTTGCGCGTGACGACGCCGAAGAGCCCGACGGCGAAGATCACCGCGGAGAGGACCACGTAGTGTGCCGTCGTCACTTCAGGCATCAGACCTTCCTCTTCGTGAGCACGACGGCGCCGATGATCGCGACGAGCAGCAGGATCGAGGCCACCTCGAACGGCAGGAGGTGCTGCTCGAAGAGCTGGTCGGCGACGGGCAGCACATCCGACGCGCGCGGCCCGGCCGACGAGCCGATGCGGTGAGCCTTCTCGCCCGTCGTCCACGCCTGCGAACCCATCGCGACGACCACGATCATCGTCACGAAGAACCCCGCCGACGCGAGACCGAGCACCTTCGCGCGCGGCCGGTCGATGCGCACGAGCGCGGACGGCGTGAGGTTGAGCAGCATGATGACGAAGAGGAAGAGGACGAGGATGGCGCCCGCGTAGACCAGGATCTGGATCACGCCGAGGAACGCGGCGTCCATGCCGAAGAAGAGGACGGCCATGCCCATGAACGCGGCGACGAGCCACATGACGCTGGCCACGGCGTTGCGCCGCGTGACCGCGAGCATGCCCGCCGTCACGGTCAACGTTCCGCCCACCCAGAAGCTCAGTCCTTCCAACCCAACCTCCGCAGGCCGGAGGTTGGGACAGAAGGCGCGCAAGCGCCCGCCATCCGTCCTCCTGCCCGATGCCCGAACTACCGACTAAGACTGATCGATGCCCTGATCGGCGGCCTCAGCGACCCGCCGGTCGTACTTCTTCTCGGCGTCCTTCACGCGTCCGTCGCGGCCAAAGTCCTCACCCATCGCGTACAGCTTGTCCTTGTGGAAGACCATCTCCTCGCGGTTCTGCCCCGCGAGCTCGTAGACCTCCGACATGAAGATCGCCTCCTCGGGGCAGACCTCCTCGCAGTAGCCGCAGAAGATGCAGCGCAGCATGTCGATGTCGAACACCTTCGGCGCCTTCTCGACCGGTCCGTCGATCTCGCCCGGGATGATCGAGATGGCGCGCGGCGGGCAGACGAACTCGCAGAGCGAGCACGACACGCACTTCTCGCGGCCCTGCTTGTCCTTCACGAGCACCGGCGCCCCGCGGTAGCGGTCGGGGAGCTTCCACTTCTCCTCGGGGTACTGCATCGTCACGTTCTCGGTTCCGCCGAGGCCGAGCAGGTGCTTGGCCGTCGTCGTCATGCCGCTGACGATCGTCTTCAGATAGATCCGCTCGCCGAACGTGAGCTCGCGGCGCCGTACTTTCACGTAGGCCATCGGGTCACTCGTTCCCTCCGGCCCGTCGGGCCTGCGGTGCCTCGTCCGACTGCTGCCGAAGTCGCCCCCGGCGACTTCGGCTCCGCTGACGCGGACCGCAGCCGTGAGCTCCGCGCTCGCTGACGCTCTCGCACGCTCACCTCAGCAGTTCCTTGCCCACGGCCGTCGCGACGAGCCAGAGGAGCGAGAGCGGGATGAGACGCGACCACCCGAGCCGCATGAGCTGGTCGTAGCGGAAGCGTGGCAGAGTCCAGCGGATGTGGATGAAGAAGAACAGCAGCGCCATGATCTTGCCCACGAAGATCCCGACCTGCAGCGCGCTCGTCAGCAAGGTCGCCCCGCCCGATGCGTCGCGGAACGAGTTCTCGAGTCCGAAGAGCGTCCACCCGCCGAGGTAGAGCGTCACGAAGAGCGAGCTCATCGCGACCATCGCCGCGTATTCGCCGAGGAAGAAGAGCGCGAACTTCATCGACGAGTACTCGGTGTGGTAACCGGCCGCGAGCTCCGACTCCGCCTCGGGCAGGTCGAACGGCAGGCGGTTCGTCTCGGCGAACGCCGCGACCATGAAGATGACCGCGCCGACCGGCTGCTTCCAGAGGTTCCAGTCGAAGAAGTGCGCGAGGAACCCGGTGTGGTGGATGCCGCTCACGGTGAGACCGTCGGACTGGTCGATCACGATGCCCTTCAGGCGCAGCGTTCCTGAGCACATCACCGCGGCGAGGGCAGCGAGTCCGAGGCAGATCTCGTAGGAGATCATCTGCGCCGACGCGCGGACTCCGCCGAGCAGCGCGTACTTGGAGTTCGAGGCCCAGCCGCCGAGCGACAGCGCGTAGACGCCGATCGAGCTGATGGCGAACACGAGGAGGATGCCCGTGTCCACGTCGGCGATGAACACGTCCTCGCCGAACGGCATCAGCGCCATGACGACGAGCGGCGGGATCACCGCGAGCGCCGGCGCGAGCAGGAACATCGGCTTGTTGACGTGCGACGGGGTGACGTCCTCCTTGAAGATGAACTTCACGAGGTCGGCGATCGACTGGAGGAGGCCGAAGGGCCCGACGCGGTTCGGTCCGACGCGGTCCTGGATCCACGCGGCGACGCGGCGCTCGAGCCAGACGAGGAACGCGACGAGGCCGGGCACGATGTTGCCGACGACGAGCACCATGATGACCGTCTTTAGCGCGGGGTTCATCGCGCGGCGATCTCCGGGGCGCGGACGTCGAGACCGTGGAGTCCGAGCTTCCCGTGGGTCATGCCCGCGAATGCGGGCACCGACGCCGCCATCAGCGCGAACACCTCACCCGCCGACTTCGGACGCGGCTCCTTCTCGATGACGCTGCGGAGCGCGCCGAGGATCTTCCAGTCGGGCCACGCGTCGCCGGGGGCCTTGACCGCGGGGATGATCCTCTGCACGCGGCCCGTCACGTTGACGAACGAACCGTCTTTCTCGTAGGGCGTGAGGCCGGGGAGGACGACGTGCGCGGCGCGACGGACCGTTTCCGTTTCGTGCGTGCCGACGACGAGCACGAACTCGAGCTTCGCCAGCGCGTCGAGCGCTTCCGGACGGTCGTCGACGTCCTCGCCGAACAGCACGGCACCGTTGACCCCCGCGGGCCCGGCCGCATCCGCCGCGGACAGGCCGAGGATCTTCGCCGCCGCTGTGTTCGGGTTGCCGTCGCCCGTGCGCAGCAACTCGTCCTTCGCGAAGCCGCGCGGTTTGAATCCGCGGCGGGCGGCGCCCAGCGCGTCGAGAAGCCGCTGCGCCTGCCAGATCTCTTCGTTGGTGAGCCGCGCGGAGACGAGCGCGGAGAGGCCGTCTCCCGCCTTCGCGAGTCCCGCCGCCGCCGCCGCGAGCGCCTCCTCCCAGCCCACCTCGACGAGTTTCCCGTCCTTGCGCACCATCGGCGCGCCCAGGCGATCAGGCGCGGCGACCGGCTTGTACGTGAACCGGCCCTCGTCGCACATCCACCACTTGTTGACGGCCTGGTTCTCGCGCGGGATGAGCCGCAGGATGCGGTTCCAGCGCGCGCCCGCGACCACGTTGCAGCCGCGCGAGCAGCCGGAGCACACGGTGTTCGTGTTCTCGAGGAACCACACGCGGCTCTTGAAGCGGAAGTCGGTCGACGTCAGTGCGCCGACCGGGCACACGTCGATCACGTTCATCTGATAGTCGCTCTTCAGCTCTTCGCCCTTCGCGACGACGATCGTGTTGCGGTCCCCGCGGTTCACGATGTCGAGTTCGTCCTCGCCCGCGACCTCCTCGCAGAAGCGCACGCAGCGCGTGCAGAGGATGCAGCGCTCGGCATCGAACGTGACCTTCCCGGACCAGACGACGTGCTTCGGCTTGTGGACCTTCGGGAAGTCGAAGTGCGAGCGGTCGTGACCGAGGCGGAAGCTGTACTCCTGGAGCTTGCACTCGCCCGCCTGGTCGCAGATCGGGCAGTCGAGCGGGTGGTTGATGAGCAGGAGTTCCATCACGTCTTCCTGCCCGTGCTTCGCCTTCTCGCTCTTCGTCTTCACGACCATGTTGTCCGCGCACGGCGTGTTGCACGCGATCTGGAGCGGACCCTGGCCCTCGACCTCGACGAGGCACACGCGGCAGTTGCCCGCGACCGAGAGCCCCGGATGCCAGCAGTAGTGCGGCACGTCGATGCCGGCGTCCTTCGCCGCCTGGATGATCGACGTGCCCTTCGGCACGTCGACCGTCTTGCCGTCGATCGTGAGCTTGGGCATGGGCTAGACGTTTCCGATCCGGGCATGGACCATGCGGTCGTTGCCGTCGTAGGGGCGACGCATGCGTCGCCCG
>JANNHP010000071.1:0-3383 GCA_031404455.1 Planctomycetia bacterium | reverse complement strand
AGCTCATGGGACAGGGACGCACGCGGGAGCAGGCGATCGAGGAGGGTGCCCTGCTTCGCGTCCGTCCGATCCTGATGACGGCGTTCGTCGCGGCGCTCGGGTTCGTCCCGATGATGCTCAACACGGGCGTGGGCGCGGAGGTCCAGCGGCCCCTCGCGACCGTCGTCGTCGGAGGGATCATCGCGGACAACCTGCTGTCGCTGCTCGTCCTGCCCGTCATCCCGTCCCTCTACGCCGTGTTCGGGCCGAAGACGGGCCGCGCGGACGACGCCTCGTAGAAGACATCCGGTTCCAGGAACGAGCCGTCGGCGAATGACGCGGCCGACCTGTCGGTGACTACACTTCGCCGACGGCTCGTTCCTGGAACCGTAAGTCTGGAGGCCTCCATGGAAGTCCCCGCCGTCCGCGCCGCCCGGCTCGGCCAGAGCATGTGGTACGACAACATCAGCCGCGATCTGCTCGACGGCGGCGAACTCGCGCGACTCGTCGCCGAGCAGGGCGTCCGCGGCGTCACGTCGAACCCGACGATCTTCCAGAAGGCGATGACGACCTCGAACGCGTACGCCGCCGAGTTCGCGAAGCTCGCGGCCGCGGGCCGCGGCGCCGCCGAGATCTACGAGACGATGGCCGTCTCCGACATCCGTCGCGGCGCCGACGCGCTGCGCGGCGTGTACGACGCGTCGAACGGCACCGACGGCTTCATCTCGCTGGAGGTCTCGCCGGCACTCGCCCACGACACCGCGGGCACCCTCGCCGAGGCGACGCGCCTCGCTGCCGCGGTCGATCGTCCGAACCTGATGATCAAGATCCCCGCGACGGCCGAAGGCATCCCGGCGGTCCGCGCCGCGATCGCGGCGGGGATCTCGGTCAACATCACGCTGATCTTCGCCGTCTCCGCGCACGCGAAGGTCATCGACGCGTTCATGTCGGGCCTCGAGGACCGCGTCCTTCGCGGCGAGCCGATCGACCGCATCGCGTCGGTCGCGTCGTTCTTCGTCTCGCGCGTCGACGGCTCGGTCGACAAGTCGCTCGACGAAAGGGCGAAGGCAGGAGCTGCGAATGCCGCGGCGCTCCGTGGCAAGGCCGCGATCGCCAACGCGAAGCTCGCGTACGAGCTCTTCGAGCGCGAGTTCGCGAGCCCGCGCTTCGAGAAGCTCCGCACGAAGGGCGCCCAGGTGCAGCGCCCGCTCTGGGCGAGCACGAGCACGAAGAACCCCGCGTACAAGGACACGATCTACGTCGACACGCTGATCGGTCCGCACACGGTCAACACGCTCCCGCCCGCCACGCTCGCCGCGTTCAACGACCACGGCACCGTCGCCGTGACGATCCGCGACGGACTCGACGAGGCGAAGCGCCAGCTCGCGGGCATCGAGGCCCTCGGCATCTCGATGGACCGCGTCTGCGCCGACCTCCTCGCGGACGGCGTCGCCAGCTTCGCGAAGTCCTTCACGGACCTCCTCGCCGCCGTCGAGGCCCGCCGCCACGAGATCGCTGCGGCCCCGCGGACCGCTTGAACGGCGACCGAACGACTTTCACCACGGAGGACACAGAGGACACGCAGGGGCGAGGAAGCAGGAACGCGGCCGCCACGAGCGGCGATCGACGTGGAATCGGAACTCCTCCCTCTGTGAACTCTGTGTCCTCTGTGGTGAATCGTTCTTGTCCGTCTTTCTGAAGGCGCGAGTCGCTAGTCTTCGCGCCGGAGGACGTCGATGGAGATCGCAGTGATCGGACTCGAGCGCATGGGCGCCAACGTGACGCGGCGGCTCATGCGCGCCGGGCACCGGGTCGTGGCGTACGACGCGCAGCGCGCGCGCGTCGAGGAACTCGTCGCCGAGGGCGCGACGGGCGCGCCGTCGATCGAGGAGGCGCTCGCGCGCCTGCACGCGCCGCGGGCCGTGTGGGTGATGGTCGGCGCGGGCGATCCGACGCGCGGCGTGCTCGCGGAACTGCGGACGCGTCTCGAGGCAGGCGACATCGTCATCGACGCGGGCAACTCCGACTGGCGCGAGGACTCCGGGCGCGCCGCGATCTACGCGGCGACGCAGGTGTCGTACCTCGACGTGGGCGTCGCGGGCGAGTCGCAGGGACTGACCGACGGCTACTGCCTGATGATCGGCGGCGAGAAGGCGGTCTTCGACCGCATGAAGAACCTCTTCGACGACCTCGCGGCGCCGCAGGGCCTCGCGCACCTCGGGTCGGCGGGTGCGGGCCACTACGCCAAGATGGTCCACAACGCCATCGAGTACGGAATGATGCAGAGCCTCACCGAGGGCTTCGAGCTCCTGCGCGGATCGCCTCAGGGACTCGACGTCGCGCAGGTCGCGAACCTCTGGCGCCACGGGAGCGTGGTGCGCTCGTGGCTCCTCGACCTGACGCACTCCACGCTGAAGCGCGACCCGCGGCTCGAGGGCGTCGCCGAGTTCGAGGCGGACTCGGGCGAGGGGCGATGGGCGCTCGAGACGGCCATCGCGCAGCAGTCGCCGTGCACGGTGCTCGCCGCGTCGCTCTTCGCGCGCTTCCGAGGCGCGCGCGAGGACGGGTTCGCGCTGCGTCTGCAGGCGGCGCTCCGCCGCGAGTTCACGGGGCCGCCCTCGCCGGCGGCGAGGACGGGGCAGTCATGAGTAGAGCCATCAACCTGCTTCTCGCGAGCTCCCTCGCGGTCGCGGCGTCCGCGTGCTCCTCGCGAGGCGACGGCTCCGCCGACCGGCTCGCGTACGCGCAGATGATGAAGAACTCGACGATCGTCGACCTCGTGAAGGCCCGCCCCGGCACCGAGGACAAGCTGGCCCTCGGAGCGGGCTGGGCCGTGCTCGGGACTCTCGGGCCGCGGGTCCTCCTGCCGGGCACGGCGGACGGCCTCGTCGTGACGCACGACAACGTCACGGGCCGCGAGAGTTATCTCAAGCTGACGGGCGCCGTCGCGCGCGACGTCAAGGGCGGACGCCTGCGGGCCGTGCTGTTCTTCGACGACGCCGCGACGTTCCGCCGTTTCGCCGCCGAGGGCTGGGACTTCGGGCCCGCGGCGTCCGCGAACGGGATCGAGATCGTGACGATGGTCGAGGGACTTCCCGCCACCGACGTCTCGATCGCCGGAGCCGTCGTCCGCCCCGACGCCGAGATGAACGCGGAGCGCTGACGGGTCCGCGGCAACGCGCTTGACGCGCGGCGACGAACATCTCCGCGAACCCGGGTTCCCACGAGGAGGCGACCGATGATCCGTTCGACGCTCTGCGCCTGCGCTGCCGCGATGCTGCTCGTCCTCGCCGAGCCCGGACGCGGGCCATCAAGGCACGACAGGTTCGTCTTGCCCATGTAGGGGCGACCCATGGGTCGCCCGTCGTTCGAGACGTCGATGGTTTGCGAAGGCCGAAACGAGC
>JANNHP010000070.1:0-21814 GCA_031404455.1 Planctomycetia bacterium | reverse complement strand
TACAAGGACCACATCGACGGCTTGCCTTCACGCCTCGTCCTTGCCGTCCCGGGCGAGGAACTGAGGAAGCTCCATGCTCGGAGCGGGTGGCGGCACTTCGCGATCGCCGTGCGCCAGTCGGTGATCGGCGCAGCCTGCCTCTGGGGGACGATCCGGTTCGAGAACCCGTGGATCTGGATCCCGCTCGCCGCGCTGCAGGGCACGGTGATCCTCTCGTTCATCATCCTCTTGCACGAGGTCGTCCACGAGACGGTGTCGAGGAAGCGGCGCCCGCGCCTCTTGCGCCTGCTCGGACTCTGGTACTCCGCCCCGTCGATGATCTCCGCGTCGCAGTTCACGCGCTGGCATCTCGACCACCACAGGGGTCTCGGCTCCGCGACCGAGGACCCGAAGCGGGCGCACCTCTCCCCCAAGCGCAACGCGCGCTGGTACAAGGCGCTCTACATGACGGCAGCGCTGATCGTCATCTACGGGAAGGCGTCGGCGACCGAGGCGCGGACCTACACGCCGGAACTCAGGCGCCGCATCCGTCTCGAGAAGTTCGCGAACATGGCGCTCCACGCGGGGCTCGTCGCGGCGATCTGGTGGGCGTTCGGCGGCGAGGCCGTCGTCCGGGCGTGGCTCGTGCCGATGGCCGTCTTCTTCCCGCCGGCTTTCATGCTGAACCGGCTCGGGCAGCACTACTGGATCGATCCCACGGACCCCGCGAAGTGGGGCACGCGCGTGGACGGCAGTCCGCTCATCAACTTCCTCTTCCTCAACTCGAACCACCACATCGAGCACCACTACTTCCCCTCGGTCCCGCTCTACAGCCTGCCCGCGCTGAACAAGCGCCTGCGCCCCTTCTGGGAACGCATCGGTCACCCGAACCGCAGCTACCCCGCGCTCGTCTGGGGCTGGTTCGTGAAGAACGGCTCGCCGCACTCGGACTGGACGGATCTCGCGTAATCTCGCGCCCTCGGCCGGTAAGTGAGGGATGTCCGGCGTTCGAGGAGGCATTGCGATGGGCGATGCGAGGAAGTGCGCGAGTTGCGGCGGCGAGATCCCGTCCGACGCTCCGGCCGGCGCGTGCCCGCGCTGCGCGCTCGCGGCGGCGCTCGCGTCGGACCGCGGCGATCCGACACCGGAGAGCGTCGCCGCGAAGCTGCCGGGTTTCGACATCCTCGGCGTGCTCGGCCGCGGCGGGATGGGTGTCGTCTTCAAGGCGCGGCAAAGGGCGCTCGACCGCGTCGTCGCGCTGAAGGTGCTGCCGCCGGCGATGGCCGCGGCGCCGGGTTTCTCGGACCGCTTCGCCCGCGAGGCGAAGGCGATGGCGCGCCTCGCGCATCCGAACATCGTCGCGGTCCACGAGTTCGGCGACGCGGGGGGACTCTTCTACCTCGTGCTCGAGTACGTGGACGGCCTCAACGTCCGCGAGGCGATGCGCGCCGGGCGCATCGGACCGAAGGAGGCGCTCGCGATCGTCCCGCAGATCTGCGACGCCCTCCAGTACGCGCACGACCGCGGCGTCGTCCACCGCGACGTGAAGCCCGAGAACGTGATGATCGACCGCGACGGCCGCGTGCGGATCGCGGACTTCGGCCTCGCGAAGCTCGCGGATCGCGAGACGGGCGATGCCTCGCTGACGGGCGCGAGCCAGGTGATGGGGACGCTCCACTACATGGCGCCCGAACAGTGGGAGCATCCGAAGGACGTCGATCACCGTGCGGACATCTACAGCCTGGGAGTCGTCTTCTACGAGATGCTGACCGGCGAACTCCCCGTCGGGAAGTTCGAGCCGCCGTCGCACCGCGCCGCGATCGACGTGCGGATCGACGCGGTCGTGCTGCGGTCGCTCGAGCGCGACCGCGAACTTCGGTGGCAGCGCGCGGACGACGTGAAGACCGGCGTCAGCGCGATCACGTCGTCGGCCGCGACGGCCCCGGCGCCGGCACCGCTGCCTTCCGAGACCGCGCCTGCAAAGAAGGAGAGGTTCGAGTCGTCGTACACGAGCGCGGCGATCACGGCGCTGGCGGCGGCCGGCTTCGGCGTGGCCGCCGTCGCAGCGGGCATCCCGGGTCTCTGGTGGATCAGCGGCATCTGCGCGCTCGGCGCGGCGATCGAGGTGGTCCAGGCCTTCGCGAAGCGGCAGAAGGACGCGCCGGCCGCCGCCGCGGCGCCTGAGACGTGGCTCTCGCCGGTGATGACGGGTGTCGCCGCCTCCGCCGGCGTCGTGCTGATCGCGTGCATCTTCTGGGGCGCCGACATGAAGGCCACCCGGATCGAGAACGGGGCGGGATCGCTCGCGCTGGTGCTCGGTTTCGTGCTCGCCGTGCTCCTCGGCACTCGGCGGCAGCAGGCGAGAGTCGCCGAGGCCACCAACGGCCGCCCTCCCGGTCCGCCAGTGCTCATCGGCGTCGCGTCGGCGGCGGCGCTCGTCCTCGGGCTGTTCTGCCTTGTGCACGCGCAGCCGGCGCGCGAGCGGGTGGAGGAGCCCGAATTCGGTCCTCCGGCCGATTCGGGAGAGGAACCGCCGTCGGATGCCGTCGTGGCCCGGCGCGGCGATCGTGCGCCGTGGGAGTTCGACGTCGAGGTGCCGAAGGAGAGCACCACGAAGGCCGACGAGAAGGACCGTCAGGGCATCTGGGAGCGTTGGCGTCTCGTCCAGGCGCTCGAGGGCGGCGCGTCCGACGACCGCATGAGTTCGCTGTACGCGGCGGGCGACTGGGGGCGGATCTCGATTCTCCCAGCCGCCGATCGCCCTGGGCGCGCGAAGGAGGGCGGGCTCGGGCTGCCTCTCGTCGACCGCAAGGCCGTCGGCGCGCCGCTCTCCGAGTTCTGGATCTCGAAGGTCCGATTCGGCGGCCCCCCCGGCGAAGGCGCGCTGTTCACGAGCGCCTACGTGACCGTGACCGACGGGCATCGGACGGTCCGCTTCACCATGGTTCACGGCGAGTCCTTCAGCGACCTGGGCTCGAAGTGGCGCTTCACCGCCGCCCCCGTCGAGATCGATTGACCACCAACTCTCCGCGCGACCCGCGATTCGCGACGACCCGGTGGTCCGTCGTCGTGGCCGCTCACGACGACGAGGCCGCCGGCGGGCGCGAGGCCCTCGCGACGCTCTGCGCCACGTACTGGTATCCGCTCTACTCCTACGCGCGCCGCCGCGGCGCGAACCGCGAGTCGGCGGCGGACCTCGTCCAGGGCTTCTTCGCGGCGCTCATCGAGAAGGACTGGGCCGCCGACGCCGACCCCTCGCGCGGACGGTTCCGCGCGTTCCTCATCACCGCGTTCAAGCGGTTCCGCGCGAAGGAGCACCGTCGGGACGCCGCCGAGAAGCGCGGAGGCGGCCGGGCGATCCTTTCCCTCGACTTCGACGACGGCGAGACGCGGTTCCAGGCCGAGGGATCGCCCGAACTCGAACCCGACAGGGCTTTCGAGCGGCGCTGGGCGCTGACGGCGCTCGGGCGCGCTCTGGATCGCACGCGCCGGGAGTTCGAGGACGGCGGACGCGGCGCCCTCTTCGCGGGACTCGTCCCGTACGTCGGCGGCGCCGGGGAGACGCGGCCCTACGCCGAGATCGCCGCGCGACTCGGCATGACCGAGGGCGCCGTCGGGGTGGCGGTGCACCGGCTCCGGGCGCGGTATCGCGAGGCCGTCCGCGCCGAGATCCGCGACACGGTCGCCGACGAGGCCGCGGTCGACGACGAGATCCGGCATCTGATGAACGCCGTCGCGGGCGTGTGAACGAACGGCCGTTCGGACATCGGCATCCGGATCTCGCGACGCGACGATCTCGGAGCTTGCCGCGGTACCGGGGGACGACGAGGATGCCGCCATGCGCGCGACCGGGTTCGTGACCGTGTGCTTCGCCGTGCTGGTTCTCGCCTCGTCCGCGTTCGCCGCGGGCGACGTGACGGCGACGCTGACCGGAAAGCTGCTCACCGTGACGGGCGACGCCGCGTCGAACTCGTTGACGTTCACGCCGGGCGGGCGGACTGATTCGGTGACGGTGACCCCGACGAGCGGCACGACGCTGAACGGCGGGGCCGCGGCGGTCACGTTCGACGACGTCCGCAGCATCACGGTCGCGATGGACGCCGGCGACGACCGCGTCGACTTCACGAGCCTCAAGCTGCGCGGCAGCGTGCGGGTGCGCCTCGGCGACGGCAACGACTCGGTCTTCTTCACGGCGACCGCCGTTCGCGGGCGCGTCGCCGTCCGTGGAGGCGCGGGGACCGACCTCGTCCGCACGGACTCGTCCTCGGTCTTCCACGGATCGTTCCGCGCGGCGGGGGAGAAGGGCAACGACGAGATCCAGATCGTCAACGCGCAGTTCCGGAACCGGGTGCGCCTCGACTCGGGCGACGACGACGACCACGTGCTCCTCCAGGGCGTGACGTGCACGGAAACGTCGCGCGTGGTCGTGTACTGCGGCCCGGGTCTCGACTTCGCGGAGCTCAACCTGTCGACGTTCGGCCAAGACGTGTTCGTCGACGCGGGCTCCGACAACGATCGCGTGCGCGTGCTGACGTCGAAGTTCACCAGGAGCCTCTCCGCCTTCGGCGGCCTCGGCGTCTCCGACGTGCTCTCGCTCGAAGGCAACAACGCATTCCTCAGGTTCAGGACGTTGGACGGGTTCGAGGAAGGCGAGCCGCAGTAGGAGCGGCGCGCCCGGGTGCGCCGGGGCGTCTCGAAACGGGAGCGGGGATTCGCAGACTGAGAATCGCCGCTCAACTCCGGGCGGCGGTCTTGCCGAAGAGTCGGGGCGACGAGGGACGTCAACCCCGCCCGTACTCCGAGGAGGCCGTCGATGTCGAAGATGCTCCGCACCCTGGCCTGCGCCGCCTTCCTGCTTGCCGCCGCATTCCCCGCGCTCGCCGACGACCGTGCCCACCTCGACGCCGCACTCGCGGCGATCGACAAGGACGACGTCGAGGCGGCGATCGTCGCGGCCTCGAAGGTCGGCGAGGGCGACACGTGGCGCGCCGACGCGCAGTTCGCGCTCGCCTGGTGCCACGCCCAGAAGGGCGACCAGGAGAAGGCGGTCACCGCCTATCGCGAGGTCGTGAAGATCCGCACGACGGACTCGCGCGCCTGGAACAACCTCGGCACGACGCTCGACGAGCTCGGCCGCCTGAAGGAGGCCGTCGACGCCTACGACCACGCCATCGCGGCGAACCCGAAGTACGCGGCCGCGATCAACAACAAGGGCGTCAGCCTCGAGAAGATGGGCGAGGGTGCCCTTGCCGCGAAGATGTTCGAGCAGGCGATCGACATCGCGCCGGCTTTCGCCGCGCCGCACAACAACCTCGGCGCCTGGTACTACGAGATCGGCGACAAGAGCGGCGCCGCGAAGGAGTGGAAGGAGGCGGCGCGCCTCGACCCGACCTACATCTCGCCGATCGTCAACGGCGCGGTCCTCGACTTCGAGAGCGACAAGAAGGGTCTCGCGGAATCGAAGCTGAAGATCCTCGCGGGCTCGGGCCGCGGCACGGCCGAGGTGTTCTTCAACCTAGGGATCTTCGCGTTCCAGCGCGGCGACATCGAGAACGCCGTGAAGCACCTCGAGACGGCCGACAAGCTGAATCCGAACGACCCCGAGACGTTGAACAACCTCGGCGTCGCGTACTGCTACCGAGGCAACTACCGCCGCGCCGAGCAGACGCTGCGCGAGACGATCGAGCTGAAGAAGGACTGGGGGAAGGCCTGGGACAACCTCGGCCTCACGCTCTTCCGCATGGAGCGCTACGCCGACGCCCGCGAGGCCTTCGAGAAGGAGGTGGCACTCGCGCCGAACGCGTCGAACGCCCACTACAACCTCGGTTGCGCGCTCGCGGCCGAAGGCAAGGACGAGGCGGCCACCGCGGCCTTCGAGAAGGCGATCGCGACGGCACCCGCCAACGTGGAGGCGCTCCAGAACCTGGCCGTCCTGATGTCGGACAGGAAGGAACGCGATCCGGCGAAGGAACTCGCGCTCTACCAGCGCGCCGTCGCGGCCGACCCGACGTTCGCCGCCGCGCACCTGTCTCTCGGCAGCTTCTACCAGAGCGAGCCGAAGTACGCCGACTCGGCGAAGGCGATCGAGCACTACCAGGCGTTCGTCAAGTACGAGAAGACCGACAAGGCGAAGATCGACGAAGTGATGCGCACGATCTCCGCCCTGCGGAAGTCGCAGTTCGAGAAGAAGTAGCCGTAGAGGCCCCTCTCTCTCATCTACGGCCCGTCCCGCAAGCGCGGGGCGGGCCGTCTCGATTCACGGACTCATCGCACCGGGAACGCGGTCAGCGTGGACCCCGCCGAGACGACCGGGGTGCCGATCAGACCGTCCGCGACGAGACGCTCCGCGAGTGCGCGCCCGGGGACGACCGTCGCGCCGCGCGGATCCGTCGCCGTGCGGAAGAGGTCGAGCACGAGCCACTGCACGCCGTCCGCGCGGAGCGTCTCCGCGAGCCGGGCGCGGTCCTGCGCCGAGTCGGCGTTCGTGAGGAGGGACCCGAACCGTCCCCAGAGCCGCACGTCGCGCGCGTCGCCGCCCTCGTGGCGCAGAGCGCGGCGCGCGTAGTACGACACGAGAGGTTCCCGGAACGATGCGACGACGACGTACTTCGAGTGCGCGCGCCTCGCCTCGGTAGCGAGCCGGTCGCCGAGCGCGCGCGCGTCGGCCTGGTCCTCCCCCTCGGGACGCAGCACGCACCTGACCGCGTACGGCACCGCGAGGAACGCCGCGAGGACGACCGCGAGCCGCCGCCGGGCGATCGTCCGGGAGAGGAAGGCGCCGAGGAACAGGAACCCCTCGCCGGCGAAGGGCAGGAGCAGCAGCGCCGCGGGGAGGAGGTGCCGCGCGCCGCCGTATCCCCACCCGAGCTGGAGCCGGATCACGAGGCCGAGAACGATCGCCGCGACGATCAGCACGAAGATCCGGGCGCGCCGGGACCGGACGTTGCGCCACCTGGCGGGCAGGAAGAGTCCGACGAGCACGAGGAGCAGGAGCGGCGCCGTCAGCGCGCCCTCCAGGGCTGACGCGGCGTCCTGGGCCGATTCCGCTGAGACGGACGAGGGGAACGGCGCCTGCGCCGCTCCGACGAACCGGGCGACGTCCTTCTTCGGGCTCACGGTGAAGCGGCCGGCGTCGCTCGACAGCGCGGCCGCGTAGGGCGCCGCGACGAGAATGAACGCCACGGCGACGATCGCGGCGCTCGCGAGCTTGCGCCCCTTCGGCACGAAGAGCAGTGCCCCGAGCACGGCCCCGCCCGCCGCGACGAGGCCCTCGGGGCGGCAGAGGTAGGCGAGCCCGCAGAGGAGACCGGCGCCCGCGAGCCTGGAGATCCGCCGTTTCCCCGAAGACGGGACGGCCGCGGTCAGGACGAGCGACAGTCCCGAGAAGAAGAGCGGCAGGATCGCGGCGCTCGTCAGGGGGACCGACGACACCGCGACCGCCTTGGGCAGTGCCGCGTAGACGATGCACGCGGCCGTCGCGGCGTGGCGCCCCGAGACGTGGCGCGCGAGCACGTGCAGCGGCCAGACCGCCAGCGATCCGGCGAGGACGCAGATCGCCGTGGCGGCCGCCTCGGGGTCCCACCACCGGGCGAAGAGGGAGATGAGCCAGGGCAGGAGGGGGTGATCTGGCCCCTGCGCCCACGCGGAGATGCCGCCCTCGCCGACGAGCTCGGCCGATGCGAGCAGCGAGGCGCTGTCGTTGAGGATCGCCGGACTCGCCCAGGCCGCGGCGGCCCGGACCGCGAGCGCGACGAGGAAGAGCCAGATCACCTCGTTGCGCGCGCGGAACCACCTGGGCCGCGACCTGCTCTCGGCGGGCCGAGGCGGTGTTTCGGGCGTCGGGTCGGGCGTCTCGGTCAACGGGTGCAGAGGTTAGCAAGGCCCGTCGCCGAGGGAACCGCTGTCCGTCCGGGTTCCGATTCGGACACGCGCCGGTATCCGCCGCAATCCCGACGGCGGATCGGCCCGAGCCCGCGCGGCTGAATCAGCGCGCTCCGTCACTCGTCGTAACTCAATGTCTGGAAGCCGGTTGCCGATGACTGGCTCGGAGGCTCCGATGAATCCGACATGGCACGGCGCGAGCGTAGGGGAGCTCGGACGTCCAATCCGGCGACAGGGGGTTCCGATGGCGAAGTCTCGGCGGGGAACGGTGATCGCGACTCTGGTCCTCGTCCTCGTGGTCGGCGCGTTCGCGGTTCCGGCGGGTCCGTCGGCCTGCGGGGTGGCACTCGCGGGCGACGAGCCCGAGAAGCCGAAGAAGTCGGTCGACGCGGCCGACGTCTACCTCGGCGACGCGCGCAAGTGGGACAAACCCGCGGAAGTCGACGCCGACAAGGTCTACGCCAAGATCGACGAGTACAAGGAGATCGTGGAGAAGGGTCTCAAGCCCGACGACCCGAAGTACGAGATCCTGATGAGCAAGGCGAGCAAGCGGTTCACCTGCGCCGTGAAGAAGGCCGCGAAGGACGGGAGCTACGACCTCGTCGCGCGGGTCGGCGCCGTCAAGGGCGTCGACTCGGTCCCGGACATCACGTCCGACGCGATCGCGAAGCTCTAGCCGGATGTCGCGGAACGGCTTCGCCCTGATGCCGTTCATCGTGACGGTGCCGTTCCTCGTCGCGACGGCGTTCGCCCAGGAGGCCCCGAAACCCGCGCCGCCCGAAGCGAAGCCCGAGGAGCCGAAGCCCGCGGAGCCGAAGCCCGCGGAGCCGAAGCCCGCGGAGCCGCCCCGGGTCGTCGAGTTCCTCTCGACGGACTCCGTCAGGAAGCCCGACGGTCTCGTGGTCCACTACTACAAGGTCAACTACGTCGACGCGAAGCTGCTCGTCGGCGAGCTCGAGAAGTGGAAGGCCGCGCCCAACGCGACGTTCACGGCCGACGGGCCGACGGTGGTCCCGGTCGGGAAGACCGGAGCACCCGGTCTCCCGTTCCAGAACACGCTCCGCATCCAGGACACGGAGGAGAACTGGCCCGTCCTGAAGCGCGTGCTCGACATCGTCGACGCGCCGCAGCTCCAGGTGTACGTCGAGGCGAAGATCGTCGAGATCTCGTACTCGAACGAGCTCCACATCGGCACGAGGGCGAGCTACACGCGGACCGTGGGCGACACGTTCTTCCAGTCGGCGGAGCTCTCGTTCCCCAACCGGCTCGACGCGGTCAACGTGTTCACGTCCACCTTCCAGGAATCGTCGAAGTACGCGACGTTCGACTACGTGGTGGATCTTGCGGCGTCGGGTGCGACCACGAACGTGCTGAGCAAGCCGGGTGTCTTCGCGAGCCAGGGCGAGACCGCGACGATCCGCATCGGCGAGAGCGAGCCGATCGTGACGCAGACCCTCGCCGGCAACAACGTCACGGCGACGACCATCTTCAAGGAGACGGGCCTGTCGCTCGAGGTGCAGCCGCTCCTCATCGGCCGCGATGCGGTGCGGGCGCGTGTCTCCGCGGAACTCTCGCGCGTGTCGAGCTTCCGGGTCACGGCGACGTCGCCCGATCTCCAGGTCGTCAATCCCGTGATCTCCATCAGGAAGACCGAGACGGTGCTCACCGTTCCCGACGGCGAGACGCTGACCATCGGCGGCCTCGACCAGGACTTCGCGCGGGACGAGAAGACGGGCATCCCGCTCCTCATGGACATCCCGGTGATCGGCGTGATCTTCGGCTCGAAGGGCACGCGCAAGGAACACACCGAGCTCGTCTTCTTCCTGACGCTGAGCATCCGCGCTCCGGGCGAGGCGCGCGTGATCCGGCCGCCGGTCGAGAAGGCCCGTACCGGCGAGTAGCCCAGTCGTCCGTCGCGCGGGCGAAAGAGGGCGCCGCAGGACCCTCCGCAGGACGGTCCTGCACGGCCCGGCGCCCAAGGTGGCGAAGCCGCGCCGGAGGACGCCGAGCGCACGCACGCCTCGGAAGGCATGTGAACGACCGTGAAGAGGCCGCGTCTAGCGGTCTCTTCACGGTCGTTCAGCGCAGCCGGTACCGCGCGCCGCGGCGCCTGCCTTCCATCACGATGACGCCGCGCTCGAGGAGTTCCTGCAGGTCGCGCAGTCCCGTGCGCTGCGAGACGCCGACGAGATCGCAGTAGTCCGCGTTCGTCACCCACTCGCGCTCGGAGAGGAGCGCGAGGAGTCGCCTCTGCCGGTCGGAGATGCCGCCGGGCGCCGCTCGCGGGGCAACGAGGCCGCGCGACGGTTCTCGTCGCGGCGGTTCGGCCGGTCCGCGCGAACGCGGCGGCGCCGACGCCGCGAGCGCCGAGCCGAGGTCCGACGCGCGGATCGAGTCTCCGGGCGTCAGCACGACCGCCTGCTCGACGACGTTCTTCAGCTCGCGCACGTTGCCGGGCCACGCATGCCGGTAGAGGAGATCCATCGCGTCGGGCGTGAACGCGGGGACGGGGCGTCCCTGCGTCTCGGCGGCACTTCGCGCGAAGCGCTCCGCGAGGCGGGGGATGTCCTCCTTCCTCGCGCGCAGCGGCGGCACGGAGAGCGTCACGCCCGAGAGACGGTAGTAGAGGTCCTCGCGGAAACGGCCCTCGGCCATCGCGGCGCGCAGATCGCGGTTCGTCGCCGCGATGATGCGGACGACGATCGGCGTCGGCGCCGTGCCGCCGAGATGCTCGACCGCGCGGTCCTCGAGCACGCGCAGCAGCTTCACCTGCGTCGCGAGCGGCATGTCGCCGATCTCGTCGAGGAAGATCGTCCCGCCGTCGGCCAGTTCGAAGCGCCCCGGCTTCGAGCGGTCGGCGCCGGTGAAGGCGCCGCGCTCGTAGCCGAAGAGCTCGCTCGCGAGCAGCGCGTCGGGCAGCGCCGCGCAGTTGACCTTCACCCTCGGATGGGGGCGGCGGCCGCTCTTCCGGTGGATGAGGTCGGCGACGACCTCCTTGCCCGAGCCCGTCTCGCCCTCGATCAGGATCGAGAGGTCGCTGCCCGCTATGCGTTCGATCGTCTCGAGGATCTTGACGCCCGTCTCGCTCTCGAACACGACGCCCGCCTCGCGCGCGTCGGCGACGAGCCGGGCGCGGTCGTCGGAGCCGTGCGCGGTCTCCGGCGGGCGGGCGGCATCCTCGCCGGCGAGTCCGCGGCGCGCCTCGGCGTTCAGGAACTCGCAGCTCCCCGCGTCCTCGGGGCACGCGGCGAGTCCGATCCGCACGCGCAGGTCGGCCAGGCCGCGCTCCGCGAGGATCCGGCGCAGGTCGCGGACGAGCGCCTCGGCGCCGGGACGATCGGTCTCGGGCGCCGCGGCGGCGAGGGTGTCCGTCTCGACGCGCCCGAGGAACGTTCGCGGCGGCGCGGCAGCGCGGAGGGCTTCCGCGAGTTGCTGCACGACGCGGCGGGCGGACGCCGGATCGAGCGGGAGCGACGTCGCGCGGACGAGGAGCAGAGCGATGTGCTGGCGGCCCGTGACCGCGCGGTCCACCTCCTCCTCGAGCCGTTCCGTGAAGAAGGCGGGGACGTAGGCGTTCGTGTCGGGGTCGTGGACGGCGCGCCGCACGAGACGGGAGCTCACGAGCGCGATGCCGATGCCCCGCGCGAACGCCGCGACGAACCGGTCGTGCGCGCGGCGCGGCCTGTCGGGAGCGTCCGGGCCCGACAGCAGCACGAGCGCGCCGCCCGCGCGCTCGGCGCCGCCGAGCGGGAAGGCGTCCACGCGCGACGTGCCGCCCAAGAGCGGACGGTCGCCACGCACGGAGATCTCGGTGAGGCCGCCCTGCGCCGTGACGTGCGCCTCTTCGCGCCCTGCGACGACGGCCGCGAGCGGGTGCGAATCGGTGACGACCACGAGCCCGCGCGGCACGCTGTCCGCGCCGCGGAACCCGCCGAGCACCTCGATCCGGCCGTCGGCGTCCGCCGCGAGGACGAAGGCGCCCCACGGCTCGACCGCCCGGCGCACGACCTCGATCGCGCGGTCCACGACGGCGTCGGGTCCGTCGGCCGCGGCGAGGAGCGGCATCGCGTCGGCGAGGCGCTCGAGCTCCTCGCGGTACGTCTCGCGGTCCTCGCGCACGGTGGCGAGCGAGGCGCCGAGCGACGCGATCTCGTCGGTGTCGGCGAGCGGCGGGGGGACGGAGGAATCCCGCGCCTCGCGGAGGATGCGGAGGAACGGTCGCGACGTCGAATCGGCGACGAGACCCGCGAGGAGGAACTGCATCCCCGCGCCCGCGCCGAACACGAGGACCGCAACGAGCCCGATGCGCCGGAGCAGCGCGTCCGTGCTTGCTCGCGGGACGGCCGTGCCGAGGAGGCCCACCACGCCCGCCTCGCCCCGCAGCACGTCGTAGGCGACCGTGTACGGCGTCCCGGCGAGGATGGCCGGCTCGATGACCGGCTCCTGCTGGGCCAGCACCCGCTGGATGATCTGCTGCTTGTAGCGCATCTCCTCGGGCAGGTCCTCGCCCTGCACCGCGAGCGTGGACGCCATCGGGTATCCGCGCGGCGTGTAGAGGAGCGCGTGGACGCCGCCCCCGGCCGCGGCCTCCGCGTCGGCGAGCGCGGCGCGCTCCATCGGAAGTTCGACGACGAGCGTCGTGCGCCAGTCGCCCGCGGTGTCGTACTGCTGCGCCGCACCCGTCGCCGTGAGCCGCGAGCGGCGGTAGGCGAGCTCGTCGGTCAGCGTGGCGGTCCGGTCGGCGAACACCGTCCACTGGACCTGCTGCGGGAAGACGATCGGCTCGCCGGCCGAGGAGAGAGGGAGCACCTCGAGCGCCACGCGCGCGTCGCCGCCGAGGCTGCGCTCCACGTCGCGGAGTGCCGCGGCGACGTCTCCGCCGTAGTCGTCCGTGCCGCGCCGCCTGAGGGCCTCCTGCAGCGCCTCGTCGCGCAGCGCCGCCTCGGCCCGCTGGCGCGCCAGGGACCTCATCGCGGAGAGCCGCCCCTTCACCGCGGCCGACTTCAGCGTGGCGGCCTCGTTCGCGCGCCCTTCGATCGTGGACCCGAGGAGCAGGGGGACCGCGAACCACCCGAGCACCGCGGGCACCGCCGCGACGGCGGCGGCCGCCGCGACGAGCCGCACGTGCAGAGATCGCACGGCCAGCACCGCGTCCGCCACGAGCAGCACCAGCACGGGCGCGAGCAGCACCGCGAGGACCGCGCGGATGACGGAGACGTAGGCGGCGACGAGGTCCGCGACGCCGGACGACCACGCCATCTCGAGCACTCGCGAAGCCGGCAGCGGCACCGAGAGCGCCCGGAGCTGACGGTTCTCCCCGGCGCTCACCTCGTGCAGGCTGTCGTCGCCGCGAGCCGCGGCGGCCGTCTGATCGGGGGGGAGCGTGCGCGAGAGCATGCGGTCGCGCAGGTCGCCCGGGGCGGTGGTCGCGACCGCGGCGCCGTCGCGGAACATCGTGAACGTGAGCCCCTCGAGGCGCGCGAGATCCTGGGGGACGATGCGGAACCCGTCGTCGCCGCTCACGAGCGAGACGAGGTCCACCGTCCGGCGCGCGGCGGCCCGCCGGCCCGCCGTGACCGACGAGATCCTCACGACCTCGTCGTCGCCCTTGAACTCGAACTGCAGCTCGGATAGGCGCCGCTCGCGTTCGGACTGCTCGAACTCGATCGGGATCGAATCGAAGTGCCGCGGCGGCTGTCCGGGCTCGCCCCATTCGAACGCGATCTCCGAGGTGTAGGACTCGCCGTGCTGGCGCGCCGGGGTGGACTCCGCGTCGATCGAGACGCCGTTCTCCAGGCGGAACGGGCCCTCGACGGACCCGTCGTCGAACACCGCGTCCACGAACAGCACCGGCAGGCGGTAGCGGGCGTCGGGGAAGCCGCGCTTCAGCGACGCGACGATCCAGATCTTGTCGGCCGCGGTGTCGCACGCGATGAACGCGCGCGGATTGTCGCGCGAGAGCTGCAGTCCCTGGGCGGGCCCGGGGAAGGGGGCAGCGCACGTGGGCACGCCCCGCAGCGTCGCGCGCCCCAAGGGGAGCGGCACCTCGCCGCCGCCCGCGGCGCGCGTCAGCGTGACGCCGTGCACCACGAACGTCCCGCCGCGCGCGATCTGCTCGACCTCGACGCGGTGCACCGGCGACGTCGTCGGCGCCGGCTTCCAGGTGACTTCGTCCGCGTGCTCGGGCGGGAGCGAACCGTCCGCCGCGGCGGGGGAGATGAAGGCGACCTGCGCGTCAGGCGCCCCGGGGTGGGCCGCCGGCCCCGCGGTCGCGTCGTCCCACGCGTCCACCTGACGGCCCCACGCGAGCACGCGGGGCGGATCGACGCTCCCGTCCTCGCGGACGAGGCGCACCTCGGCGATGGGATCGCCGGTCTTCTTCGCCTTCTCGATCCCCGGATCGGGACGCCACGCGTAGATGACGGTCGCTGAGTCGGCGACGAGCGGAGGGTGCACCACGAAGCTGCCGGACCACGCCGAGGTGGCGGGGACGTCGCGGCGCAGGAACGTCACGCCGGAGAGGGTCCGGCTCGTCGCCTCCGGGGCGGGCGGGATCACCGCGAACTCGTACTCGACGGGCGCCTTGACGCTCTTGCCCGCGAGCAGCGACACCACGGGCGACGGGTGGAGCGGCGGCTGGGGGTCGTAGAGGTGCAGGGCCGCCGCCTCGTCCACGATCCCGCGCACGAGCGCCGCCGTCCGGCGCTTCTGCGCCGCGTCGGCGGCTTCGAGCGCGCGGATCACTCCGCCGGCGAGGAGACCGGCTGCGGAGATCAGCGCGACGAGGATCGCCGCCGCCCACATCTTCTTCCTCGGCCTGATCCGCCGCAGCGCCTCGAGCCGCGCCGTCAGCCACGCGCCGCGCGGAGTGATCGCCTGGGTCAGCCAGAGGAAGAGGAGCGCTCCGAGGATCGCGACGAGCACGGCGAGGGGGCCGATCGCCGAGACGCCGGGGCCTTCGGGCACCGCGATCGCGGGCGGCGACTTGCCGAGCTCGAGCCGTCCGAATCGTCCGGGGAACCGGGAGAGCTCCGCACGTCCGCTCCACGTCGCGTAGTTCTTCTGCTCCGGCTTGCCGTCGGAGTCCGAGAGCGCCACGTCGAAGCCGAAGCTCGCACCCTCTTCCGAGGGAGCCGCGGGGAAGTTCGAGAGCGGCAGCGCCAGTTCGAACGTGTAGCCCTTGGCGTCCCGCAGCGGAAGCGCCGCGAGCCGGACCCCGTCGACCTCGTCGTCGAGGCGGCCGGGCCGGCCGCGCAGCATCGCGAACCGCCAGCGGACCTCGTTTGCCAGAGGGTGGAGCAGGATTTGGTGGGCGTAGGTGTCGTAGCCGGGCTCCAGGCCCCCGCTCGCCGCCCCGCGCGCCTCGGGGTGGGGGTGGAAATCGAGGAAGATCTCCACGCCGTCCCCGAGGTACGAGTCCCTCGGGTTCCAGAAAGGTGTGTCGTCGTGGACCTCGCCCGCGAAGTAGAGGGTCGTCGCGCTGCGGGACACGTGGATCCGGCCCGACAGATCGGCAGGCCCGCCGTAGGAGGGGTCGCGCCGGACGAGGTTTGCCTCGCCGATCTCCAGCCCCCCGGTCCGGTCCCACTCGTGCAGATCGCCGTCGACGACCACGTCCTCGGTCACTGGCGGACACGTGAAGACGTGTTTGCCGTCGTCCGCCATGGCCGATCGAGCGGGAATGGCCGATCCGAGGGCGAGGGCGAGGACGATTCCGACGCGCTTGGCGAGATCCACGGCGGAATCCTACTCGGACCGGCGCGTCCGTCCGCTCACGATCGTCAGTCGTCGTCGCCGATCCGAGTAGGATTCTGGTAAACGATGACTATGAAACGGGTTATGCAGACGAAGCCTGCGTCGGAACTCCGATGCCGGAACATGACCGAAGCCAGGCGACCGATCCGGAAGGTCGGACAGTGGTCGTCCGAGTGGGGCGCATTCGTGCCGAAACGGCGGGAACGGCACTTGCGAGCCTGGTTCCGCCATGATCAAGATCCGCAAGAGCACCGACCGGGGACGGGCCGATCTCGGCTGGTTGGACACCCGCTACACGTTCTCCTTCGCTGACTACCACGATCCCGAACACATGGGTTTCCGCTCGCTCCGGGTCCTGAATGACGACCGGATCGCGCCGGGCGGCGGCTTCGGACGTCACTCCCACCGCGACATGGAGATCGTCACCTACGTCCTCGACGGCGCCCTCGGCCACGAGGACAGCATGGGCAATGGCTCGACGATCCGTCCGGGCGAGATCCAGCGGATGAGCGCCGGCACCGGCGTCGTCCACGCCGAGAAGAACGCCTCGGACGCGCCGCTCCGCCTTCTCCAGATCTGGATACTGCCGCGGTCGCGCGGGCGCGCCCCCGGCTACGAGCAGAAGGCCCTTTCGCCCGCCGACCTGAAGGACCGCTTCTGCCTCGCCGCCTCCGGCACGCCGGGCCGCGGCGCGGTGACGGTCGACCAGGACGCCGACCTCTGGATCGCCCGACTCGCGCCGAAGGTGACGGTGCGGCACACGCTCGCTCCCGGCCGCCACGGCTGGCTGCAGGTCGCGCGCGGCGCAGTCGATGTCAACGGACGGGTGCTCGTCGAGGGCGACGGCGCGGCGATCAGCGACGAGCTTGAGATCGCGATCACCTCGAAGGATGCGGCCGAGATCCTGCTGTTCGACCTGGCGTAGTGCGGCGCGGGCCTTCAACGACGGACAGGTCGATCCACCTCTCTCGGTAGGGGCGGACACGGGGGTCCGCCCCTACCGAGAACCGTCGCTCGTCGCTGCGTCATGGCACGTGCGGAGGCCCGAGGTCTTCGCTCAGGGTCGGACACGGACCATGCGCCCGGAATCAGAACGGCCGCCCGGGCTTGCGCCCGAGCGGCCGAGTTGAGTCTTCGAGAGACCGGGCCGGCTAGCGCCGCGGTCCGCGGCCTCCGCCACCACCACCACGGTCGCCGCGATCGCGGCTGCGCGGCGGCGGCGGAACGTAAGGCTCGACGGGCAGGCCCTTCTCCTCGCGGATGACGGCCTTCCTCGAGAGCTTCACCTTGCCCATCGGATCGACGTACAGGCACTTCACCTTGATGACGTCGCCGATCTTGACCACGTCCTCGGGGTTCGCGACGTATCCGTCGTCGAGCTCGCTGACGTGGACGAGACCTTCCATGCCCGGTGCCAGTTCCACGAACGCGCCGAACTCCTTGATGGAGACGACCTTGCCTTCGTAGATCTTGCCGAGCTCGGCCTCGCCGAGCATGCCCTCGATCGCAGCCTTGCACTGCGCGAGCTTCTCGGCGTCGACCGAGAAGAGGATGACGGTGCCGTCGTCCTCGACCGCGATCGTCGTCGAGTACTGCTCCTGGAGAGCGCGGATCACCTTGCCGCCGGGACCGATGAGTTTCCCGATCGCGTCCTTCCGGATCATGATCTTCTCGAGACGCGGCGCCCAGCGCGACAGCTCCGCGCGAGGACGGCGCAGAGCCGAGAGCATGTTCTTCAGGATCGAGATGCGGGCCTGACGGGCCGCCTCGAGCGAACGGCGCATCAGGTCGCTGGAGACGCCGGCGATCTTGATGTCCATCTGCAGCGAGGTGATGCCGCGCTGCGTGCCCGCGACCTTGAAGTCCATGTCGCCCCAGGAGTCTTCCTTGCCGGCGATGTCCGTGAGGATCGCCTCGCGGTCCCCGTCCTTGACGAGGCCCATCGCGATGCCGGCGACCGGCTGCGTGATCTTCACGCCCGCGTCCATGAGCGACATCGTGGCGCCGCAGACGGTCGCCATCGAGCTCGAGCCGTTGCTCTCGAGGATCTCGGACACGATGCGGATCGTGTAGGGGAAGTCCTCGTGCGGGGGCAGGACGGCCGCGACGGCGCGTTCGCCGAGCTTGCCGTGGCCGATCTCACGACGCGAGGCGCCGCGGATCGGCTTCGTGTCGTTGACCGAGAAGTTCGGGAAATTGTAGTGCAGGTAGAAGTTCCGGTACTCCTTGTCGTGGAGCCCTTCGACGAGCTGCTCGTCGAGCTTCGTGCCGAGCGTCGTGACGACGAGAGCCTGCGTCTCGCCGCGCTGGAAGAGGCACGAGCCGTGCGCGCGCGGCAGGAGCCCGACCTCGATCTCGATCGGACGGATGTCGCCGTGCTGGCGGTCGTCGTAGCGGCGGCCCGAGAGGCAGATCTCGCGGAAGACCTCCTGGCTGACCTGCTCCGCGAAGCGCTTGACGAGCGCCTTCTTCTCGAGGATCGCCGGGTCCGTCGTGGACTCCTCGGGGACGAACGACTTCACGATCGCCTCGAGCGCGTCCTTGTGCGTCTTGTTGCGCGCGAGCTTGTTGCCCGGCTTCCTGTGAGCCTCCTCGATCGACTTCGTGAAGTCCTTGCGGATCTTCGCGACGATCGACGCGTCCTCGACGGGCTTCGTCCACTCGGCCTTCTTGCGGCCCGCGGCGGCGACGAGCTCGATCTGCGCGTCGCAGATCCTGCGGATCTCGGCGTGCGCGACCTCGAGCGCCTCGACCATCTCGGCCTCGGGCAACTCCTTCGCCGAGCACTCGACCATGGTGATGGCGTTCTTCGTGCCGACGACGATGAGGTCGAGTTTGCTCGTCTTCCTCTGCGTCGCGGTCGGGTTGATGACCCAGAGGTCGTCCACCCGGCCGATGCGCACGGCGCCGACCGGCCCGTTCCATGGCAGTTCCGAGAGCGCCAGGGCGCACGAACCCGCGTTGACCGCGTGGATGTCCCCGTCGTTCTCCTGGTCGGAGGACAGCACGGAGGCCTGCACCTGGACATCGCGCATGTAGCCCGCGGGGAAGAGCGGGCGCATGGGGCGGTCCATGAGACGCATCGTCAGCGTCTCCTTCTCCGTCGGCCTGCCCTCGCGCTTGAAGAAGCCGCCGGGGATGGACCCGTCGGCATACGACTTCTCGCGGTAGTCCATCGTCAGCGGGAAGAAGTCCTGCTTGAACTTCGGGGGTCCCTCGGACACGGCTGCGAGGACCATCGTGTCGCCGTACGTGATCAGGCACGCTCCGGCGGCGATCTTGGCGAGACGTCCCGTCTCGAACTTCAACTCATGTGCTCCAACGAGCACGCTCACGCTGTGAGCCATCGAACCTCCTATGTCCGGCGGGGGCTCCCCCCCTGCGCCCGGACGAAATCGAAATCCGCCGCGAGAGTTCCCGCACATCCGGTGCGGGGCTCCAAGGGTCTGAGTGCGGCGGGCGGCGTCTGTTGCAGACGCCTACTTGGCGCGGATCCCGAGCTTCTGGATGATCTCCAGATAGCGTTCGCGTTCCGTGTTGTTCAGGTACTTGAGGAGCGAGCTGCGGCGGCCGACCTGCACGAGCAGGCCGCGGCGCGCCGCGAAGTCCTTCGAGTGACGCTTCAGGTGCTCCGTCAGCGAGCGGATCTGCGTGGTCAGGAGGGCGACCTGGACTTCGGTCGAGCCCGTGTCGTTGACGGCGCGGCGGTGCTCCTCGATGACCTTGGTCTTCTTCTCCGCGCGAACGATCGATTCCTTCGACTTCGGCATGGACTCCTCTTCGACAGTCGCCGCGGGCGCAGACACCCAGAGTTCTGGGGCCGCCTCCCGGGCCGGGGTATCCGTCCGGCTTTCACGTGAAAGCCGGGGATGGAAAGGGCGGACGCTAGCGGGCGCCCGGCGGTATCCCCAGGTTTCGCCGGTGGGGCGGTGGCCGTGCGGCTCCGCGGTCCCGTTCCGCGCTGCCTCACGCGCGGAGCTCGATCCCCCAGCCACGCCGGGCCGCGGTCACGATCCGGTCCACGTACGGATCGGGCCCCGGCGGTCCCTTCGCGAGCGCCGCGTCGACGAGCGGCTGGAGCACCGCGACCGCGCGCTGCCGCTCGCCGAGCGAGGCGAGGCAGTAGCCCCAGATCTCCTCGCCGAGATGGCCGGTGGCCTTGCGCACGGGGCCGCGGCGGTCGAAGTGCTCGACGATCCCGCGCCGCGTCGCGCACTCCTCGAACAGCGGCGCGACCTCGGCTTCGTACGCCGCGAGGACGTCGGATGCGATGTCGGCGGCGGGACGCGACAGTTCGTTGCGCGCGCCGGAGCCGGCGAACCCGCCCATGCGGCCGGACAACCAGCCGAACGAGTTCGCCTCGACGAACTCGGGCGCCGGCCGGTCGTACATCGCCGCGTCGGCGTCGAGGACGACCAGCTTGAAGTTCACGCAGAACCGGCCGGCGAGCCGGTCCTCCCCGCCCGAGAAGGCGAGGACCCCGGGCGACGAGGGGTGGAACTTCTGGAAGCCGAGCGCCTGGACGACGCCGTCCTCCGTCCGCCGGTTGAACGAGCGCCCGCTGCGGACGAACCCGTCGGCCTTCCAGAGCTTCGCGACGAGGGAGATCGTCTTCGAGAGCGTCTTCTGCTCGGCGACGAGGCGCGGGTTCGGCATGCGGTGACACTCTACGTCGGACACGACCCGCGCGGGGGGAGCGGGAGGTGGTTCGGGCGGTGGATGGAGCAGGTCCGGCGGCAGCGGGAGGTCAGACGCACGGGACGAGGGTGCCTTGCGGACGCTCCGCGTGGTGTGCGTAACCGTTCTCGTCGAGCGCGTTGAAGATCTCGAGCCAGCCCCTGTCGGTCTCGAGCAGGAGGCGAGTCCAGACCTCGATGTCGCGCCCGGCCATCGTCATCTCGCCCCGTCCGAGCGCCACGGAGAGCAGCGCCGCGCCGACGACCCGATTCACGATCTCCGAGGCGTCGCGGACCCAGCGCACCGTCGAGCCCTCGACGGACAACGGCAACGAGGAGTCCGTTGCGATCCACAGGTCGTCGAACCTCGACCACGACACCGCGACGAGCCCACCGGGGTTCCACTCGAGCCGGATCGGGAGATCCCGCCACTCGCCCCAGGTCCCGTCGTCGTGCAGGAGTTCCGCGGTCGAGTACGAGGAAAGCCGTGCGCCGATCACACGACCGAACGCACGCCGGATGTCGCTGACCTTCTCGTCGATCACAGGTTGCCGGCCTCCACCCATCGAGCATCGCAGAGCAGTCGCCCGCGCGATCCACGATCCGGAGCCAGGCACGTTTCGTCGGCGACGGGCGGCTCGCGCGGAACCACGTCGCTCACGCCGGCGAACCGAGCCTGGCACCGCGCCGCTGCCACCGTCGGCTCGGGGCGATCGCCGCGCCGAAAGGCGCGACCCTGTCCGATCGATCCTGCGCGATCCGAGGCGGATGCACGCGGAGAGCGTCGCCCTAGCCGCGCGACCCGCCCGCCCGCGACACTGATTTCCCGCGCATCGCGGGAAATCACACGTCGAACACGACCCCCTGCGCGAGCGGCAGGTCCTTCGACCAGTTGATCGTGCACGTCTGGCGGCGCATGTACGCCTTCCACGAATCGCTGCCCGCCTCGCGGCCGCCGCCGGTCTCCTTCTCGCCGCCGAAGGCGCCGCCGATCTCGGCGCCCGACGTGCCAATGTTCACGTTCGCGATGCCGCAGTCGGAGCCCTCGGCCGAGAGGAAGCGCTCCGCCGCGCGGACGCTGTCCGTGAAGATCGCGGACGACAGACCCTGCGGCACGTCGTTCTGCGCGGCGATCGCCTCGTCGAGCGAGCCGACCTCGAACACGTAGAGGATCGGAGCGAACGTCTCCTCCTTCGACATTGCGAAGCCGAGCGGCGCGCCCACGATCGTCGGTTCGACGTACGAGCCCTTGCGCCCGACGCGCTTCCCGCCGCAGAGGACCTTGCCGCCGTCCGTCTTGATGCGCGCGATCGCAGCGAGGTACGTCGCGACGGCCTGCTCGTCGATGAGCGGCCCGCAAAGCGTCCCCGGTTCGAGCGGGTGGCCGATCCTCACGGCGCGGTACGCCTTCACGAGCCGGGCGGTGAACGTCTTCGCGATCTTCCTGTGGAGGAAGAGACGCCGCGTCGTCGTGCAACGCTGGCCCGCGGTGCCGACGGCGCCGAACGCGACGGCGCGCAGCG
>JANNHP010000069.1:0-2872 GCA_031404455.1 Planctomycetia bacterium | reverse complement strand
CCATGCGCCGTCTCGGGATCACCGAGGCGGACATGGCGAAGCAGCACACCCAGCTCGAATGACGCGAGGCGCGTCATTCGAGGCAGTTTCGGATGGCGGGGAGACGAGGCAGGCGACGGCGGTAGCCGCGGACCGGCCGCGCGCGGCGTAGGAACGCGGACCGGCCGCGCGCGGCGTAGGAACGCGGACCGGCCGCGTGCGGCGTAGGAACGAGGACCGGACGCGTGCGGCGACGCACGCAAGCCCGATGGGTCACGCGATGCGCGACAGCGATCGGAGCGGAAGCGCACGGATGTCACCTTCGGCGAGCGTGGACGCGGGGGACGGTTCCGCGATCGGACCTCGGCCGGAGCGGCACGCACGTTGCGAACAGGACCCGCGACGCAACTCGCGGCGCCGGCCTTCTGAGGGATCGCGAGAAACGGAGGACGAGACCCGAACGCCGACCCGAGCCGACCGGACCGGCGACATCGCGTAGTCTGCTCGAAAGACGCGCCCTCGGACGGGCGGCGGGGGGTTCGGCATGCGAACGACAACGGTTCGATGGCTCTCGGCCGCGGCGATCTCCGCCGGCGTTCTCGCCCTCGCCACGCGCGAATCCGCCGCAGCGCCCGGACCCGCGCACGGTCGGCTCGTGCTCACGTCGTTCCTCCAGGCCGAGCGGACGGACGTGCTGCGCAACGAGATCCTGGAGTTCCGGTTCTCGGCGCCGCTGCGCAAGGGCAGCGTGGATCTGCGAACGCTGCAGGTCAACGAGTCGATCTCCGGCGGAGTGCGCCCCGTCGCGGGAGCGCGCATCCTGACCGGGAACCTCGTGCGGTTCGACCCGCGGCGCACGCAGGCGAACTACGACGCCTCGCAACTCCCGAACAGCGCGTACATCGAAGGCGACCGCCCGGAGGGGCTGCCCGGGTGGACGACGTTCCTCGTGCGCGTGCCCATGTCGTCGGCGGGATCGAGATCGCTCCGGAGCCGCGAAGGCCGTCCGCTCGAGCGCGAGTTCACGGCCACCTTCCGGACCACGAACGGCTGCGTGGACCCCGTCCTCGGTCAGCCCCGGTTCATCGGCGACCACGGCACAGGACTCCTCGGCTTCGACCCGCCGCGGCACGGAGCGACCGGGATCGTCGACGCCGACGCCGCAGTCGTCTTCGAGTTCAGCGAGCCGATGCTCACCGAATCGTTCCGGCCCGGCGTCACGGTGATCATCACGCGCCTCGGCGGCAGCGGCGAAGCCGTCGACGGGACCTTCACGCCCGACCCCAACGCGCCCGGCGGGCGGCGGTTCCTCTTCCGTCCGACGGGCGGCTTCGGCGCAGACGGCGGCGCGATCGACATGACGCTGACGACCGGGATCACCGATCTCGCGGGCAACCCGCTGCAGCGGCCCATCCGGTCCGCATTCGCCTTCCAGTAGCTCGCGCGAGCCGCGCGCGTCAGGTCGATGCGCGGTGGCGCCGCAGGAGGCGCGCGACGGTGATCGCTTCGATCGCGTCGTCGTCGCGCCGCTCCGGCGCCACGACGAACGCCGCGGTGAGGACGATCCCCGCGGCGATGAACGAGCCGTAGAAGCCGTGCAGCGTCATGCCCGGGACGACCGGCCGCGCCGCGACGAGGACGACGACCGCGATCGCAACCGACACCGACCACGCCGCGCCGATCCACCGTCCGCCCGCGATGCCGGTGCGCCGCCAGGCGACGAACCAGAGCGGGATGAGCAGGATCGACGCCGCGACGACGGCCCACGCCGTTTCGCTCCGGACCAGCGCGAGCATCGTCTGGTTGTCGGCACGCTCGACGTGGACGGTCGGATGGAGACCGCTCTCGTCCAGCCAGTACCGGTCCTGGTAAAGGAACCGGTCGCCGCGCCCGAACCCCCACGCCGCCGCGACGCCGACCGCGAGCACGATCAGCGCGACCGACCAGCCGAAGCGAAGTCCCGCGCGGCTCCTGTCCACGGCGTCACTCTACCGCCGCGAGGCGGTGCCGGCGGACGGAGCCGAAGTGGAGATCGCCTCGACTACGGGCCCGAGGAGCGCGCGCCCTCGCCTCTCGGCGGCGGCGCGACGAGGAAGGCGAGTGCGAACGCCGCGTCGGCCAGGATCAACGTCGGATACGTGCCGCTGACCTCGAACTCCCGCACGTTCCACTCGGTCCCGGCGAACGTCCACTGCTCTGAGACCGCGAAGCACACCGCCCCGATTCCGAGAGCGGACACGAGCACCCCGATGGCAGATCCGCAGGTCACGCGCGACCGTCGCCACCACCAGAACCAGATCGGTGCGGCGATGCTCATCGTGGTGGCCAGCATCCACACGGCGCCGTTCAACGCGGTCTCGCCGAAAGACGTCACCTCCCGGTGGCGGTGGACGAGCGAATGGTCTCCGTGCGAGACGCCCCAGCGCACATCCAGGAACTCCGATCCGAAGCCGAGGGTCGAGACTGCTGCGAACACGACGGCCGCCCACACGAGGCCGATCGCCAGGAACCGCCTCCGCCTGTGACCGTCGTTACTCCGAGCGTCGTCCGTTCCCCGTGAAGTCGTCTCGAAACTGGCCGGTGAGTTCCGTCGGCCGTTACCCTGCGGCTCCATCCCCTCACTCTAGCCAGGAGCGCCCCATGTCGGACGTCGTCATCCTCAGCTACGCGCGCACCCCGATCGGCCGCTTCCAGGGCGGACTCGCGTCGTTCAAGGCGCCGGCTCTCGGGTCGATCGCCATCAAGGAGGCGCTGCGCCGCCGCGAGATCGACCCCGCGCTCATCGAGGAGGTCATCCTCGGCAACGTGCTGCAGGCGGGCCTCGGCCAGAACCCGGCGCGCCAGGCGGCGCGCGGCGCGGGACTGCCCGACGGCATCGGCTCCTTCACCGTCA
>JANNHP010000068.1:0-3687 GCA_031404455.1 Planctomycetia bacterium | reverse complement strand
GCTACGTGACGAAGGACGTCCCGCTCGTGATGCCGCTCATGGAGGCGGCATGGTGGGTCTGCTCCGCGTTCGTAGAGTCGATGCCCGAGACGGCGGTGCGGCTCGGCTGGTGCCGGTTCGACCAAGAGGCGCAGCAGGCGGTCGAGGGCATCTTTCGCGGCGTCGCGGAGTGGATGGACGCAGGCGGAACGCTGCGGTTCGAGCGCGCGGGCGTCGGCCTGTTCCTCTACGAACTGGAGACGGGCCTCCCGTGTCGTCGCCCGCCGAATCACGAGGAGTTCATCGTCGCGGGGATGAGCTGCTTTGCCGCGATGAAGTCGGAGCTCCCTGAAGAGATCAGGAAGGACGTGTTTCGCAGGCATGCCGCACCGTTCGCGGCTGCCGTGGCCGCCCTCGCGGAGCGTCAGGGACCGATCATCGCGAAGAAGCTGCGGCGGAAGTACGACGCACCGATTGAAGCCGACGACGTGAGTTCGTCGATCGCAGCCGCGTTCGTTGAGAAAGGGCACTCCGTTCCCCTTGCTTTCGCGACGCCGGATGGCCGCGTTCTTCCCCACAAGCACACACTTGCCGGCGCGAACAGCGTCCGCGACGACTTGGAGAATGCCGGCGATCTCGTCCGACCTGGCCGCGGTCTCGCGCGTCCGTTGTCGATCGACTCTGAGAGTCAGGGCGAGCGCGACGGCGAGGCTCGGTCGCTCGGGGACTCGATCGCGACTCCCGACGAGTCATCCGATCCGGCGCACTTCGCCGCATTCGTGGATCAGGTGCGGCTCGTTCGCGCTGTCGCCGAGGAGTTGCGCCAGGCGCGCTCGGCGGGGGCGGATCGCTACTCGGCCGCGATCGACTACATGAGCGGCGACGAGAGCCGCGCCGATGTCGCCAGTCGCCACGGTGTGACCGAGCGGGAGCTCCGTTCCGCTGAGAGCGAGATTGCGGACGGCGTCCTCCGGAGGGGCGCGGCGTAGGAGCTCGAGAGTTTTTCGCGGAATCCCGGGCAAATCGCCCGGAGTGCCGCCCGTGAGGGGGGATGAACACCACATCCCCGACACGGACGGACGCGGTCGCCGCGACTCGCGCCGTCCTGCTGCCGGAAGTTCTCGACGTCGAGCAACTCGCCGTCTGGCTTCGATGTAGCCCGTCGGCCGCGCGCGCACACCTGCGCGCGGGCCGAATCCGGGGTCGCCGACTCGGCCATCGCTGGCTCGTCTCGCGCGACGCCGTGCTGCGTGCGCTCGCGGGCGAGCGTGAGCAGCCGCCCCTGCGCGTCATCGGGGGTGACCGATGACTTCCGCCCTCCATGCCGAACACGTCGCGGACCTCGCGCGCTCGGGCCTCACTGCCGAGGACGGCGACGCCGCCAGGATCGCAAGTCTCGACGCCGCCGAGGTCTCGAGCCTCGTCGGGTTCCCTGTTCGGTCGGGCGGCTACTCGATCCCGTACCCAGGAACGAACGCCGTGCGCGTGCGACTCGTGCCGCCGCACGTCTTCGCCGACGGAAAGACCGCGAAGTACCTGTCGCCGAAGGGTGCGGCCGTCCGCCTGTACGTGCCGCCCGGCGTTCTCGACGAACTCCACGCCGACCTGAGGCGCGTCGTCTACGTCGTCGAAGGCGAGAAGAAGGCGCTCGCGACGCGGAAGGCACTCGGCGTCTGCGTCGTCGGACTCGCGGGCGTGGACGCATGGAGCTGCAAGAAGCGGCCGAGCGGCGTCGTTCAGGACCTCGAAGAAGTGCGCCCGCTCCTCGCGGGTCGGCGTGTCGTGATCGCCTTCGACTCCGACGTGCGCACGAACGCCAACGTGGCTGGCGCGGCGTACCGCTTCGCCGCGTGGCTTCGCGACCAGGCCGACGCCGTGCCGTCGTGGGCGTTCCCTGAGAGCGACGGGGACGCCAAGGTCGGCATGGACGATCTGATCGTCGCGCAGGGCGTGGACGCGGCCCGGGCGGTCCTAGATGCGCCGTGCGAGCCGATGGAGCCGACGAGCTTCGTCTTCCGTGAACTCGTCCGGCGGACGCCGACGCGCGAGCCGGGCGCGGCCTTCGTCGGAACGACGCTTTTCGAGAGACTCCGCGACGTTCTCGCGAAGGCGCCCGCGACGATGCGAGCCGCGCTCGCCGAGGAAGCGCGCGTTGCGCTCGGCCTCACCGTGCCGGACCGCGCGGCGCTCGTCGGCGAAGCGACGAAAGCCGCAAGGGACGACGTCCCGTCGGACGCGAAGGGCGACAAGCTTCAAGGTCGGAAACTGACGTTCGTCGATCCCGAGCCGTGGCCCGACCCGGTGGACGGTGCGGCGCTCCTCGACGACTTGCGCAAGCACTTCGAGCGATACGTGGTCCTGCCCGCTCACGGAGCGTCCGCGCTCGCGCTCTGGACTCTTCACTCCTGGACCCACGACGCCTTCGAGACGTCGCCCGCCCTCGGCGTCACGTCACCCGTGAAGCGGTGCGGGAAGTCGCGCGTGCTCGATGCCCTCGAACCCGTCGTCCGGCGGCCGTTCCGCACGGGCGGGGCGACGGCGGCGCTCGTCTTCCGCGTAACGGACGTCTCGTCGCCGACGCTTCTCATGGACGAGGCGGACAGCTACCTGCCCGGGGACGAGCAGCTCCGCGGCATCATCAACACAGCCCACACGAAGGCGGGCGCCTGGACGGCACGGACCGTCGGCGACGACTTCGAGCCGCGCCGGTTCTCGACTTGGGCGCCGATCGCACTGGCCGGGATCGGTTCGCTTCCGGACACCGTGCGCGACCGCGCCATCGTCCTGGCGCTCCGCCGCAAGCGGAAGGGCGAGGGCGTCGCACGCCTCCGGTCCGATCGGGTCTTCCGCGATGCCGAGCCGCTTCGCCGCAAGGCGGCCCGCTGGGCCAAGGACCACGAGGAGGAACTCCGCGAGGCCGACCCGGACACGCCCGGCGTGCTCGACGATCGCGCCGCGGATGGCTGGCGCCCGCTGCTCGCACTCGCCGACCTCGCCGGGGACGCATGGCCGAACCGCGCGCGGACGGCAGCCGTAGCGATCTCCGCTGGCCGCGACGCTGGCGAGGATGAGTCGCTCGGCGTGAAGCTCCTGCTCGACTGCCGCACCGCATTTGGCGACGCGGATCGGTTCCCGTCGTCCGCGCTGGTCCAGAAGCTCAACGACATGGAAGACCGGCCCTGGGCCGAGGTCGGGAAGAACGACAAGCCCCTTTCCGCGCCGACCCTAGCGCGACTGCTGCGTCCGTTCGGCGTCACGCCCCGTACGATCCGGCAGCCTTCGGGCGAGACTGCGAAGGGTTACCTCCGCGAGAGCTTCGCCGACGCATGGGCGACGTACACCGCGTCGGAACCCACCTCCGCAACCGGCACGCCGTCACATGTCAACGGACAGGCGGGTTACAAGCTCGTCTCCCCACCGTCGCAGGGCGCGCGTGTTACGGATCAACAACCGCTATGGAACGCAGGTGCAACCTCGATTGTGACGCCGTTACGGGTAGAGAACCCGGGAACACCGGACGTGAGCCTCGGCGACCTGTTCGACCGCGAGGAGCGCGCCGCTATCCGCGAGTACGACGGGGGACAATCGCGCGCGGACGCCGAGCGGGGCGCCGAGATTGAGTTCGATGGAGGCCGCCGGTGACGCGGCTCGAACAGCCTGCGTACTCGGTCCCGCTCGCTGCGCGCGGTCACCGCGACCGGCTCGAAC
>JANNHP010000067.1:0-5403 GCA_031404455.1 Planctomycetia bacterium | reverse complement strand
GAAGCGGTCTTCGACGGCGAGGCGTGGCGCGGACGCGTCTCGCCCGTCGAGGCCGAGGATCTCGCGGCGGTCGCGGCGGCGCTCGCGTCCGGCAACGCCGCGCGGGCGGGCCTCGCCAAGGCCGTCGCGGGCGGATGGGCGAAGGACCCGCGTCTCTCGGAGTACCTCACGCGGCATCCGTCGAACGCCGAGCCCGCGGTGCACCGCGCGCTGATGCAGATCCTCGACCACACCCCGAGCGCCGCGTTCAGCGACTACCTGGTCCGCATCGTCCGCGAGGAGAAGGACCCGACGGTGCTCGCGAGCGCCCTCGACGCCGACCGCATCGAGGCCGCGGCGACTCCCGACGCGGCGCGCCGCGTCGCCGAGGCCGTCGAGTCGCGCCTTCTCGCGGGCGGTCTCGACGCGAAGCTCCGTTCGCGTGCGGCCTGCGCGGTCGCCATCGCCTGGATGGGCTCGCCCGAGTCGGGCGCCGAGGCGCTGCGCCGGATCGCCGCCGCCGAGCCGGACCAGGAACTCGCGGGCCGCTGCCGCAAGGCCGCCGACTCCCTCCTCGACCGCACGGCGTCGAAGAAGTCGCTCGAGAAGGCCTTCAAGTAGCGCCGCGCTCCGGCCCCGCGTGACGCTCCCGGGCTCGCGCCGGACTTTTCTTGAACCTGTTCAACTATTCACCTTGCCGGCCTCCGGCGAGGTGGTATCTTGAACGCGTTCAAGTCGGGCAGCCGCCCGGGAAGGAGAGCGCGATGTTCGAGGACCCGAAGGTCGTGGCGTACCTCGTCTACGTGGGCCTCTCGGCCCTCCTGACGATCTGGGTGGCGCAGACGCTCCACAGGAACGGGCGCGTGTTCCTCGTGGACGTGTTCCGCGGTAACGAGGCGCTCGCGGACTCGTGGAACCACCTGCTCGTCGTCGGCTTCTACCTCATCAACCTCGGCTACGTGTCGCTCGCGCTCAAGACCGCCGACGCGGTCCCCGACGCGCAGCGGGCGATCGAGGTGCTCTCGTGGAAGGTCGGCCTCGTGCTCTGCGTGCTCGGCGTGATGCACTTCATCAACCTGATCACATTCAGCTCGATCCGCCGCCGCGCGCTCGTCGACCAGGCCCCGCCGCCCTGCGGGCCCGACGATCGCCTGACGTTCACGCCCCCCGCCCTGCCGGGGACGACCGCGGGCGCGGCCGCCGCCGGAGCCTGACATGCGCAGGATCACGGTGATCTACGACTCAAGCGTCCTCGCGCCGTTCACGCGGCGCTGGATCGAGTCCGAGCCGAAATTCGGGCCCATCGAGTTCGTCCCCGCGCGATGGATCGACGCGTCGCGCGTCCCCGCGGCGCTCGATCCGGAGACGCTTCCCGACCACCTGACGGCGATCGACGAGGAGGGCTTCGTCTGGCGCGACGGCAAGGCCGAGATCCTCGTCCTCTGGGCGCTCCGCCGCTACCGGCGGCGGGCCCTCGCGATCGGGCATCCCTCGCGTCTCCCCTACCGCCGGGCCAACCTGAACTGGGTGGCCGGCGGACGCGGAGAGCCGTGGCCCGATCGGAGAACGGATGGCGGCCAAGGATGACGCCTCGTCGCGCACGACGCGCGGCGAGGAGACGAAGGCGAAGATCGTGGACGCCGCGATGCGCCTCTTCACGGCAGAGGGCTACGACGCCACGACGATGCGCGCGATCGCGACCGAGGCCGGCGTCGCCGTCGGCAACGCGTACTACTACTTCCCGTCGAAGGAGCACCTCATCCAGGCGTTCTACGCCCGGACCCACGCGGAGCACATGGCGGCGGCGCGGCCCGTGCTCGAGAAGGAGCGCGACTTCGCGGCGCGCCTCACCGGCGTGATGGAGGCGAAGCTCGACACGATCGAGCCGTACCACCGCTTCTCCGGCGTCCTCTTCACCACGGCCGCCGACCCGGAGAGCCCGCTCAACCCCTTCAGCGACGAGTCGCTGACGACGCGCCGCGAGTCCACCGCGCTCTTCGCCGAAGTCGTCTCCGGTTCGAAGCTCCGCGTGTCGAAGGAGATGGCCGCGGAACTCCCGAACCTGCTCTGGATCTGGCACATGGGCGTCGTGCTGTTCTGGCTCCACGACGACTCGAAGCGCCGCGAACGCACGCGGCGACTCATCCAGGCGACGGTGCCGATCCTCGAGAAGCTCGTCACGCTCGGCAGCCTCCCGATCCTGCGCGGCATGGCGAAGGACGGTCTCGCGCTCGCGAAGGAGATGCGGGAGGGACGGAAGCTCAGTACTTGACGGTGCTCTTCTTCCGGGCGACGCGGACGGACACGCCGCGGTTCGCGTCGCCGAACCCGACCACGATCCGCAGCGGGTTCTGGCCCTCCGTGAGCGCTCCGAGGTCGAGCCCCTTGCCCACGATCACCGCGGTCTCGCGCAGGTAGTCGAGCGTCACCTTCGTCACGCCGCCGGCGTCGCCGGCGAAGGAGAACTTGTCTCCGGACCTCGTGAACGACGCGCCGGGAATCGTCGCCGAGAGTCCCGCGCCGAACTCGACGCGGACGTCCTCGACCGAGGCCGGCGTCGTGCCGTTCGTCGCGAGACCGACGATGAGCGTCACTGCGTCCTTGCCCGGGCCGCGGACGGACGCGTGCGAACGCACGACGAAGAGATTCGGCGAGAGGAGGGCGCCGCGCTTCTTCCCGATCCGGAAGCCGCCGCTCGTCAGGGTCACGCGGCATCTCCCGTCCACGGCGTCGTTCCTGAACCGCAGATCGAGGTCGCCTTCCGTCGGCACCGAGGCGCCGAGGTCGCCCTTGAACTCGAGGCGGAACTTGGCGCGCGACGAGCCGAACGGGTTCTTCACCACGATGAACCGCAGCGCCGCGTCCTGGTACGTGAACGTGCGCCCGTCGGGCGCCGCGGTGAGCCCGGGCACAGCGAAGTCGGTGGTTCCGATCGACAGCGTCGCGGGCGCTGTCAGGTCCACGACCTTCGAGCCGGTGTCGAAGAACCCGGAGGCCTTGAGCACGCTCTTCGACGGCGTCGTCGCGTTGCGGCGGTTCGCGACCTTCTTCGGCAGGAAGAACGAGTCGATGGTCGGCACGAACTGCGACGCGCGGCCGATCGTGAGGTCGTCGAAGCCGAAGCCGTCGCCCGCGCCGGTGTTCGTGAAGGTGACGGAGTCGAACGGGGTCTCCGGATCGATGACGCCGAAGTAGAAGATCGAGCCCGTCGGCCCCGCGACGGTGCTCGGAACGGTCACGTCGGACGTCGATCCGTCGGGCCGGTGGAGTCGGAGCACGAGTTGCCCGGAGCCGTCGCCCACGTCGGTGGCGTAGAACCCGAATGCGGCCTGCGGCGCGGTGAAGGCGACCGAGAACGACGAGGAACCGCCCGGGAGGAAGAGGAAGTAGACGTTCGATCCCGACGTGGGGAACACGCCGTTGAAGCTGAGCCCGGCCTCCACCGAAAGGACGTTCCCCGCGCCGGAGAGCGTGGCTGTGTCGGATCCGAACGTCAGCGGGAGAGCGGGCCCGGTGCCGCCGGCGAACCCGTCGAACGACTCCGTCGCGACGCCGGTCAGTTTGCCGAGGAACGACGCGCGCGCCGCGTCGGCGCGAGGCCGCGTCGTCAGCGGAACCGGATCGTCGGCGACGGTGCCGGGGTCGTCCGTCGGATTCAGGTCCTCCCCGAAGAACGTCTCCTCAGGCGCCGCGAGCGAGGGCGCCGCCGCCGCGAGGACGAGGCCTGCGGTCAGGAGCGAGCGTAGGCCCGGCACGAGCATTCGATCCTCCCTCCGGGGACGGTCCCGGGGCGGCGGAGGGTACCACGCGCTCGCCGCGAACCACGACGCCGCGGACGCCCGTGGCGACCGCGGATCAGCGCGCCGCTTCGACCGCGAGGCGGAGCTTGTCGAGCGTGCCGGGAGAGAACCCGCGGTCGTGGAAGAACGCCACGCTGCCGTTCGCGTCGAGCAGCACGATGCGCCCGGGCAGGCCGTCCGCGTTGCCGGTGAAGCGCGCGATCGCGTCACCGTCGCCGTAGACGGTCACCACTCCGCCCCAGTCCTCCTCGGGGATGCCGCGGCGCATGCCGCCGTCGATGTACCCCGAGAAGAGGCCCGGCACGAGGCCCGGGATCGTGGGCACCTCGTACGTGGCGACCGACACGCCCGCCTGCGCGAGCCCGAGCAGCCAACGGTCGAGGTCGAACTGAGTGTTCTGCTCGTAGCCGATGAGGAGCAGCACCGGTCTGCCCGCGAACGCCGCCGGAATCTCGACTCCCCGGCCATCGAGCGCGTTGCCGCGCACCGCGGGAAACGTCTCGCCCGTGGGATCGCGGCGGTCGTACGTGGAGCGGCAACCGGCGGCGAGGAACCCGCCGACCGCAGCCAGGAGCGCCGTGGCGCCGAACAGCTTCGTCTTCGTCATGCGCAAGATGAACAACTCACCCCGGCGGCGGCATTCCCGGACAGGCGACGCCGGGTCGTCGCGAACCGTCCGCGGAGTCAGCGCGGCGCCGCGGGCGCGACGACCTCGATCGTGAGGCCGTCCATGAACTCCAGCACCGGGAGGACGATGTCCGTCACCGGCGTGGACGTCGCGAGGTCGGACTTCAGGATCGCGACGTGCGTCGCGTCGAAGCCGCCAAACCCAGCGAGGTCGTCCACGGTCACGGCGCCGGGCGAGTCCCGCACGCGGATCGGGTCGATCGGATACCAGGTCCCGTCGGCGATCAGCACCTCGGCCCACGCGTGGAACGCGAAGGCACCGAGGGGACGCGGCACGCCCTTCCACGTCGAGGCGTCCCAGTGGACGAAGCCCGCGACGAGCCGCGCGGGCAGCCCGACCGACCGCGCGTACGCGACGGCGAGAACCGCGTACTCGGTCGAATCGCCCGTCGAGGACGAGATCGCCTCGCACGCCGAGGCGAAGCCGACGTCGGCCGGCGCGGGCTGAAGCGTCTGCTGCACCACCGACTCGATCTCCCGCGCGCACCGCAGCGCGTTGATGAGGCCGTGGATCGCTTCGGTGGCGTACTGCTGGAGACGGGGATGCTCGAGTTCGACCATCGGCGTGGACGCGAGATACCGCTTCATGTCCGCCTTGCCGGCGTACGGGCGTCCGAGGATCACCGTGCCTGCGGGCGGCTCGGCGGCCGAGACCGCGACGTCGACCGATCCGTCCTTGCCGCGCGCGACGATCCGCTGACCGCCCTCCTCCAGGATCGGCTTCTTGAACCCGCCCTTGCGCGTGAGACGCAGCACGGCCGAGAGCGGCTTCGACGTCACGTCGATCGCCGTCTGCGGCGCGACGATGCGCGAGAAGAGCAGCGACGCCGGCGCGCCGTCGAACTTCGCGACGGGCTCCTCCGTGAGAAGCCACCGGTGCAGGCCGAAGTTGGTCGACCCCGCGAACTCCCGGCCGCCGGGGCCGATGAGGACCTCG
>JANNHP010000066.1:0-6996 GCA_031404455.1 Planctomycetia bacterium | reverse complement strand
CGTCTTCTTTCGACCTTCCGCAATGCCCGTGCCTCGGAGCGCGAGAGTCCGCCCGGGTTGGCGCGCACCTTGTACTTGAGGACGCCGGACCGGTCGATCCGTCCGAGGGTCCTCGCGAGACGTGAACCGGGCCTCAGGCAGAGCGCGCTTCCGAAGTCGAGGACCGCGGGATGGCGTCCGGGGCGCACGAGGATGTTCCGTCGCTGGCGCAGGTCGAGGTGGACGACGCCGCGCGCGTGCATCGCCTCTACAAGAGCCATCAGTTCGTCGAAGAAGGCAGGCGTCTGCCGCCGCTTCTTCGTCTTGCCGAGGTCCTTCCCGGCAAGGTGCGACATCACGAGGATCCAGCGGCCCACGCGCGCCTCGATCGCCGGGAAGCCGTCGAGCCCCGCGAGTCGCTCGAGCGCCGCGCGCTCGCGCCGGAGGTTCCACGCGCCGACCGTCCAGCGGTAGAGCGGAGTGCAGGCGCGGTAGTCCTTCGCCACGTGGAGACGGCCGTCCGTGCGCAGGAGCCGGACGGTGGGGCGCAGCGGTCCCTGCTTGCCGAGGAGCCTCTGCGTGCTCCTCTCGATCAGCTCGATGGTCCAGTCGGTCGCGGCCACGCGTCCGGCACGTTGTATCCCGTCGCGGGGCGCCTCGATAACGTGTCCGTCCCCATGGAGGTCGGCATCGACTGCTCGTGCGTGGCGAAGCCGGAGCGAACCGGCGTCGCCCGCTACTGCGCGAGCCTGGTCCAGGCTCTCCCCGGCGCGATCGGCGCGGACGACCGGGTCAGGCTCCTCTACCGGGCTTCCCGGTGGCGCCGCCGCAAGTGGTTCGAGACCTCGCCCGATCCGCGGTTCGAGGTGGGGCTCTTCTCCGACAAGGTCCTCGCCTTCGGAGCGCGCGGACTCGACGTCGTCCACGGAGCCGATCTGCGCATCCCGAGGCTCCGCGGCGTCCCGGCCGTCTCGACGGTCCACGACCTCTCGGCGCTCGACGTCGAGGGCATCGCGACCGAGGAGTTCCGGCGCGGCAAGCTCCGCGCGCTCGGCGACGTGGAGGAACGCGCGAGCGTGATCCTCTGCGTCTCGGAGTTCACGGAGCAGGCGTTCCTCCGGCGATTCCCGTCGGCGAAGGGGCGGACGCGCGTCGTGCCCCTCGGGCTGCCGGCCCGGTTTGCGCCCCAGCGGGCGGAGGACGTGGACGAAGTGCTCCGGAACTGCGAGGTCTCACGACCGTACGTCCTCTTCGTCGGGAACATCGTCGAGAGGAAGAACCTGAAGCCCGTCATCGAGGCGATCTGGCAACTGCGCAGCCGGGGGGCGATTCCCGACCTGGAGTTCGTCCTCGCCGGACCGGTGCATGACGACGGAGAGGACATGCTGGCGCTCGCTCACAGCTCGCCTGCCGCCACGACGATCAAGCTGCTCGGCTACGTCGGCGACGATCAGCTCCCCGCGCTCTACGCCGGCGCCGCGGCGTTCGTCTTCCCCGGCAAGGGCGAGGGCTTCGGCATCCCGATCCTCGAGGCGATGGCGTGCGGCGCGCCGGTCGTCGCGGCGGACGCCGCCGCGAACCCGTCCACGGCGGGGGACGCGGCGGTGCTCGTCGATCCGGACTCAGCCGACGCGTTCGCCGCCGCGATCGAGCGCGTCGTCGTCGACGCCGCGTTCCGCGCCTCGCAGATCGAACGCGGGCGCGCTCGCGCCGCGCAGTTCACGTGGGCCGAGACGGCCCGCCGTACGGTCGAGGCCTACCGCGACGCCGCCCGCATCGGAGCCCCGGCGTGAATCCGCTCCGGGTGCTCCACATCGACACCGAGAAGGGCTGGCGCGGCGGCGAGCAGCAGGCGCTGAACCTCGCGCTGGGACTCGCGAAGCGCGATGTGAAGAACCTCTGCGTCGGTCAGCCGGGCCTCCCGTACGTGGAGCGCTGCGCCGCGGCCGGTCTCGAGGTGGCGCCCGTGAGGAGTCGCGGCGAGGCGGACCCGCGCGCGGTCGTGAAACTGCGGCGGATCATGAAGTCGTGGAAGCCCGACGTCATCCACATGCACACGAGCCACGCGCACACGCTCGGCGTCGTCGCGGCGAAGAGCGTCGGTGTCGGCCGTGCAGTTCACTCGAAGACTGTCGTCTCGCGTCGCGTCGACTTCACCATCTACAGGAACGCGCTGAAGCTCTCGTGGCTGAAGTACCGATTCGGCGTGGACCGCTACGTGGCGATCAGCGAGGGCGTGCGCGCGCAGATGGTGAAGGACGGGATCCCCGCGGACCGGATCCGCATCGTCCACTCCGGCATCGACCTCGCGCGGTTCGAGGGCGCCGCGCCGCACGACTATCACGCCGAGTTCGGACTCCCGCCCGGCGCGCCCGTGATCCTCGACGTCGCCGCGTTCGGCTGGCACAAGGCGCAGGAGGTCCTCGTCCGCGCGACGCCCGCGATCCTCGCCGGGGCGCCCGAGGCGCGCGTCTTCCTCGTCGGTGACGGCGAGTGCCTGCCGAAGGTTCGGGACGAGGCGGAGCGTCTCGGCGTCCGGAACAGAATCGTCTTCACCGGCTTTCGCACCGACGTACCCTCCCTGCTCGCCTCGGCGGACGTCTTCGTCATGTGCAGCACCCTCGAAGGGCTCTGCACCAGCCTGCTCGACGCGCTCGCGCTGCGGCGTCCCTGCGTCGGGTCCGCCGTCGGCGGCATCCCGGAGGTCCTCATCGATCAAGTGACCGGTCTGACCGTGCCGCCGAGCGATCCCGCGGCACTCGCCGCGGCGGTGCTGCGCGTGCTCGGCGACCGCGAACTCGCGGCACGCCTCGGCGAGGCCGGGCGCCGCCACGTCGAGGCGAAGTTCACCGTGGACGCCATGGTCGAGGGCACGCTCGGCGTCTACCGCGAACTCCTCGCGGGGGGTACCTCCGCGTGAAGTTCCGCTGGAAGTGGGCGCTCTCGGTCGCGGGCCTGGCGTTCCTCGCCCTCGCCGTCGTCTCGGCCAAGTGGTCGTACGAGGAGAAGAACGAGGCGCGTGTCGCGGCGGGCGAGCGCATCGACGCCACCACCGACGCAATGTCGCGGATCGTCCGGGGTCTCCTCGTCGAGGCCCGAGCCAAGCTCGACGGCGCGGACCCGGCGTCGCCCGCGCCCCCGCCGTTCGACAAACTCGCCGTCGACTCGACCGGCGGGTCCGTCACGGACCGGGAGACGATCCACGCGCCGCTGCTCGATCTCTGGTTCCGGTTCGGGGCCGAGAACGTGCGCGTGTGGAAGAAGACCGGTCCGGATTCCTACGTCAGCGGGCGCATCCCGATCGCGGAACTCGAGCGGCGTCTCGCGGCGGACCCGGACGTCGGAACGCTCGAGCACGGGCGCTGGTACCGCCGCATGGTCCTCGGCGAGGACGGCGAGGTGATGTTCCCGCACCAGGACCCGCGGGACGAACTCCGGCGTCAGCGCGCGCGCGGCACGGTGCGGATCACGACGGGCCAGTCGGAGATCCGGGCGGGCAAGTCGTCCGAGCGGACGGCGAAGGGGCTGCCCGAGAACTACAAGGACGCCGACGACAAACTGGTGATCGCGTCCTGGCGCGAGGTCCTTGGCTTCGAGAAACGGCTCTGGGTGCTCGCGGAGGTTCGCGACGCCGACGTCGTCGGCGGCACGGGAGGCATCCCGCTCAAGGCGGGAGGCATCGACCTCGGCGAGGCGATGCCGTGGCACGCGGCGCTTGCGATGGGGCTCCTCTGCCTCGTCGCGTCGGCCTTCTTCTGGCTGCCGACCCGCGGGGGAGTCGGCATCGGCGTCCTGACGCGGACGTACAGCTTCGCGAAGCCGTACGCGTGGGGCATCGTCGCGGCGATCGTCGTGGGCGCGATCTACGGCTTCGCGCGCGCGAGCCGCGCGTTCATCGCGAAGAGCCTCGTGGACGACGTGATCGCGCCGGGCCAGGACGCCTCCGACGGTGAGCGCGCGGTGATCAGGATCGTCATCATCACGCTCGGGCTCGGCGTCGTCCTCGCCGTGACCAACTACTTCAAGGAGTACCTTCAGAACTACTACTCCACCGCGATGATGGCCGACATCCGCGTCGCGATCTCGCGCAAGATCGTGTCGCTGCCGCTCTCCTTCTTCAATCGCATGCGCGCCGGGGACCTCGTCGCGCGCATCGAGCGCGACGTGTCGGGCATGCGGCAGGTCCTGAACCAGGTCTTCGAGAAGGCGTTCGTGCAGCCGTTCACGATGGTCGGCTCCATCGTGGTCGCGTTCATGATGGACTGGCGTCTGGCGCTCGTCCTCTTCGGGCTGCCGCTCCTCGTCCTGCCCGTCTTCCGCATCGCGAAGAAGATCAAGAAGCGCGCGGAGAAGCGCCAGAACCTCCTCGCGGACATGAGCCACGTGCTCCTCCAGATGCTGACGGGCATCAAGGTGGTGAAGGCCTTCCACGGCGAGGAGCGCGAGGCGAACCGCCTCGACAGGGCGAACCGGCGCTTCATCCACGAGGCCCGGCGCATCGCGCGGCTCTCCGCCATCTCCGACAGCACGCTCGACTTCCTCCAGATGGTCGGCGGCGCGATCGTCGTCTACATCGGCGGCCACTTCGCCCTGCGCGGCGAGGTGAAGATCGGAGAACTCGTCGGGTTCGTCGTCGTCATCCTGTCGGTCTACGACTCGGCGAAGGACATCGTCTCGGTGCTGAACAAGCTGATCGAGGCGCTGCCGAGCGTCGAGCGCGTCTACCAGGTGTTCGACACCGAGAACGACCTGAAGGACGGGCCGCAGATCGCGCCGTCCGGACCGCTCGTGACGGGGATCGAGTTACGCGGACTGCGCTTCAGGTACCTCGAGAACGAGATCCTGAAGGGCGTGGACCTCACGATCCCGGCGGGGAAGGTCGTCGCCGTCGTCGGGCCGACCGGAGCGGGCAAGACCACGCTCTGCGACCTCGTCGCACGCTTCTACGACCCGACCGAGGGCCAGGTGCTCTGGGACGGCGTGGACGCGCGCGAGTACACGACGAAGAGCCTGTCGGCGAAGCTCGCGATCGTCACGCAGGACGCGTTCCTCTTCAACGCGCCGATCGATGAGAACATCCGCTACGGAAAGGAGGACGCGACCGAGGCCGAGGTCCTCGCCGCGGCGAGCGACGCGAACATCCACGACGAGATCGTCCTGATGGAGGGCGGCTACTCGAAGATGGTCGGCGAGCGCGGCATGTCGCTCTCGGGCGGCCAGCGTCAGCGCGTGACGATCGCCCGCGCGCTCATCAAGGACGCGCCGGTGCTCATCCTCGACGAGGCCACGAGCAACCTCGACTCGGCGAGCGAGCAGCGCGTGCAGGCGGCGCTCGCGAAGCTGATGTCGGGCCGCACGGTCATCGTCGTCGCGCACCGTCTCTCGACGATCCGCAACGCCGACAAGGTCGTCGTCGTGGACGGCGGGCGCATCGTCGAGGAGGGCGCGCCCGACGATCTGCTGAAGATCCCCGGCAGTCGCTTCCGCCAGATGTACGACCTGCAGACCGGCGGCGGCGACGAAGCCGGCGACGCGGCGCCCGTCCCGGCCTGATCGAACGAGCGCCGCGATCCCGCCTCTCACGCGGAGAGCCGCGAGCCCGCGCGAACCTGGCGCAGGCTCGCATTGCGAGGATCCGCCCGGCGGCTTGCATCCACGCGCGTCGAGGACGATCTTCCTCGTGTGGCACGAGTCCTCGCGCCGGAGGTTCCTTCGATGTCGGAGCGCGTCGCCCTGATCGCGTCCCTCGGTCTCCTCTTCGCAGCGGTGACCGCGACGCCGGCCGCGGATGGCGCGCCCGGCGCCGTCCGCCCGCGGAACGACGTGCGCTGCACGATGACGGTGAAGGATGGCGCGGCCGTCGGCGCCGGGACCGCGGCGGACGTCACCGTCGTCGTGAGGAACAGGAGCCGCAGGGGTGCCAGGACCGTCACGATGGCCATCTACGCCGACGCGCCGACGGGGACGCCGCTCTGGTCCGAGATCGTCCGGGTCGGGGCGCGCCATCGCCGGACGCGCCGTCTCAGCGTCGATGTGCCGCAGACGGCGACGTCGCTCATCGCCGTCGCCGAGTGCGATCCGGACGACGACCCCGGCAACAACATGTCGAACGTCACGGTGGTCGGCGGAACTGCGCCGGGCGGGGGCGGCGAACCGCCGCCGCCGCCGCCGGTCGATCCCGCGATCCTCGCGGGCGCCGCGACCTACTCGATGCACTGCGCCGTCTGCCACACGCCCGACGGCACCGGGTCGCGCAGCGGCCCGCGCATCCTCGACCGGTCCGCGAACGAGATCTACCAGGCATTCCGCGACGGGCCCGGCCGGATGCCGCAGTTCCTCAGCCTGACGCGAACGGACGCCGAGCAGATCGCGCGGTTCCTCGAGGACCCGGGCGTGGTCTTCAAGTCGTCCGGCGGCAGGTGACTTCCTCCCGGGCGGCGCGCCCCCGCTAACATCCCGCCCCATGCGGCGGACGGCGATCCTCCTCCTCCTCGCGGTGCTCGCGTTCGTCGCCGCGCCGTTCGCGCGCGCCGACGAGGACGATCCGCCGATCGCGGCGAAGGTCACGGTCGTGCCGGGCGACGTCGCGCTGACGGGGCGCTTCGAGCTGAAGCTCGAGTTCACGCCGTCGGCCGACGTGACGCGGGCGTATGCGGTGCAGATCGTCGTCGCCGAGGGGAGCCGCACGCTGCTCTCGGTGCGCCACGCGCCGCCGAAGCCGACGATCGGGTGGAAGCGCGACGTGAAGGTCGCGTACTCGGTCGAGGTGCCGTTCCCGTTCGACGCGGATCTCACGGGCGTCTCGGAAGTGACGATCTGGCTCGGCTTCCTCGACGGCGAGACCGGCGAGTCGCGTCCGCCCGAGGGCATGCCGACGTCGAGCGCCCGCCTCGCGTGCGTCGGCGAGATCGCGGTGCCGAAGCCGTCGGGCGACGCGGACGCGGCGCTCGCCGCGGCCGACGGCCTCGCGAAGGAGGGGAAGAAGGACGCCGCGTGGGACGCGCTCGAACTCGGCCT
>JANNHP010000065.1:0-1841 GCA_031404455.1 Planctomycetia bacterium | reverse complement strand
TACCAGTTCGCGACGCACGCGGTGCCGCCGGGCGTTCCCGCGAAGCCGGTGCTCGCGGCGATCGTCGCGGGCGAGGCGCTCCTCGGCGCGGCGATGTGTCTGCGCGCCGTGCGCGGGCTCGGATGGTCGCTCGCGGGGCTCGTTGCGATGAGCGTCGTGATCCTCGTCCTCAGGGCGGGGGACCCGGTCGAACTCATCCAGTGCGGATGCTTCGGCTCGCTCTTCGGCACGCAGACGCTCGAGGGCGCGCTCGTCCGCAACACGGCGCTGATCGCCGTGCACGTCGCGCTCATGCTCTGGGGAAAACGCCTCGCGGGAGCGGCTACGCCGACTTCCTGACGAGACCGTCGACCGACCACCTGCCCGGGCCGATGCACGCGAGCGCGAGCATGATCACGAGGTAGGAGAGCGCCTTCTCTCGCGTCGCGAAGTCGTCGGTCGCGTGAGCGAGGAACGCCGCCACGAACATGGTGATCGCCGCGAACGCCGCCGCTGCGCGCGTGAAGAGACCGATCGCCGCGAGAAAGCCGCCCGCTAGCTCCGAGAGCGCGGCACACCACGCGAAGAACACCGGGACCGGGAAGCCCATCTTCTCGACGGCGCCCTCCATGCCCGACATGCCGCCGCCGAACACCTTCTGGTACCCGTGATAGGCGAGACCGAATCCCGCGAGGCGCAGGAACGCCAGCCCCACGTCGCTCGCTCCGCCGCCGCCACCGCCCGCCATGTTCACCTCCGAGGCGGGGACTATAGCTCGCGAAGGCCCCGCAGCCGCAGCCGGTGATACGATCCGCCGGCCCGCATGACCACGTCGCGCCCCATTCGCCCTGGCCGCCTCGGCCTCGCCGCGATTCTCGGCGCCGCCGCGGGCGGGGCGCTCTGGACGCGCGCGGCGGAGATCGAGCCGCACCTCGACCTGAAGGTGATCCGCACGCAGCACTCGGAGAACTACGACGTCTGGACCGTCACCATCCAGGCGCGCGGCGGCGAGCCGATCGACGAGGTGCGGATCGAGCCCGTCGCGGGGCCGGTGAGCATCGTGTCGAAGCAGCCGTACATCCGGCCGCTCCCGGCCGGATGGAGCACCTACTTCCGCGTGCAGGTCGAGGCACCGGGCACGCCGCAGGGCGTCGTCCGCATCATCCAGACCGCACGCGTCTCGCGCACCTACGAGGTGCCGCTGGTGGACGCGTTTTGAGCGCGGTCCGGGACCGGGTCCTCGCGATCGCGACCGTGGCTTTCGGCGCGATGTGGCTCGCCGCCGCGGCGTCGAAGGTGGCGTCGCCGCTCGTCGCCTACGAGATCGTCTGCCACGTCGTCGCGCCCGGCGCTACGGCGAAAGCGTTCCTGGCCGCGGCCGCTGCCCTCGAGGTGGCGCTCGGCGCGGCGATGGTTCTGCGCGCGGTGAAGGGGTTCGCTCTCTCCCTCGCCGGACTCGCCGCCGCGAGTGCGGTGCTCCTCGTCGTCCGGTCGTCGGCGGGGGAGCTCGTGCCGTGCGGGTGCTTCGGCGACCTCCTCGGGACGACGCTCGACGGCGCCCTCATCCGCAACGCCGTTCTCGCGGCAGCGCTCGTGGCCCTGATCCTGTGGAGCCGCCGGAAACCGGCTGCGTAGCATCCCGCCGTGCCGCTCCTCGAAGCCAAGGGACTCGTCAAGACCTACCGGGGTCGCGGCGCCGTCGTCAGCGACGTGTCGTTCCAGGTCGAGCCGGGCGAGATCGTCGGCCTCCTCGGGCCGAACGGCGCCGGCAAGACGACCAGCTTCCGTATGACGATCGGCATGATCCGGGCCGACGCAGGCGAGGTGCGCTTCCTCGACCACGACGTGACGCGCATGCCCAT
>JANNHP010000064.1:0-18190 GCA_031404455.1 Planctomycetia bacterium | reverse complement strand
GCGGAGATCGTGTCGTCGGTGATGATCGCGAGGTCGAGGTCGCCGTCGCCGTCGATGTCGAGGAGGACACCGTCCTTCGCGCGCCAGTCCTCGTCGCCGCTCACGGCCGGGAACTTCGTCGCGGTGGCGTCGGTGAAAGCGCCCGCGCCGTTGCCGAAGAGGAGACGGACCCTGCTGCGGTTCGCGTCGTTGCCGAAGGCCGTCTCGGGGCGCAGGAGCACGAGGTCGGGCTTCGTGTCGCCGTCGAGGTCGCCCGTGAGCACGCGCGTCGCGCGCCAGCCGTCCACGGCGTTCGCGGTCGTGACCGGCGCCGGGATCGCGGTCGCGGTGGTGTCCGTGAAGCCGCGCACGTCCACGTCGGCCGCGGAGGTCTGCTCGTAGTCGTCGGTCACGCGCAGTTCCATCGAGCCTTCGACGTGCTCCGGGGCGACGAACTCGAAGACGGAGCTCGACACGCGCGTCGCCGCGAGTTCGTCGCCGTCGAGCGTGAACACGGTGTTCGCGCCGAAGTCGGCGCCGTTGACGGTGACCGTCTGGCCGCCGACGCCCTGCACCCACGCCGGACTCACGGACGTGATCCGGTTCGACGGGATGTTCAGGTACGTGAAGGTCCCGGGCACCGCGACCGTGCGGCCGAAGGTGTCCCTGAGCGAGATCGAGACCACGCCCGGCGGGTGCGGCGGAGCCGTGAACTCGGCGTACGTGGGGCGCGCGGTCGTCGCTTGCGCGATGGCGGTGTCGAACACCGCGGTCGCGACCGAGCGCATGTCGGTGCCGTCGATCCGCACGCGGCGACCGCCGAGCGGCCCGGCGTCGGCGACGGAGACGCCCGAGACCACCGGGAGCGGGACGACGAAGATCGCCTCGGTCGCGAGCGCCGCCTGTCCGTCGGCGTTCGCCACCTCGAGGTCGTAGCGGATGCCCGGAGCGAGCCCGGCCGGCACGTTGAAGCGGTAGACCGCGCCGTTCGGGTGCGTGACCCCCGCGGCCGGGACGACGACGCCGCCGATCGTGAACGTCGGGAACCGCCGCGAAACGATGTTGCCCTGCGCGTCGAGCACGGGGATGTCGTCGAAGTTCGATCCCGACACGCGCACTTCGGTCCCGGCGATCACGTCGGACGGGAAGATCGGCTGGCCGGCGTCGAGCCTCGGCTCGTCATCGGTGAGTCGGCGCGAGCGCTTCGCCTCGTTCGTCGAGAGCGTGAGCTTCACGGTCACCTTCGAGCCCGCGTCGAACTGCCCGCGGACCTCGTAAGCGCCGTCGCCGCCGGTCAGCGGGAACTTCGTGAGCTTCGAGGAGCGGCGCTGCTTGGAGACGACCGCGGTCCCGAAGCCGGGTTCCGTCGTCGTGTCGGGGCGCACGAGACTCGTCAGGTCGAAACCGCCCTTCTTCGTCGCGGCCGTGAGCGAGAGCGACGAGCCCGCGGGCGCGGTGAAGGCGACGCTGATCGTGCCGCCGGCGGCCGCGTCGAACGTGCCGCTCGCGGGCTTCGCGCGCTTCACGGCGAGCGAGAGCCGGTAGGTGCCCACCGAGCCGCCGAAGCCGCCCGGGTCGCCCGTCAGCGCGACGATGTGCGTGCCCGTGGCCGTCGCCACGAACTTGAACGACGCCTTCTGGCGTCCCTGGCCCTTCACGCTCGGCGTGACGTCGGCGCCCGAGGGGTCCAGGACCTGGAGCGTGGAGAAGAGCCCGAACTGGGGGCCCGACTCCGACGACTTCACGGTGAGCGTGTCGCCCGCGGCGAGGAAGACCGCGAACCGGTCGGCGTCGCCGACGGGGTCGATCTTGCCGGAGAGCGAATCGGCCCCCCGGACTGCGACGGGGAGTTGGACCGTGTCGCCCGAGGCCATCGCGGCGAGGCTGAGGAGGCACGTGGAGGCGATGAGGTACGCGCGCATGGGGGAACGATATCCGATCGGGACGGGGTGTGAGGCACGAACGGAACGGGGCCCGCGAGCGGGCCTGTTCAGCGCGTGCAGATGCGGCGGATCATCAGGGTCCCCGCAAGACCGAACACCATGTTACCGATGTTCAGCGCGAGCGCCGGGTGGACGAGGTCCTGGCGGGCGAGGTTCTCGCCCCAGAGGAGCAGCGGGTAGTAGACGGGGAGGCCGACGAAGAGCGCGAGGACGAGCGCCTGCGCCCTCGATCCGCGCCGCACGATGAGTCCGAGCGGCACCCCGAACAGGGCGAACGCGAGCGGCGAGAGCCCGAGCGCCACGCGCCGCCAGTACTCGCCCGCGAAGAGGCGCCACTGCCGCCACTCCGCCGACTGCCGCGACCGGCCGAGGAGCGGCTCGAGGCGGACCATGCGGTAGAAGATCTCCGCCGCGCGCATCTCGTCCTTGCCCTTGGTGTCGGTCTCTGCGTCGCCGAGGTCGATGTAGATGCGGACCTCCTTCGCGTCGAAGGCCGTCATGCCTGCGCCCGCGTCGACCGGCATCTTGCCGTCCACGAGCGTGACGAGGAGCCGCGCGGGCGTCTCGTCGGTCAGATTCACGCTGGCGCGCTTCGCGACCACGCGGTTGGTCTTCTTGACCTTCTGCTCGCCGTCCTTCGAGGCCTCGACGGTCGTCCAGGTGAGGAACGAATCGAGGAACCACTCGCCGTCGCGCCCGCTCCACGACATCTCCATGTCGCCGAGTTTCACGTTGGTCGCGGACGGCGACCGCATGCGCCCCATCTGCTCCTGGATCTGCCCGCGCAGCACGGACTTCTTCGCGCTCGTGAGGGTGGGGTTCACGTCGCACGAGAGCGCCACCGTGAAGACCGACACGGCCGCCGCGGCGCAGATCGCGGGCGCCATTGCGTGGCGCGGCGAGACGCCGCCCATCTGGAACGCGAGGAACTCGTTGTCGTCGGCGAAGCGCCCGTACGTGAGCAGGCACGCCATCAGGAAGGAGAGCGGGATCGTGACCGGGAGAGCGAGGCCGAGGAAGACCGGCACCCCGCCGAGGAGCGCGAAGACCGAGACCTCGGGGAACCGCTGGAGGATCTGGAGCAGGCTGCCCGTCAGGAAGATGCCCGTGACGATGAGCAGCACGAGCACGAACGCCGCGAGGAGTTCGCCGAGCAGGTAGCGTTGGAGGCGCAGCAAGGCGGGGGATGGTACGGGTCCGAGCGGCAGACGTCCCCGACGCCGCGAGACGCTCGTCGCGCGGAACCCCCGGCGCCCGGGCGCGCGGGATATCCTCCGGGCCATGCGAAGCACGACCCTCGCGGCCCTCCTCCTCGTCGCACCCGCGCTGGCCCTCGCCCAGGATGCGCCCGCGCCGCGGCCCACCGGGACGGTGCTCCGGGACGCGATCCCCGCGCAGGCGGACCTCGTGGTCGCGACGCCGGATCTCCCGTCGCTCCTCGCCTCGGCGTCGAAGGCGGGTCTCGGGGAAGCCGCGGCCTGGCGCGCGGCGTTCGACGCGCAGATGAAAGCGTGGGGTGCGGCACCCGGCGATCCGGAGAAGTTCGCGCGCGGCGCCGGGGCGTTCCTCGCCGCGGCCGACGGCGAGGCCGTGATCGCGGCGATGTCGCTGAAGCTCCCCGGCCGCACCGGCGCGAACTCGCGCGCCACGCTCTTCGCCATGCGCACCACGCGCGACGCGAAGACGCTCACGGCCGCGTTCGACGACCTCGTCGCCGGGGCGCTCTCGCTGCGCTTCGAGGGCCGCCGCCACGCGGAGGAGATCGGCGGACGGCCGGTCATCGCGCTGCCCGGGAACGAAGCCACGCTCTACGTCGCGATCCAGGACGGCCTCGTCGTCGCGTGCGACCACCCGCTGGCGCTCGGCCTCTTCTTCCGCGGACTCGCGGCGGAGTCGAAGGCTCCGCCCGATCGTCCGGACGCGAAGGACCTCCTGCTCTCGGTGCGCCACGGCCGCGGCGAGAGCGCGTGGGAGGGGTGGATCCTTGGCGAGGAAGAGTCGGTGACGTGGACGACGGCGCTCGGCGCGCCGCCCACGGGCGAACCGGACGGCGACTCGATCGTCGCCGTCGCCTCGTCGAACTCGTCGGACATGCCGCTGATGCCCGTGCCGTTCGTGCCGAAGCCGCCCCTCGGCGCGACGGTCAGCCAGATCGGGATCACCGAGAACGGGGGACACTTCACCAGCGCAATCGACTTCCGCGGGGAACCGGGGACCGCGTGCCACGGCGGCGCGCCGCGGCTCGCCTGGCTCCGCGCCTACGCCGACGGCAAGCTCGCGCTTCCGATGCCCGGACTCGACGCCGTGGTCTTCCGCGACGCATACGCGTCCGCCGCGAAGGCCGCGGGCGAGAAGGCGAGCGAGATCATCCGCTGGAAGTCTCCCGAGGCGGGGCGCCTGACGGGTCCGGTCGGCCACGGCCCCGCGACGTTCCTCGCACTGCGGACTCTCCACGACATCGGACACGGCATCGTCCCCGGCGACGCAGCGCCGCCGCCCGTTCCGAAGCCGCGCTGGGACGCGCCGCTCCCGCCGCCCGCCGATCCGAAGACGCCGCTGCCGCCCGCGGAGCCGAAGGATCGGTAGCCGCAGACTGCTCATCGGCGTGATCGTCGCGGTCCTCGCGGCGGCGGTGGTCTCGCTGTCGCTGATCGGCCGCGGCCCCGCGGTGGACGCCGACGCCGACGGCTTCTTCGTCAGCCGCGGTCCGGCTCCGGCGCGCGAGATGTTCCCGGGATCCGCGACGCGACTCGCCTTCGTCGGCGCGGACGGGCGTCTCGTCGGCCGCGTCGAAGCGGATGCCGAGGACCCAGCCGTGTGGACGAGGGACGGCGCCGGTGCGCTCGCCCCGCTCGCGCTCCGCGTTTCGCGGACGCAGGAGTCGCAGCGCCCGGCGGTCCGCGCGGCGCTCGTCGCGGCGCTGGCGACGGCGCCGCCGTCGCCGACGCTCGCGGCGTTCGCGGAGAGTTGCGGCGCCGTCGCCGCGCCGCCGTCGGGCATCGCGCCCGGCGACGGCGCGGGGCCGGTCAGTGCGCGCTCTCCCGTCCCCGCGGCGACTCCGGGCATGCCGCTCGAGGATTGGGCGCCGTCGGAGTGTCTCTTCGTGAGGTTCCGCAGCGTCGAGGCGGCGTACCGGTTCGCGTCGGAGTTCGACCGTCTCGCGGCGGCGCTCCTCGCCGCTGAACGCGAGGACGCCCGCGACTACGGCACGCTGCGCCTCGCGCTCCACGACCTGTTGCTCCCGACCATCTGGCGGACGAACCCCGACGCGACGCGCGGCACCGGCGAGGTGGGCCTCGTGATCGCGCCGCCGTTCGTCCGGGGACGTCCCCGCGTCGCCGTGCTGATGCGCATCGTCGACCCGGAACTTCACCGCATGCAGACGGTTGCAGGGATCGCGCAAGAGAGCGCGCCGGATCACCTCTGGCGGCCCGCGGACGATCCGTTTCCGATCGAGCGCGAGAGGATCGCGTTCCGCGCGACCCTGCCCGAGGCGCCCGACGTCGAGATCGTCGCCACCGACCGCGCGCTCGGCGAGCGGATCGGGTCGCTCCGCTCCGTGCCCGTCGCGCGGCGCGACGGGTTCCGGCATCTCCGCGCGCCGACGACCGACGCCGCGCGACGTCCCGGACCCGAGGAAGCTCTCTTCGGCTACAGCCCGTTCGGCGAGGACCCTGCGTGGCGTGCGCTCGTGCCGCACATGGCTCGAAGCGCCGTGCGCGAGTTCCGCGAGGGGCTCGGGCTCGCGAGGCTCGCGGAGCGATGTCTCGGTGACGCCCGCGCATCCTTGGTGAACGATCCGCACCCGCGCGGCCCGGACTGGCTCGGCGACGTCTCCGCCCTGCGCGTGACGACGGACGCGAAGGGCGCCGCGTTCGCCGTCACCTGCGCCGCCGCCGACACGGCCGCACGGTTCGCGAACGTACTGCGCGGCGTCGCGTCGGCCGGTGCCGCGGCCGACCGCGCGTGCATCGCGAACCTGCGCGACCTCGTCCCCCTGGCGATCGCGGAGAACCCAGCGGGCGACGTCGCCGAGCGGAACTTCGTCGTCCTCGGCTGGAAGCCCGTCTGCCCGTGCGGCGGCACGTACTCGCTCCACCCCGTCACGCGCGAGGCGAGTTGCTCGGCGCACGGCACCGCGAGGTCGCCGCGCGCCGGGAACTGGAAGCCGCCCGGGCTCACCGAGATCCGCGCCGCGGGGAGCGAGCTTTCGTTCCGGCTCGCGATCGACTGGAATCGAAAAGAGTGACGGAACCCAACGAGAGCCTGCTCGGCGAACGCCTCGAGATCGAGACGCCCGAGCGCGTGAAGATCGTCCACGACCTCGCGGGCATCGGCAGCCGCTTCGCCGCGGGCGCCATCGACTTCACGCTGCTGGCGTTCGCGTTCGCGGTGCTCGGCGGCGTGTACGTGATCGTCGAGCGCGTCACGCTGCCGAAGGGCGAGGAGGCCCAGCAGGCGTTCGCGATGGCGTGCATCGGCGGTTTCTCGATCGTCCTCGCGGGCTACTACATCGGCTTCGAGTGGATGTGGGCGGGGCAGACGCCGGGCAAGCGCGCGCTGAAGCTCCGCGTGATGTCGGACTCGGGCGGACCGGCGTCGACGGGGGCGATCTTCGTCAGGAACATCCTGCGCGTCGTGGACATCCTCCCGCTCGTCGCGTGCTATGCGGTCGGCGGCCTCGTGATGTTCGTCAACCGCCGCGCGAAGCGCATCGGCGACTACGCCGCGGGCACCATCGTCGTCCGCGAGCGGACCGAGCCGCTCGGCGTGGCGGGTCCGCCCTCTGGCGGGGAGATTCCAGGCGAGTCGTTCGCCGCGACGGACGTCGCCCGCGCGAGGTCGTTCGTCGCGCGGGCGCCGCAGTTCATCCCCGCGAGCCGCACGGCACTCGCGCGGCAGATCGCCGACGAGATCGCGAAGCGGCACGGACTCGATTGCGATGACCCCGAACGGTTCCTGCGAAACGTCGCGCAAGGCAGCACGCCGCAGTCGATCCGCAACGTCGAGGGACCGCGGCCGTGAGGGAGGAACGTTTCGTCGGCGAGCGCACTTCGCGATGGGCGGAACTCCGCGCGCTCCTCGGCCGCGCGCAGTCGGGCGGTCTCGCGGCGCTCTCGGGCGCCGACGTGCGGCGGCTCGCGGCCCTCTACCGCGCGGCGACGACGGACCTCGCGGCCGCGCGGAGTCTCCGGTTCTCGCAGGGCACGGTGCAGCACGTGAACCGTCTCTGCGTCGCGGCGCACGGTCTCGTCTACGCGGGGAGCACCGCGGGCGGGACGCGGCGCAAGGTCTTCGAACTGCTCACGTCGAGGTTTCCCGCGCTCGTGCGTCGCACGTGGCGCTACCACGCGGTCGCCGCCGCGGTGACGATCCTGCCCGCCGTCGCCGTCTACCTCGCGCTGCGCGGCGACCCCGATCTCGCCGAGCGCACGATGGGCACCGTGATGCAGCAGCGCGCGGAGCGCACCGCGGCGATGCCGGACGACGCGCGCCGCTATCTCGAGGTCCCCGACCTGTGGATGCCGGTCTTCTCGTGGGGGATCATGGCGAACAACATCCGCGTCGCGATGATCGGGTTCGCGCTCGGCGCGACCGCGGGCGTCGGCACGGTGCTGCTCCTCGTCGTGCAGGGCGTGAGTCTCGGCGGCGGGTTCGCCGTGTTCGACGACGCGGGCGTCGGCGGCGTGCTCTGGACGTTCGTCGCGGCGCACGGACCGCTCGAGATGGCGGCCATCTTCATCTCGTGCGGCGCGGGGATGCGTCTCGGGCTCTCGCTCCTCGTGCCGGGACGCCGCTCGCGCGCAGCGGCGTTCCGGGAGACCGGCACCGAGTCCGTCGCGATGCTCTTCGGCGTGGCGGTGATGCTCGTCGCCGCGGGACTGCTCGAGGGGTTCCTCTCGCCGAGCGACGCCCCCGCGCCCGTGAAGTGGGCGGCTGGGGCCGCGACGACGGGACTCATGGTCTGGTACTTTGCCCGCGCCGGACGAGACGCCCGCAACCGGCGAGATGACTGTGGAACCCAATCCGATCCTGCGTGACTTCCCGTCGAGCTTCGACACCGCGAGGCTCACGATCCGCCGTCCGGAACCGGGCGACGGCGCCGAACTGAACGCCGCCGTGCGCGAGTCGTGGGGCGACCTCCACGAGTGGATGCCGTGGGCCACGGGGCGTCCCACCGTCGAGGACAGCGAGGAGACCGTGCGCCGCGCGCACGCGAAGTTCCTCGGGCGCGAGGACCTGATGCTGCTGCTCTTCCTGAAGGGCACCGGCACGATCGTCGGCGGCAGCGGGCTCCACCGCATCGACTGGCTCGTGCCGAGCTTCGACATCGGCTACTGGTGCCGCGACCGGTTCCAGCGGCAGGGCTACGTCACGGAAGCCGCGGGCGCGATCGCCGACTTCGCCGTGCGCGAACTCGGCGCGCGCCGAGTGACGATCAAGTGCGACGCCGAGAACGTCCGCAGCGCGGCGATCCCGCGGCGTCTCGGCTTCACGCTCGAGGCGACGCTGCGCCGCCACCGGCGTCATCACCTCTCGGGCGAACTGCGCGACACGCTGGTGTTCGCGCGCGTGCTGGACGATCCGCCGCGGCCGCAGCGCGGCGGGTGACATCGCCGGGTTGCGCCGCTACCCTCTCGGCGCGATGCCGATCGACCGGCCGATCTTCGTCCTCGCTCCCCCGAGGAGCGGCACGTCGCTCGTCTACAAGACCCTCTGCGCGCACCCGGACGTCGCGTATCTGAGCCGCGGCTACAAGAAGTACCCGGAGTTCCCGCTCTTCGCGGAGGTGCTGACGCGCCTCAGGATCGTGTCGTCCTCCCCGAAAGAGGCGCGCGCGATCTGGAACCGGTACCAGGACCGCGGCAACGACACCGCCCTCGCGGCCGAGGTCACGCCGGAGATCCGCGACTGGTACCGAAGGCTCGTGTCGCGCCTCGTCGAGCTGCGCGGGAAGGAGCGTTTCCTCGCGAAGTTCCCCGGCCACGCGCTCCGGGCGCCGTGGATCGACGCGATCTTCCCCGACTGCGTCTTCCTGATCGTCACGCGCGACTGGCGCTCCGTGGCCGGTTCCACGGTCGTGATGCGCGAGAAGCACGCGGCCGAGGACGCCGGGTTCTGGGGCATTCGCGTGCCCGGCTGGAAGCAGATCCGCAAGCAGATGGGGACCGCGGAGAGCGCAGCGCACGTCTTCCGGATCGTGCACGAGACGATGGAGACCGACACGGCGGGCTTCGCGGGACGCGTGGTGCGTGTCGCGTACGAGGACTTCTGCCGCGACGTCGCGGGCGAGATGAAGCGCGTCACCGCCGCCTGCGGACTCGCGTGGAGCGCGGGTTTCGAGGCGTCGCTCCCGGAGATCCGCGCGGGCACCAATTCGAAGTGGCGACGCATCCTCGATCCGGCCGTCGTCCTTCGCATCCGCGCCGCCGAGGGCGCGACGCTCGCCCGCTACGAGCACCCGGAAGTCTCGGCGGAGGGCGGCGAGGAGGCGCCCGACCGCTCGCCGGCGTCCTCGAGCCGCGCATCCCTGTGATCTCCTCGCGCACGTCCGGACCCGGTCAGGCCGATCGCAGCACGTCGGCGCGCTGATCGTCCGCGCCGACCGCCGAGCCCCACCGCCGGTGAAGGCCGGACGACGCGCGTCAGGTCTTCCAGGCGCGGCACTCCTCGCGCCCGAGGAAGTACGTGAGCAGATGCGCGGGGATGCGGAGGAACACCGTCTCGACGCCCGGGAAGCGCGCGACGCCGAGCGCGCGGCCGTCCGCGGAGACGAGGTACGCGCGGGACACCCTCTCCCGCCGGCAGAAGTCGACGATCGGGTCGCCGAACCCGAACGGCTTGATCGGCTCCGCGGCGAGGGCGAACACGACGGGACGACCTTCGCCCCACACGACCGCGTCGATCTCGCTGCGGCCGCGCGCGTCGCGCCAGTAGGTGATGCGCTCGAGGCCGCGCGAGAAGCGCCCGGCGACGTGGCGCTGCACCGCCGTGGCGATGACGATCCGGCGCTCCTCGGGATCGGCGAGACCCTCCACGTCGCGTAGAAGCGGCACGTTCCGGAGCGTCGCGTCGGTCACGTACACGCGATTGCGCGCCTTCTGCACGTCGGTCCCTCCCGGACCGGACGGCGGCAGGCGCCGCACCAGGAAACAGCGCTCGAGCAGTTCCACGTGGTTGGCGACGGTGGACGGCGAGACGCCGAGTGCCTGGGCGTAGCGCTGCACGCGGAAGATCTCGCCCGAGTGGACGCAGAGGTAGAGGAAGAGGCGCTTCAGGTCCTCCACGTTGCGCGCGGCGAAGTGGCGCGCGATCGCGCGGCGCAGGATGCGCTCGGCGGCGTCCTCGTGGAAGAGGCTGGCGCCGGTCGAGACGTCCGTGACCGGGGCGAGTCCCGGGAGTCCGCCCCCCGTCAGGTAGTGGGGGAAGTGCTCGTGGATGGGCTTCAGCGCGCCCGCCACCGCGGCGAGCGACTCCTCCTTCATGCCGGAGAGGTCGGTCAGCTCCGGCGCGTCGCCGTCGCCCACCGGGTCGAGCCCCCGCAGTCTCAGGTACTCGTAGAAGGAGAGCGACGGCACCGCGATCGACGTCCAGCGGCCGACCTGCGTCTCGGTGATGAGCGCCCGCTCGATCATCTGCACGGACTCGGTCGCGATGATCCGGTAGTCGTTCTCGTCGTAGAGGAGGTCCTTGATCTGCGAGTCCCAGTCCTTGGCGTAGTGGAGCTCGTCGAGGAGCAGCACCGCATGGCGGTCGATCGGGTGGATCATCTCCCGGTAGATGCGGAGGATCTCGGCGATCGGGAGCATGCCGAACATGGGATGCTCGACCGACAGGTAGAGGACGGAGCGCGGGTCGGTCCCGGACGCCACGAGGTCCTGCGCGAGCTGGAGCAGCAGCGTGGACTTCCCCGCGCCGCGGATGCCGGAGAGCAGGAGCACGTTCTCGGAGTGCTCGCGCGTGACGTGGGTGCGGCACGCTTCGTAGAGAGGGCGCCGGAACTCGGGCACGTTCAGGCGGCGCCGTGCCCACCAGGGATTGAATCCGTTGAGGACCCGCAGGACCTCCGCCGAGCTGAAGAGGGATTTCATCGTTGGGGTCGCCGCGAGCCCTGCAGGAGTTCGAAGCGAGGTGTCCTTTCATCGATGACGAACGACGGTGGGGATCGGTTTCCGCGATGCGGCGAAAATCTCCACGGAAGCCGGTCCGTCGCCGTCCGGATGGGGGAAGGGTGCGCGGTGTGCGGCGGGAACCGGCACTTTCCGCGCGCCGGGACGTCGCCGGGGTCCGTCAGACGAGCATCCGCGACTTGATCTCGAGGTAGCGCTCGACCACCGCCGGACCGAGCGTCTGCGGAACCACGTCGACCGTCTGGATGCCGGCGCCCCGCATCACCGCCAGCGCCTGTTCGCGTTCGAGCAGGAGTTCCTCCGCCGCGGCCTGACGGTACGCCGCCGCGGAGTTCGAGGGCTCCGCCGAGGCGATCGCGTCGATCGTCGCGTCCCGCAGCGTGACGGCGAGCGGCACGTGACGCCGCACCGTGCGCACGCACTCGTCGACGACGGCCCGGCTCGCGTCGCGGGAGAGGACGTCGGTGAAGAGTACGAGCAGCGAGCGCTTGCGCTGCCGCGCGGCGAGGTACGCGAAGGCGCCCGCGTAGTCCGACTCGACGAGCCGGGGCTCGATCTCGAAGGTCGCCGCCACCATGCGCTCGACCGCCGCGTGCCCCTTCGACGGCGGCACGTACGCGAGCACCTCGTCGGCGAACGCGAGGAGTCCGACGCGGTCGTCGCGCGACGCGGCGACGTGGGCGAGGAGCACGCAGGCGTCGAGCACGTGGTCGAGGCGCGTGAGCCCGCCGACGTCGCTCGTCATCCAGCGTCCGCAGTCGACGAGCAGCATCACGCTCTGGTTGCGCTCCACCTCGTACTGGCGCGTGATGAGCTTCGCGTGCTTCGCCGACGCCTTCCAGTCCATGCGCCGCGGATCCTCGCCCCGCACGTACTCCCGCAGCGACTCGAACGACGTCCCCTCGCCGCGCAGTCGCGTGCGGCGCAGCCCGCGCTCCTCGCGCCGGCCGCGGCGCAGCCATCGCGCGGCCTCTGAGACGGCGCGGATGCCCGGGTACACGCGCACCTCGGCGGGCAGCTCGAACGAGATCTGCCGCTCTGCGAGTCCCCATCGGCTGGCGGCGCGCAGGTGGAGCGCCGACAGCGCGAACCTGCCGCGCCGCATGGCGCGCACGCGCGTCGGGAGCCGCGCGGACTCGCCGGGTGCGAGTTGCAGCACGGGCGGATCGGCCGTGCGCTCCATCCCGTCGGGGAGGTCCAGGACCGCGCGGACGCTCGCCCCGCGCGCGGCGCGGACGTCGACCGCGAGGACCTCCTCCGCGCCGTGCGAGAGCACCGGCCGATCGACGCGCTCCGCCGCGAACTCGGCCGCACGCGGCAGCGCCGCCCAGTCGACGACGGTCGCCACGATCACTGCGACGAAGAGCATCGCGCCGAGCCACCCGAGCGCCGGATGGAAAGCACCCGCCGCGACCGGCAGCGCCGCCGACGCGGCGAGCCACGCGCACCGGGACGTCGGCAGCGGGAGCGGGAAGTCGCGGGCGTTCAGCGCGGGACCTCGACGCGTTCGAGCACGCCGCGGACGACGTCGTCGGCCGTGCGGCCTTCGATCTCGACCTCCGGCGCCACGCTCACGCGGTGACGCAGCACCGCGAGCGACATCGCCTTCACGTCGTCGGGCGTGACGAAGTCGCGTCCCGCGAGCGCCGCGGCGGCGCGCGCGCACTTGAAGAGGGCGACGCCCGCGCGGGGACTCGCTCCGAGCGTCAGCGCCGGCGTCTCGCGCGTGGCGCGGACGACGTCGGCGACGTAGCCGAGGACGCGCGGCTCCACGATGACGCCGTCGAGCGCCGCGCGCGCGGCGACGACGTCGTCCACCGTCGCGACCGGCTGCGACGCGAACGTCGATTCGCGTTCCGCGTCGAAGCCCTTCGCGCACCGTTCGAGGATGCCGAGCTCCTCGGCGCGCGCCGGGTACGGCACCACGACCTTCAGCAGGAACCGGTCGAGCTCCGCTTCGGGGAGCGGGTACGTGCCCTCGAACTCCACGGGGTTCTGCGTGGCGATCACCGTGAAGAGCCGCGGCAGCGCGTGGCGCGCGCCGTCCACGGTGACCTGACGTTCCTGCATCGCCTCGAGGAGCGCGGCCTGCGTTTTCGCGGGCGCGCGGTTGATCTCGTCGGCGAGGACGAGGTCGGCGAACACGGGACCCTCGTGGAAGCGGAACGCGTTCGTGCCCTGGTCCCACATCGACACGCCGACGATGTCCGACGGCATGAGGTCGGGCGTGAACTGGATGCGGCGGAAGCTCGCGCGGACGGTGAGCGCCAGCGTGCGGACCAGCAGCGTCTTCGCGGTGCCGGGCACGCCTTCCAGCAGCACGTGGCCTCCCGCGACGAGTGCGACGAGCACGTCGTGGACGGCGCGGTCCTGGCCGACGATGACCTTCGCGATCTCCTCCGAGACGCGCTTCGCGAGGGCCCCGACGATTCGGGGAGCGTCACCGGCCGCCATGCAGATACCTCCGCTTCGCCGCCGCCAGATCCGCCGCGGCTGTCAGGAGGCCGGAGTCTCGCATCGCGCGGGCGGTCGTCGCGCGTTCGATCGCGTGCGCGAGTTCGTCGGCGCCAGGGGCGTGCGTCGCACGGAGCCGATTCGCGAACTCCGCGGGGCCGAGCGCCGCGGAGATGCCGGCGCGGGGACCGACGACGCGGACGGCGCCGGCCGCGAGGATCCGCAGCGCCTCGACGCGCGCGCCGGCCGTCTCGAGGATGCGACCCAGCGCCTCCGCGTGCTCCGCGAGCGCCCGCCGCGGCGGGAGCGCGTCGGGCTCGGGCGCCCCGAACCGGAACACCGCGCCGGCGAGGAACACGCCGCCGGCGAGCGCAACGAGGAGCACCGCGCGCCCGGGCCACGTTCCGGTGAGCATCGCCGCGAGGACTCCCGCCAGGTGGTCCTCGCCGCCGCCGTCGCGGAAACCTTGGTGGAACTCGTCGAAGGCGATCGTCGCGCGGCCGGTGAGGAGCCGCAGAGCGAGGACCGCGTTGTCCTCCTTCGCGAGCGACGCGTTGTCGAGGAGGCGAGCGTCGCCGACGACCACGACCTCGCCGCCCGCGTCGCCGCGCGCGATGCGTCCGACGAGGCAGCGTCCGTCCGTCGTCACGAGCGGAACGAGTTCCGCGGGCGGCGTCTGCCGGTGATCCGGCGCGACGGCCCACTCCGCCGGCCAGTCGATCAGCCGCAGATCGGCGCGGAGACGCTCGTCCTCGATCCGCAGTTGGTCGCCCGCGAGGCGCACGATCGGTTCCTGCACGAGACCGAACGCATCGAGCAGCGCCCTCGTGGACGACTCGAAGGAGCCGACCTGCGCCCCGCCACCCACGATGACGAGTCGTCCTCCGGCATCCACCCATGCCACGAGTTGCGCGACCTCGCGCTTCGTCACCGGCACCGACGGTTGCGCGAGGACGAGCGTTCGGTCGGCCGGGTCGGCGGCCGAGATCGGCGACATCACGCGCCGCGGGTTCGCGCCGCACTCGTCGAGGATCAGATGGAGGGCGTGCAGTCCGCCGCGCGAGTCGTTGAACGTGGAACGGCGCGCGTCGGCCTTGTCCGTCTTCGCCGCGCCGAACGCCGCGCCGAGCGCGACGAGCGCCGCGGCGAGGACGAGCGCCGCTGCGAGCTCCCACTTCGCGGACGTCATCGCGGCGGCGCTCCGGCGCGCCCATCGGCGCCATCGAGCGCGGCGAGCAGTTCGTCGAAGTGCGCGCGGTCCGGCGGACGGCGGCCGAAAGAGCCCGGGTGGTACGTCCCCGCGAATAGGTCGAGCGTGCCGAGGGCGGCGGAGTCGCCCGCGGTCTCGATCCGGTAGTCGAGGAGCGCCTTGTGCGGCGCGTAACGGAGCGCCCCGCGGCGGTCGAGCGTGAGGAGCAGAGCGGCGTAGAGATCGCGCACCGCCTCGTCGAACCGTCCCGCGGCGGCGTGGTCGAGCGCGCGGGCGCGGAACACCGACGGATCGCCGCGCCGCATCCCGGACGCGAGGCGGCCGTCGTCCTCGTGGCGCCACTCGGCCTGCCGCGCCATCCGGAGCGTCCACACGATGTGGACGACGAGCGCGACGAGCAGCGCGGCGAGTGCGATGTAGATCGCCGTCGCGACGACCGGGTGCTCCTCGACGAACTTCTGCTGGAACGCCATGAACGCGTCGAACCACTCCGACAGGAACGACGGCTGCGCGGACTTGCCGTACCGGAACTCGGGGCGCCGGTAGATCTCGTCGCGGGCCGCGCGGATCGCCGCGGCGCTCTCGTCGCCGGCCCACGCGAGACCGGCGAGCGTCACGAGGAGCGCCGCGGCGGCGGCGCGTCTCACGTCGCGACCTCGAGATCGAGTCCCTCGCGGCGCACGCGGAGGTCCGTGTACCAGAACGTCACGCCGAGTCCCCACGCGGGGAGGAAGAGCGCCTCGGCGTAGTGCTGCGCCCAGAACCATCCGCCCGACGCGCTGACGAAGACCGTGGCGAGCGCGATGGCGGAGAGGTTCGCGATGCCGACGAACGTGAGCAGGAAGAAGAGAAAGAGCGTGCCGCGGCCGAGCGACGGACCGTTCGCGTTGAGCCGCACGGAGCGCGCGAGCCCGTCGAACGCGGTCGCGAACGGCAGCACCGCCCAGCGCAGCGCGGCCGGGAGTCCCTGCCGCGCGGACGTCTCCATGGGGCCCTTCTCGAGCGCGATCGCGACGGCGGTGCACGAGAAGAGGATCGTCAGCACGAAGCCGACGGGCGGGCACGTCATGCAGATGCCGAGGACGTAGTCGAGCATCATCTGCGCAAGCACCGCCGCGGGGAGCCGCGGCGCGGCCTGACGCAGGATCGTGCCGATCGGAGCCGCACGCTCGCGCCGGAGCGCCGCCGCCGCGACGGCGGCCATCGTGACGACGCCCGCCGCGCGTCCCATCGACTGCAGCAGGCTCGAGAGCAGGATGAACGGCTGGAGTTCGCCCGCCGCGCGCAGCGAGTCCTCGAAGGCCCTGCCGAAGTCGCCGTGATTCGACCGGGAACTCTGCGTGATGATGCTCCACCAGTCGCGCGCCGCGGCTGCGGCGTCGTCGGCGAAGACCGTCGAAACGACGAGCGCCGGCGCGCTGACGATCACCGCGATGAGCAGGAGCCGCGCGAACTGCCGCCGGTACACGCAGAAGGATGCGTCGAGCAGTTCCCCCACGGTGCGCGGCTTCAGGTCCCAGTCGGTCACGCGACGAGGATAGCGACTCGCCCGCGCGGAGCGGTCCCGGCTCCGGCGTTTGTGCCGGTCCGTCCGGGAATCCTGCGCCGACGCCGTCGTGTCGTCTGCGCCGTTTCCGCCGGTGACCAGCGACACGGCTCCCCGAATGCGTTCGAACGGCCGGGATTCCGGCGCTTCGACCGAATGGACGAAACCACGCGGAGGCGTCCTGCGTCGCGGGTCCGATGAGAGCCGGAGTTTCACTGAAGTGACGAAGACGATGGCACTTCTCTGCCGAACACGTCGCGCGCGCGGCGTCCGGATGACGGCTCTGCTCTGCGCCGTAGCGGTCGCCGCCATCCTCGCGGCGGACTACTTCGGGGCGACGAGTCAGGGCGGTCTCGTCCGTCCCAACGTGCTGCTCCTCGTCATGGACACGACCCGCGCCGACCGGTGCTCGTTCCAGGGCTACGGGCGCCCGACGACGCCGCGCCTCGCGGAGTTCGCGAAGGACGCCGTCGTCTTCCGCGAGGCGTGGAGCCCCGGCGGGTGGACCGGGCCCGCGCACGGTGCGCTCTTCACGGGGCTCCGGCCCGAGAACCACCGCTTCCACGACGGCGACCGCAACTACCTCGGGACCGAGTTCGCGACGCTCGCGGAGAGTCTGGAGGGCGCGGGCTACTCGACGGCGTGCTTCACCGGCAACGAGTGGATCGCCCCCGAGTTCGGGATGACGCAGGGCTTCGAGAAGTTCGAGCCGTGCTTCCTCCGTCCCGACGGCCCCGTGCCGCAGGCGCGCAGGACGCACGCGTCCGCCGCCGACTGGGCGCGGCACGAGGCCGGCGCCGGGCGCCCCTTCTTCCTCTTCGTCAACGACATGGAACCGCATCTCAGGTACGCGCCGTCCGAGAAGGACCAGACGCGGTTCCTGCGCGGCGATCCGACGCTGGAGGAGATCGCGGCGGCGCGCGGGATCGACGTCCCGGAGATCACCGCCTTCGCGCTCGGCGCGAAGGAGTTCACGCCGCGGCAGATCGGCATCCTGTCGGACCTCTACGACGCCGAGATCGCGGGACTCGACCGCGAGATCGGATCGTTCCTCGATCGGTTCCGGGAATTGGGTCTCCTCGACTCGACCGTCGTCGTCATCGCCGGCGACCACGGCGAACTGCTCGGCCAGCACCACATGATCGAGCACGGCCACAGCCTCTCCCGCGCCGCGCGGCACGTGCCTCTGCTCGTCCGCTACCCGGGGAGCTTCGACGGCGGACGTTCCGTCGATGCCCTCGTCCGACTCGAGGACGTGCCCCCGACGATCCTCGAACTCTGCGGACTCTCCGCGCCCGCGGACATCGACGGCGTGTCGCTCACTCACGACCTCGAGGGGCGCCTCTCCATTGCCGTGCAGGGTCCGTTTCCCGGACGCCGGGCGCAGGTCGAGGCGCTCGTCCCGGGTGCCGATCCGACGCCGTACCTGCTCGGACTCGAGGCGGTGTTCGACGGACGATTCCATCTCGTCCGCTTCAGCGACGGACGCCGCCAACTGTTCGACGTCTCGCGCGATCCGGGCGAGACCGAAGACCTCGCGTCGCGCGAGCCGGACGTCGTCGATCGCCTCGGCGCGTTCTTCCCCGCGTCGCGGTGAGTCGCGGCCCGGGACGGTCCTGACTTTCGGACTTGCCGTGCGTCGCGTCGTCCGCGATGACTCGAGCTTCCGGGAAAAGTCCGAAAGTCAGGACCGTCCCCGAGTCGCCGATGACGCCTTTCGGTCCTTCGGACCGTCCTGGTGTGTGAGGTGTCGCGTGATTCCATTTCTTGACCGGACGACGTTCGGTACCGCAACAATGCCGCGCCACATGCCCAAGAAGTCGAAGAAGCTCGCTGCCGCAGAGGCCCCCGAAGCGTCGGCCGTCGCCGAGGCGCCGCCCGAGACGAAGCCCAAGGCGAGGAAGAACCCCACCGGTCCGGCGCTGGT
>JANNHP010000063.1:0-13942 GCA_031404455.1 Planctomycetia bacterium | reverse complement strand
AGCGTGGAGCGCGCGGCCTCGAACTGCTTCTGGTTGTACGCGCTCTGGGCCTCGAGGAGCAGCTGGCTGCAGAGCCGATCCAGCGACTGCTGCGCCTCGCCGAGCCGCCGCCCGAGTCGCCGCCGGCGCCGGTGCCGCCCGAGTCGCTACTGCCGCCGCTGCTCTTCTCGCTGCCGCCGCTGCCGCTGCCGGTCGCTCCCGTGTCGGTCGTGGCGCCCGAGTCCTTCTCGGCCTTCGTGAGGTCCTCGGGACCCCGGTAGGCGCCGCCGAGACGCTCGGCGTAGGCACCGCGGCCTCCGAGGAGGACCGTCAGGCTGGCGAGGAGGAACAGGCTGCGACGCGTCATGGAAGACCTCCGGAACTGCGGCTCGATTCCTGCACCCGATTCCCGACCCCGGGACGGGCGCGCGACCTCGGCCACGAGTATCAACGACCGCCGAGGCTCACGGGTAACGGAGAATCTTCGTCCAATCCCCGGCCGCTATCGAGCGGGTGCCAGGCTCCGCGCCACCGCTTCGAGGTCGGACACGGGGAGGTTGCCGAGCACGACGACCTCGACGCCGCCGAGGATGCCGGTCACCGAGGCCCGCCCGGAGCAGGTGCGGCGCTGCAGTTCGCCGTCCCGGCCCGAGGACGGACCGGCCTCGCCCGGACGCAGCGTGACCGAGAACGCGGCGAGGCCGTCCGTCCAGTCCTCGCGCACGCCGTCGCGCGGAGCCCGGGACCGGGAGACCCTTCGGAACCCTTCCGGCGCCGACGTGACCGACAGCGGCATCGCGGGGACGTCGGCGTCCGCCTCGCGAACGTCCGCCAGTTGCTCGGCGGCGCCGTCGGGCGGGGCGTCCGGGGCGTTGGGGGGACTGCGGTACTCGATCGTGTCGAAGACGTTCGTGAGCCAGACCCTGCCGTCGAAGTCGCGGATCTCCTCCCTGAGGACGATGGAGGTTTCCTTGTCGACGAGGAGTTCGAGCGAGGGGCGCCCCGGCCGCGCCGACCGCAGCGTCAGCCGGCGCGTGTCGCGCCAGGCGATGACCGGGCCGTCCGCGGCGTCGAGGGTGGCCGAGTAGTTGCCGAGGACGAGGTCGGTGTCCGCCATCCAGGGGGCGCGAGTCGAGCACTCCCAGCGGCGCGCGGGACCGCCGCCCTCGTCCCACTCGAGCAGCGTGCGTCCCGCCGACGTGTGCGACACCTTCATGCGGGTCGCACGCCCTTCGCCCTCGCGGCCGTGGATCGTCCGCTTGTAACCGCTGTAGACGCAGGTCCGCTCCGCCTCGACTGCCCGGCGCAGGAGCGCCGCGGCGTCGTCCGCCTGGCGGTCGGGCGGCCTGGAACATCCGGGAGCGCCTGAGAGTGCTGCGAGGAGGAGGAACCCGGCGGCGAGAGCCGTCCGGATCATCGCAGTTCCGTCGGACGCCGCATCGCGACCGCTTCGGAGCCGGCAGTCAGCGCGAGCAGACGCTCGTCGACCGGCGGCGGGGCGCCGGCCACGTCGACGACCCGGTCCACTCGCACGCGTTCGGCCGGGCCCATGGGGAGACGAAGCCCCGCCACGACGAACACCGCTGCGGCCGCCGCGGCGGCCAACCACGCCGGGAGCGGGAGCAACCGGCCGCCCGCGCGCCTCGGCAGAGACGGCGGATCGAACGTCGCCTGCGGCGCCTCGGGCGCCGACGAGAGCAGGCGGACGAGCCCGCGCTGACGCTCGACGAGCCCCGCGCACGCCTGGCAGCCGGCCAGGTGCCGCTCGAGCCCGCCCGCGAGCTCATCGACCGACCGGACGGTGGCGGCGGCGTCGAGTCGGTCGCTCAGTTCCGCGCAGGCAGGGTCCGGGTGTCTCATGTCGTCGCGAGTATAGACGTGCACCCGCGGTGCCCGGGTTCCGTCCGCTCATGTGCGTCGGCCGATCGGACGATACGGAGCCGGGCGGGGATTCCCCCCGCCTGAGGAGTCGAACGGATGTCCGAAGTCGACCACGCGAACCGTCGAACCCACGGCCGGCGCAGCGTGCGCGTCCGCGCGCAGCTCGCCTTCGGCACCGACATGATCGAGGGGACGATCGAGAACATCGGCGAGGGCGGGGTCTTCTTCGCCACCCAGATCCTCGATGCCGACCTCGACGACGGCTCGACGACGACGATGCTCTTCCGGTGCCTGAGGAACGGCGTCGAGGAGATCGTCGAGCGGACCGCCACGATCCTGCGCGCCGAGCGCTACTTCGACGGCGAGGTCGTCGTCCGCGCCTTCGCGATGCGGTTCGACCAGTCCTTCGAGCTCGGCGGCGTCGAATTCGAGTAGCCGCGGGTCGCGCGGCTCACTTCTTCTTGAGCCCCCCGTTGAAGCGCCAGACCCACGATCGCCCGACGAACGTGCCGTCGACGGCCTGTTGCGCGGCTTCCTCGGTGTCGGCGTACTCGAACACCACGTCCACCTTCGAGCCGGGCCGCAGGAGCGAGGCGATCTGCGGATCCGGCACGGCGGACCAGTGCCTCGCCGATCGCGATTCGAGGACGACGCACACCCAGCCCTCGCGGATCTCGTCCTCCTTGACGGCACCCGGGAGCACCCATCGGACCTTCGCCGCCTTTCGGTAGCTCGCGATGGCCGCCGCGTCGCGTCGCTCGGCGACGTGTCCCGAGAACTCGATGCACCACTCGGCGAACTGGGTGGCGCTGCCGGCGTTCTCGATCTTCGGCCACTCGGTGCCGGGGTTCTCGGTCCGCTTGACGTCGCCGGGGCCCGCGTAGACGCGGTCGTAGAGCACCTCGCCGTCGTCGCTCACCGACGGCGTCAGCCGCCACGTCAGGCGATCCCACATGCCCCAATTCGCGACTGCGGGTTTCTCGTCGGCCGCTATGAAGAACGACCCGAGGTCGGGCGGGACGCCGTGCACGCCGCAGGTGGCGATCTCCATCCCGTCCCCGCTCTTCTTGATGTCTCGGATCTTGCCGCGGACCTCGATCAGCCGGGAGTCGCAGAGTGCGCGGAGCTTCTCCACACGAGCGATCGTCGAGAGCTTCCGCTTGACGACCGCGTCGAGTTCCGCGCTCCAGTCCTCCCAGGCGACGAGCTTCGGCGGCTGCGGTTTCGGTGCATCCTCCGCGACCGCGCTGGCGGCGAACAACGCGAGGACCACCAGCAGCATCGAACGCATCGCGAACCTCCTCCCCTCGAAAGGGCCACGCCCCTCGGACTCCGTTGGTGCCGGAGGAGGGAGTCGAACCCTCACACTCTTGCGAGTACGGGATTTTGAATCCCGCGTGTCTGCCATTTCACCACTCCGGCACGGAGTCGCGAGGCGCGGCAGGATAGCGCCGCCGCGCGGGCGCCGGAGATTCGCGCGGCGCGCGCGGTCCTGCGGCTACTTGAAGTAGACGCCGATCGCGCGAAGGCTCTCGATCACCTTCCAGTCGGAGATCTTCGAGCGCAGCGACGCCGCGGTGGGCGAGAGACGCTCGACGAGGAGACGCCGGACCTCCGACGTCGCGAGCACGCGGTCGAGCGCCGCGGCGTCGTCGGTCGTGAGCAGCACGACCTCGTTCTGCGACGCGAACGCCACGCGCTTCGCCCACTCGCCGATCGAGTAGGCCACGTTCTGCGGCACCTGGGCGCGCGCGTACGTCTCGAGGAAGTCGAGGATGTCGGCGGCGGTCATGCCGTTGACGACGGCCCGCTCCACGCCGTCGCGCGCGATCCGGTAGTGCCCCACCTCGTCGGACTTCGTCCGCGCGGCGAACCGCGAGAGCTTGTGCGCGATCTCGTTGACGTCGCCCTCGGGATAGAGCAGGACCTCGAAGTCGGGATTGACGACGAGCGGCTTCGTGGCGATCTCCGGCGCGGGTTCGCGCTCGCTCTCGACCGCCTGGGCGAGGCGCTCGCCGAGCAGCAGGCGCCGGCCGAGCTCGGTCAGCCTGAGGCCGGCGGGGTCGTCGCCGAGCAGCGCCACGTCCACGACGCCGAGCGGATAGAGGCGCGTCAGCAGGTAGTCGAGGAGGTCGCGGCGCAGGTCCTCGGGGGACTCGCGCGGCGGGCTGTACGTGTACTGGAAGCGGTTCTTGTACTGGTCGCGCACACCCTGCTCCTCGAGCGACGCGAGGTAGTCGTTGCGGACGCGGAACGGCACGTCGAAGAGCGGCACGAAGCGCCCCGCGGGCGCGTCGGCGAGGGCCTGCGCCACGGTGCGCCTGAGACGCCGCACGTGGAAGTCGCGGCCGTCGGGCAGGCGCTCCTCGAGGAAGCGGGAGTAGATCGAGCGCACCTTCTCCGTGAGGTCCTGCGTCTCCCACGCCTCGCCGCGCTTGGTGAGGCAGAGGCGCTGGTCCTCGGCGACGCCGACGAGCTCGAGTCCGAACGCGAGGTCGTAGACGAGGCCGAACATCCGGTCCTTGTCCATCAGCGCGTCCTCGACGAACGTGAACGCGTCGAGGATGCGGTGCTGCGCCGCGCGGTAGATGCTGCGGCCCTGCGTGACGCGAAGCGGCGTGCTCGCGACGAGGCGCAGGAACTGCTGCAGATCGGTGAGAAGGTCGACCCGCGCCGCGTCGACGCGATCGTGGTCGACGGCGCCCGTCTTGCGCGCCGCGTCGAGCGTCCGCTCGGTGATCTCGGCGAAGAGCACGACGGACTCGCCCGAGAGCTCGATCCCGTAGTCGCCGAGCGACAGGTTCGTCGCCGTGCCGATCCCAAGTTGCTCGAGCTTCGCCCGGAGCTCGCGCCGGTCGATCCGCACCTCAGGCGGGAAGAGCGCCTCGAACGCCGCGCGCAGCACGATGCCGCCGTGCTCGACCGCCACGCGACGGAGCGCGCGGGCGAGCTCGGGATCGGGCACGGACGTGAGGGGATCGGCGCCGCGCGCGGCGAGCAGCGCGTCCGACTGCTCGTCGGCGGGCGCTTCGGGAGGCACGGCGACGTTCGCCGCAGCGAGCAGGCGCGCGCGGACGGCGGGCGTGAGCGATGCGAGGTATCCCTTCAGCGAGAACACCTCGCGGGGACCGCGCCGCTCCTCGCGGAGCACCGCCGCGATCAGGTCGCCTAGCTCGCGCGGCACCGTGTAGCGCTCCGTCGATCCCTTGGACTGCACGTGGACGCGGACGAGCTGGACGAAGCCGCGCCGCGCGAGCGCACGCGCCGCCGCCTCCACCTCGTAGCTCTCGAGCGTTCCCGGACCGTCGGCGACGAGATCGCAGAGCCGCGACGAGTAGCCCTCGGCGCGCACGAGCGCGAGGAGCACCTGCCGCGGACGGTCCGAGAGCACGTGGATGCGGGAGCGCACCGTCGCCTCCTCGCGGAGCGAGCCGAGGATCGGGTCGACGAGCTCGGGCTTGCGCACGGGCGCCTTGTTGCCGTTCTGCCAGAAGCCCCACATCTCTTGGAGCTCGCTCACCTTCCTGCGGTCGAGGTACTCCTCGAGCGTCAGGTCCTCGCGACGCTCGCGCTGCGCGCGCCGGACGGGCGGTGTCTTCACCGGGCGGCCGTTCTCAGCGGATCTCGTGGGCATCGGATATCCGGTAGCTGTAGCCCTGCTCCGTGAGGAAGAGCTGGCGGTTGGCGGCGAACTCCTGGTCGCGCGTGTCCTGCGAGACGAGCGTGTAGAAGCTCGCGGTCTCGCCTCCCTTCTTCGGGCGCAGAATGCGTCCGAGGCGCTGCGCCTCCTCCTGGCGGCTGCCGTAGGTGCCGGAGACCTGGATCAGCACGTTCGCGTCGGGGAGGTCCACAGCGAAGTTGCCGACCTTCGAGATGAGGAGGAGCTTCAGCTTCCCCTCGCGGAACTCGTCGTAGAGCTTCGAGCGGACGGCGTTCGGCGTCTTGCCGGTGATGAGCGGCGTCTTCAGCACCTTCTGCAACGTCTCGAGCTGGTCGAGGTACTGGCCGATCACGAGGACCTGGTCCTTCGCGTGGCGCGCGACGAGGCGCTCGACGACGGCGATCTTGTCCTGGTTCTCCGACGCGATCCGGAACTTCGTCCGGTTGTCCTCGAGCGCGTACTCGAGGCGCTGGTGCTCGGGCAGCGGCACGCGGATCTCGAAGCACCGGGCGGTCGCGATCCACCCCTGCGACTCGAGGACCTTCCACGGCACGTCGAACCGCTTCGGCCCGATGAGCGTGAAGACGTCCTCCTCCTTGCCGTCCTCGCGGACGAGCGTCGCCGTGAGGCCGAGGCGCCGCGTGGCCTGGATCTCCGCCGTGATGCGGAAGACCGGCGCGGGCAGGAGGTGGACCTCGTCGTAGACGATGAGTCCCCAGTCGTTCCTGCGGAAGAGGTCGAAGTGGAGGAACGCCTCCGTCTTCGAGCGGCGGTACGTGAGGATCTGGTACGTGGCGATCGTGACGGAGCGCACGTCCTTCGTGTCGCCCGTGTACTCGCCGACCTCGTCCTCCCGCAGCGACGTCTTGTCGAGCAGTTCGTCGCGCCACTGGCGCACGGCGATCGTGTGGGTGGTGAGGATGAGGGTCTTCGTGCGGCACTTCGTCATCACGCCCATGCCGACGACCGTCTTGCCCGCTCCGCAGGGGAGCACGACCACGCCGCTGCCGCCGCGCACGCTCCCGTTCTGCCAGAACGCGTCCACGCTCGCGGACTGGTACGGGCGCAGCGACATGGGGATGCCACCGAGCGACGTCTCCCTCAGTCCGAGCTCGAGCGCGCCGCCGGTGACGTAGCCCGCGAGGTCCTCGACCGGGTAGCCGATCTTGATCAGCGCCTGCTTCACGTGACCGCGGTAGACGGGATTCACCGCGAGGCGGCCGCCCTCGACCTCGCCGAGGAGGTACGGGCGGAGCATCGGGTTCGCGCCGACCTCGGCCAGGATCACGGAGTCCTCGGAGACGAGCTGCATCCCCGACCCGTTCACGGCCTCGAGGCGCACGCGGCCGTAGCGGCCGATCCAGGTCTCCATTTCGCGCGCCACGTTGCGCGGCACGGGGTACTTCGAGTACCTGACGAGCGCGTCGAGCATCTCGACGCCCGAGAGTCCGGTCGCGGCGGCGTTCCACACCGAGAGCGGCGTGATCCGGTACGTGTGGACGTGCTCTGGGCTCTTCTCCAGCTCGGCGAAGGGCGAGATGGCGTCGCGAGCTTCCGCGTAGCCGGGACTGCCGACTTCGAGGAGGATCGTTCGGTCCGACTGGACGATGAGGGGCCGGATCAAAGGCTGCTCGACTCCAGCGGCCGGGGGTGCCCGTGGACTTTCCACGCGTAACTCGGGCCGCAAACGGTTGAGGCTATCGGCGTCCGGCGCCTCCGACTGAGAAAAGGGTGGGAGGCCGCTGCCGCTCAGGCTCGCGGACGGTCCGCGAACGACGGCCTGCGAAGCGTCCTCAGCAGCTCGTCGTGGAAGCCGCCGCCGGTCGCGGCGAGGTGGCGGCCGAAGAGCCAGTCGGGGCCGCCGGTCATGTCCGTCACGCGGCCTCCAGCGGCCCGAACGATCGCGGCGCCCCCGGCGACGTCCCAAGGCGAGAGATGCAGTTCCCAGAAGCCGTCGAGGCGCCCCGCCGCGACCCAGGCGAGATCGAGCGCCGCCGAGCCCAGACGGCGCACGCCTCGCGCCGCCTTCGCGACGGCGCCGAGGTTGTCCAGGTTGTCGTCCGCGAGGTTCTCGATGTCGTAGGCGAACCCGGTCGCGAGGATCGCGTCGGCGAGTTGCGACGTGGAGCTGACGCGGATCGGAGCGCCGTTCAGCGTGGCGGCGCCGCCCGCCTCGCCCGCGAACACCTCGCCGAGCCTCGGCGCGTCGACGACCCCGACCGCGGGGTCGCCGTCCACGACGAGTCCGATCGACACCGCGAAGATCGGGATGCCGTGGGCGAAGTTCACGGTGCCGTCGAGCGGATCGACGATCCACGTGCGGCGCCCCGTCGCCGCGCGCGCGGCGGATTCCTCGGCGACGATGGCGTCGTCCGGACACGCGCGCCGGATGTGAGCGAGGATCGCCGCCTCCGCGGCGCGGTCCGCGTCGGTGACGAGGTCGCGCCTCAGCCCCTTGCTCTTCGCCTCCTCGCGGATGCCCTCCGAGCGGTAACGCGACGTGAGCTCGGCCGCTCCGAGCGCCGCGGCGGCGAGCGCGACGTCGAGATCGCGGCTCATCGCTTCGGCTCCCCCGCCGTGCGCCGGAACTCGCGCAGACGGTCCATGTGCCCCGCGATCTCCTTCTCCTTCGAGCTGTCGCCGGGGACGTACCACGCGCCCTCCTCGATCTCCGGCGGCAGGTGGGACTGCGTGACGAGAGCCCCCTTGAAGTCGTGCGCGTACTGGTAGCCCTGGCCGTAGCCGAGTTCCTTCATCAGCCCGGTCGGGGCGTTCCGGAGATGGAGCGGGACGGGCAGGGCGCCCGACTTCTCGATTTCCGCCGCGATCGACGACCACGCGCGCGCGGCCGAGTTCGACTTCGGCGCCGACGCGAGCACGACGACGGCCTCGAGGATTGCGTACCGGCACTCGGGCAGGCCGAGCGTCTCGACCGCGCGCTGCGCCGCGACGACGATCGGCAGCACCGCGGGCGCGGCGAGGCCGACGTCCTCCGACGCGATGACGAGAAGCCGCCGCATCACGAACCGCGGGTCCTCGCCCGCCTCGACGAGCCGCACCGCCCAGTAGCACCCCGCCTGCACGTCGCCCGAGCGGATCGACTTCTGCAGCGCCGACGCGAGGTTGAAGTGGGACTCGCCCGACTTGTCGTGCAGGAGGTTCCTCCGGCCGGCGGCCGAGGCGATGTCGGCTGTGGCGAGCGTGACGCCGTCCTCCGCCGCGCCAGCCGCAGACTCGAGGATGTTCAGCATCGTCCGCGCGTCGCCTCCCGCGATCGCGATGAGACCGGCGCGCGCGTCGGGCTCGATCGAGATCTTCCGCGCGCCGAAGCCGCGCACGGGGTCGGCGAGCGCGCGGTCGAGGAGCGCTCCGAGAGACGTCTCGTCGAGCGGTTCGAGGACGACCACGCGGCAGCGAGAGAGGAGCGGAGCGTTGACGCTGAACGACGGGTTCTCCGTCGTCGCGCCGACGAGCGTGACCGTGCCCTGCTCGACGTGCGGGAGGAAGGCGTCCTGCTGGGCGCGGTTGAAGCGGTGGATCTCGTCGACGAAAAGCAGCGTTCGGCGCCCCTCGCGACGGCGCTCTCGCGCGCGCTCGACGACCTCTCGCACTTCCTTCACGCCCGAGAGGACGGCCGAGAGCGACTCGAACGCGGCGCCGCTCGTCCCGGCGAGTACGCGGGCGAGCGACGTCTTCCCGCTGCCCGGCGGCCCCCAGAGGATCAGCGACGGGAGGCGGTCCTCGTCGATGAGGCGGCGGAGTGCCGTGCCGGGCCCGAGAGCTCCGCTCTGCCCGACGAGCTCATCGAGGGACTGGGGCCGCATCCGCTCCGCGAGCGGGGCGGGAGGCGGCTCGGCGTCGAACAGTTCCCTCACGGATCGTCCGCTCACTCCACGACCAGGGCCTCGACGACGTCGTCCTGCAGTTCGCGGGCGCGGCCGACCTCGCCCTCGCAGAGCACGACGAACGCGAACGTGCGGCCGCCCTTTCCCCGGACGTAGCCCGCGAGCGAGCTCGTGTCGCGGAGCGTGCCCGTCTTCGCGAAGACGCGCCCCTCGTACTTCGCCCCCTCGAGACGCTTGCGCAGCGTGGCGTCGGCCTCGCCCGCAGCCGGGAGCGACGCGATGAAGTCCCGCCCCGACGGCGAGCCGTACATCTTCACGAGGATCTTCCCGATCGCGGCGGGCGTCGCCTGGTTCTCGCGCGCGAGTCCGCTCCCGTCGACCTGCACGAACGACGCGTCCGACGGATCGAACCCGAGCGCCTTGCGCGCCGCGCGGCAACCGCCCTCGAACGAGCCGTCGTCGCCCGACGCGCGCCCCACCGCGCGCAGCAGGATCTCGGCGTAGAGATTCTGGCTGTGCTTGTTCGCGACGCGCACGACGTCGAGCACCGGCGTCGCGTGACGCGCGAGCTTCACGAGGTCCGACGGATCGGCCGAGACGATGCGCGGCCCCGCAGTGGACGTGCCGGGGTTCCGGACGACGACAGGCTTGCCATCGACGACGACCCCGTTCTCCTTCAGCACGCGCAGGAAGACGTCGCCGAAGTGCTCGGCCGGGTCCACGCACGCGGCCTCGAATCGGTATCCCTGCGATCCGGCGGGGACGCTCCCGGTGACGGCGATGGTCCCTGCGCCGTCGCTGCGACCGAGCACGACGTTCGTCTTCTTCTGCGACGAGGGCGCGGTGACGACCTTGTCGATGAACCGCACGGCCTGCGTCGCGGGATCGCTCCGGAGGATCGCCGCCGCGCCCTCGGAGGCACCCGGGAGCACCGCGAGTTCGACGCACGCGTCGGTCAGGAGGATGGAGGAGACCGGCGCCTTGAACCACGCCCACTCGCCGTCGTCCCACTCCCAGCCCGGATGGCGCATCGGCCCCGTGAACGCGGTGTCGTCGAGCACGAGGTTGCCGCGCACGCGCGTGACGCCCGCCGCGCGCACGGCCTTCGCCATGTCGCGGAGGATCGTCTCGGCGGTGCCCGGCGCCGCGCGGTTGTTGATGCCCGGATCGCCCGTGCCCCGCACCAGGAGATCGCCCGCGACGACGCCATCGTCGGGCTCGGACGTGGCGAAGACCTCGGTGACGAACTCCGCCTTCGGCCCGAGCGTGAGCATCGCCGCAGCCGTGGTCGCGATCTTCATCACCGACGCAGGCCTGCGCGTCGTCGCGCCGCTCGATTCGTGCAGCACCTCGCCGGTGCGGGCGTCCCACACCCCGACCGACACGCGCAACGCCTTGCCCTGCTTCGACGCAACGGCCGAGGCGACGCGGCCCGACAGCGAGTCCGCCGCCGCGGCGCGCGGGCTCGGCACGAGGCACGGTGCCGCGAGCAGCAGGAGGACCGCCGGGAGCCGTCGCATCATGCCCGGAGTCTCGCACCCCCCGGGGACGGGCCCGAGACCTCGGTCGGCCGCGGCGAGTTCGGGCCGATCGGGGCGAAACCCCTGGGGCGCTCCGCGCGTTTACGTCCTGGCCGGAGAGGCATGTACCCTCTCGGCGCGCAGCCCGGCCTGCGACGGAGCTGTCGCGAACCCCGGGAGAAGAAACACATGATGATCCGACCGAGTCCCGCCCTCCTCCTGCTCGCCGCCGCGGCGGCAGCGCTCCCGGCCTGCTCCGCGGACACCTCTTCGGGCGACGAGGCGATCGCCGATCTCGGGGCGGAGGTCCAGCGCCTGCGGCAGGAGTCCGAGAAGCAGCGGGACCGCATCGCGAAGCTCGAACGGCAGATCGGCGGCCTGCAGACCGATGTGGTCCGCGTCCGCGAGATCTCGGGGGGCGTCTCCGAGGCTCACGTCGCCCCGGGCGAGGCCGCCGCAACGGACGGCGGTCCGGCCGGCCCCGCTGCCGGAACCGGCGCCGTCCCGGACGGTCAGGCGATGCGCACGTACTTCGCGACCGAGGACGGCCGCAAGGTGCTGACCGCGGCGATGCGGATCGCGCAGGACCAGCAGGAGCAGGAACGGACGGCCCGCATGGTCGAGGGCATGCTCTCGCGGTTCGCGAAGGACGCCGAGCTGACGGAGGATCAGACGAGGAAGATGCGCGACATCCTCGGACGCTCCACGGGCCAGATGCGCGAACTCATGATCTCGATGCGCGATCCGCCCGCCGACCTCACGGGCGACGCTCGCGACCAGGCGCGGCAGCAGACGATGGCGAAGATCGGCGAGGTGCGTCAGGCCGCCGACACCGAGATCAAGTCGGTGCTCTCGCAGACACAGTACGACGCCTACCAGAAGAGCTTCCCGCAGGGCACGGGCGGGTTCGGCGATCGCGGCCCCGTCGGCCCGTCCCGCCGCGCGAACTGACGCCGGCGGCCGGCACCGTCAGAACTCGGCGATCGCCTCGAACCCGGCCAGGGGTTCGACGGCGCGGAGCTCGTGGTCGCCGCGGGCGACCGTGCGGCGCATCGACGCCGGGAACCGGACGACCGCGCGCTGCTCGGTCGCACCGCCCGGGAGCCGCCTCGTCTTCACGGAACGGATCTCGCACCCGACGCCGTCGAGGGTGACTGCGAGCCCGGCGAGGTCGAGGTGGTCGCCGTCCACGCGAAGAGTCCGTCCCGTCGGTCCGCGGACTCTCCGGATCGAGGGAGCGGGGACGACGCGGACCGTCAGAGTCTGCCGCGATTCCCCGCCCGCCGCGGCGCCCTGCGTCCGCGCGACGATCGAGGCGTCGACGGTCACCGCGTCCGCGACACGCGGCGGTTCGGCGCGGAGCGAGCGCGCCTCCCGCCACTTCCCGGCGGTGAGCCACGCGGGACCCGATTCGACCGAGAGGGTCGTCAGCGAGTCGGGGACGCCCGCGCCGACGCACGGCACCACCGTGGGGCGACCGTCGGGGACGTTGACCGAAGCCGCCGGTTCGAGCTGCCAGTACTCGACGCGCGGCGCGTCCATCACCACGAGGAGCCGGTCGATCGCGACGTCCGTGAACGTCACCCGGCGCGACGCGAGGTCGCCCGCGCGCGGCCACTCGACCTCGACGTCGGCAGCGACGGCGTTCGCGCCGAGTCCGACGTGCTGGATCAGGCTCGACCTCGATCCGCGGCTCGAGGCGCCCTGGATCTCGCGGAGCTGCGTCAGCCCCGCGATCCTCGTCCCCGACGCGTCGAGCGGATAGACGCGCACCTTCGCGCCGATCGCCGATCGGTTCGTCGAGACGCCGTCGCCCATGAGCCTCACGAGGAGCCAGTGCCGGTTGAGCGTCGGCGAGACGTTGCGATAGAGATACGGCGAGGCGCCCGCCCGCTCGGCGCGGGTCACGCAGAGATCGGGGCGACCGTCGCGGTCGAAGTCCGCACACGCGGTCCCGTTCTCGCGGTGCAGCGGCGTGTCGTGGCGCATCCCGGAACGGGTCCACACCTCGAGGAACCGGCCGTCGCCGCGGTTCAGGTAGAGCCACGGCCGGACCGTCGGGTCGGAGAGGTCCCAGAAGTCGCCGCCGGCCACGTAGAGGTCGACGAACCCGTCGAGGTTGAAGTCCTCGAACGACACCCCCCAGCCCACCGTGCCCCCGCGGGCGCCGCGGGTCCGCGCCAGCTCCGTGAACGTGCCGTCGCCCTGGTTCACGTAGAGCGGGTTCTCGGGCGCGTTCGACACGTAGAGGTCGAGGTCGCCGTCGTTCTCGATGTCCGCGACGGCGGCACCCATCGCGGCGTACGAGTCGTCGCCGAACGTCGAGGGCGATGCGTCGTCGCCCAGGCCCGAGCCCGACGCCGCCGTCACGTCGGTGAAGTGGCCCGTGCCGTCGTTGCGGAAGAGCTGCGTGAACCCGCCCTGGTCGTGGCCGATGACCACGTCGGCGTCGCCGTCGCCGTCGTAGTCGGTCGCGAGCACGTTCCACACGGCGACGCCGTCCTCGACGATTCCGCGCGCCGCGGTCTCCTCGACGAAGCCGAGCGCGCCGGTCTCCGCGAGCGTGTTGCGGTAGAGGTGCGAGACCCCATCGCCGTCTTTCCCCGCCTCGGGGAACCGCGAGTTGCACGAGAAGAGGTCGAGGTCGCCGTCGAGGTCCATGTCGAAGAGCACGCAGGCGGCGGTCGTGTTGTCGCCGTCCGCGAGACCGAGAGCCGGGGCGGCGTCGGCGAAGCGCCCGTCGCCGTCGTTGAGCAGCAGCATGTTCCGCCCCGTGCCGGCGGGCAGCGTGGAGTTCCACCCGCAGCCGACGTAGAGGTCCTCGTCGCCGTCGCCGTCCACGTCGCCCGCGGTGAGCGAGGTGCAGTCGCGCTCGAACGCGTGTCCGTCGTCGAGTCCGTTGCCGGGTGGCGCGGGGACGAACGTCCGGCCGCCGAAGCCGTCGGGGCGGTTCAGGAAGTAGCCGTCGGCGAGACCCGTCCCGTTCAGCGTGACGAGGTCGTCCCAGCCGTCGCCGTCGGTGTCGACGAAGGCGCAGGCCGTCTTCTCGACGTCCG
>JANNHP010000062.1:0-29811 GCA_031404455.1 Planctomycetia bacterium | reverse complement strand
TCCGAGTGTGACGTACGCGTCGTATCTGGGAGGCAGCGCCAACGAGGGCTTCATCCACGCCGACGTCGATGCAGCCGGGGCGGCGTACGTGGCCGGCAACACCTACTCGACGGACTTCCCCACCACTGCCGGAGCATTCTCGCAGACGAAGCAGAGCGGCGGGCCGACCGGGCCGCGCACCGACGCGTTCGTCGCGAAGCTGAACTCGAGCGGGTCGGCCCTCGTGTACTCCACGTACGTCGGTGGGACGAGCGACGACGACGTCTACGCCCTGCGGGTGGACGCATCCGGGAGCGCGCACGTCACCGGGAACACTTACGCGAGCAACTACCCGACGACCCCGGGCGTGTACCGCGCGTCCGCCGCAAGCGGAGGCGGCTTCCTGACCGCGCTCGCTTCGAACGGCTCGTCGCTCGCTTTCTCGACGTTCACGAGCGCGGGGTTTCCCGAGGACTTCGCGTTCGGCCCTTCGGGCAGCTACTACGTGATCGAGGGCAACGGCATCTCCCGCTACTCCTCGGGAGCCGCGACGCTGATCTTCAGCAAGACGGTGTCGAGCAGCGTGATGACGCTGCGCAGGGTCGCAGCTGACGCGAACGGGTTCGCGTACGTGACCGGTCAGTCGAGCGGCACGACGAGTTGGCCCGCGACGACCGGTGCGTACCAGACGACCGTGGCCGGCAACGCCGACGTGATCGTGACGAAGCTCGATTCCGCGGGCGCCGTCGTCTTCACGACCTACGTCGGCGGCACTCGCGACGACACGGGCTTCTCGATCGGCGTGGGGCTCGCGGGACAGCCGTTCGTGGCGGGAAGGTCGAACTCCACGAACTTCCCGGTCACCGCAGGGGCGTATCGCACGGCGCCCTCGGCGGAAGCCGACTGCTTCGTGACCCGGATCAACGCATCCGGTTCAGCGCTCCGCTACTCGAGTTTCCTCGGAGTCGGAGGCTCGGCGGCTCCTGCGATCCGCGTGCATCCGGGATCGTCGTTCGTCATCTGCGGACTGACGGACCCCTCCTCGGGCTTCACGCCTCTGAACGCGTTCCAGTCGTCGCCGGGCGGGAGCCTGGACGGGTACGCGATGAAGTTCAACCGCGACAACTCGCTCGCGTGGGCGAGCTGGTGCGGGGGATCCGGCGTCGATTCGATCGAACCGTTCGGCATGGCGCCCGACGGGACGGTCGTCCTCGCGGGACAGACGCAGTCCACGGATCTGCCGACCGTGAGCCCCTACCAGGCGACGAACGTCTCGTCGGGCGGCGCCGCGAACGACGCATTCCTGCTGAAGGTCTCGGACACGCTGCCCGCGAACCTCGTCCCTACCAGCGTCACGACGGCGACGCTCCCGACCTGGACCGTCGGCTACGCCTACTCCGCCCCGAACCTCGCGGCGGCGGGCGGCATCGGTCCGTACACGTGGTCGCTCGCGAGCGGGTCGCTGCCGACGGGCGCGTCGCTCTCCTCGACCGGCACGATCACCGGAACGCTGACGCAGGTCGGCACCTACACCTTCAAGGTCCACGTCGAGGACACCTGCGAGATCGCGGCCGAGCGCGAACTGACGATCCGCGTCAACGCGACGCCGACGATCTCGTCGCCGTCGATGCCGCAGGCCACGATCGGCACGCCCTACGACCGGGTCGTCCCGGTCATCGACGGTTCGGGCACGATGACGTTCGCGCTCGTCGCGGGCACGGCACCGCCGGGGACGTCGCTCGGCACCGACGGTCACCTCACGGGCACCCCGTCGCAACTCGGCGACTTCCCGTTCACGGTCGAGGTGACGGACGGCCGCGGCGCGACGGGCTCGCGGCAGGTCTCGCTCCACGTCAACGACACGCCGCTCGTCACGGCGACGGTGATCCCGGCGTGGACCGAGACGCGCACGATCACCGTGCAGTTCCAGGCGGCGCGCGGATCGGGCGGCTTCACGTGGAGCCACGCCGGCGGCACCCTCCCGACGACGACGCCCCTCGATCCGTCGCTCGGCCGGATCTCGGGTCCCGCGATGCCGGCCGCGACCTACGACTTCACGATCCGCGCGACCGACGCGGCGGGCGCGATGGCGGAGCGCACGTTCACCGCGAGGATCAACGCGCTTCCCGCGATCACCACGACCGTGATGCCGACGGCCGCGATCGGACGTCCGTACTCGGCGCCCGTCGGACTCTCGGGCGGTACGCCGCCCTTCGGTTGGAGGATCGCCGACGGCGTGATGCCCGCCGGACTCGCGCTCGACGGCACCACGGGTGTCATCCACGGCGATCTCACGGGAGCGGCGACGGGGCCGGTCTCGTTCGACTGCTCGGACGTCACCGGCGCCTTCGCCAACGGTCAGGTCGTCATCCCCACGGCGGAGTTCGCGGACCTCACGAAGAAGAAGTGGTCGGCGAGGGTCGAGCTCGTCGAGGGATCGCCCGCGCCGCTCGTCCGCTACCTCGAGCTGACGGCGGGCGCTCTCCTCGGTATCGACGTGAAGGGCGGCGGGCAGATCGACCTCGGGCCGGCGGCTCGTCTCGTCCACTCGACCGGCACGGAGCTCGACCTGGCACCTTGGTCGCGAGCCACCGTGAAGTCGCTCAGCGTGAAGGGCGCGGTGATCCCGGCGACCGGGCGCTGGTTCCTCACGGTCGTCCCCGCGTCGGAAGCGTTCGGGAAGATGCAGGTGAAGGTCTCGATCTCGCCGCGCTCGGCGTGGACGTCGGGCGCCACGCTCGACCCGTCCGCGCCGGTCGAGTACGTCTTCTCCGCCCCGCCGGGCACGAAGCTCGCGATCTCCGCGAAGGCCGGCAAGGGCAGCGCGGCGCTGCCGCACATCGTGTCGGTGATCGGGCCGGACGGGACCGACCTCGTCCCCGGCGGGAAGCTGACGGAGAAGGGCGGCTCGTCCGTGTTCACCACGAAGACGCCGCTCGCGGGCGGCGACCACCGAGTCACCTTCTCGACACGCGACGCCGGCACCGGCGCGGTCGCCTGGAAGGTGTCGCTGAAGCTCCCGGGCAGCTACGGCTTCGAGATGGGCGACGTCCCCGCGGGGGAGTAGCCCTACATCCCCTCGACGACCCGTACCTGGTGGCGCCCGCGCTCGGAGCGCGTCAGTTCGCGGAGCTTCTCGAAGACGCCCTGAACGTCGGGGATGGCCTCGAGCAGGAACTCCGGTTCGCTCTTGTCCATCGACCAGATGCGGAGGTTCCCGGCGCCGCGCAGGCGCAGGAAGAAGGGCTCGATCACCTCGAAGTCCTCGACGCGGAAGAGGTCGAGCGAGGTGCGGCGCACGGTGACGACGCCTTCGCGGCACTCGATCCGCTGCGTGGTGATCATGTAGCGGCGGCCCCAGCGAGAGACCCAGAGGCAGATCCAGCCGATCCCGAGCGTGATGATCGACGCGAGGAGCTCGAAGATCGTCCGCACGACGAGGGGCCTCAGTTCGAGGAGGGTCGTCTCCGGACCGCCGGGACCACCCTGACCGGGTGCGCCGCGGGGCCGGGCGGGTTCGGCGCCGGGGGCGGCGGTGGGTGCGACCGTGGGCGCAGCCTCGCGAAGCGACTTGCCGCAGGCCGCGCAGAATCGCGATCCGGCGGCCGCGGCCGCACCGCAGGAAGGACAGAATCCGCCGCTCATCCGGAGGAGAAGGGTACGTGCGGCGCGAGTCCTCGGGAAGGGTTGGCCGCTCGCCTTGGCCGTGGGTACTCTCCGCCGCGGCACGAGGTGACATTTGACAGGCACGGCCGTTCCCACGCCCACGCCCACTACGGACCCCGACGTGATCAGCGTCCTCCCGGCGAACGCCGCCGATCCGCGACGGGTCGAGGTGGACGTCGCCGAGGACGACCTCCTCCGGATGCACCGGATCATGACGCTCGCCCGCGCCCTCGACGAGCGCGGCATGCGCTACCAGCGCCAGGGCCGCCTCGGGTTCTACCTTCCCGCCACCGGCGAGGAGGGTCTCGCGATCGGGAGCGCGTACCCACTGCGCGCGGACGACTGGCTCTTCCCGAGCTATCGGGTCGTCGGCGCCGCCCTCTGGCGCGGCATCGACCTCGACAAGCTCGTCGCCAACTGCTACGGCAACGCCGACGACAACGCCAAGGGCCGTCAGATGCCGGTCCACTACTCGCTCTCCGAGATCAACTGGCTCTCGGTCAGCTCGCCGCTCGGCACGCAGATCATCCAGGCCGCGGGCGCGGCGCGGGCGATGCAGATCAGGAAGGAGGACCGCGTCGCGGTCACCTGGTTCGGCGACGGCACGACGTCGGAGAACGACTTCCACACCGGGATGAACTTCGCCGGCGTGTGGAAGGCTCCGTGCATCTTCTTCTGCCAGAACAACCGCTGGGCCATCTCGACGCCGCTCTCGCAGCAGTGCGGCAACGAGCGCCTCGTGGACAAGGCGATCGGCTACGGCATGCCGGGCGTGCGCGTGGACGGCAACGACGTGCTGGCCGTCGTGCAGGTGATGCGCGAGGCCGTCGCGCGCGCGCGCTCGGGCGGCGGGCCGACGTTCATCGAGGCGATCAGCTTCCGCATCGGCCCGCACAGCTCGTCCGACGACCCGACGCGCTACCGTCCGTCGGCCGAGGTGGAAGAGTGGGCGCGCAAGGACCCGCTCGCCCGCTACCGCAACTGGCTGATCCGCGACGAGATCCTGACCGAGGACGAGATCAAGCCGATCGAGGAGGAGTGCGCCGAGGAGGTCGCGGCCTCCTTCAAGAGGAACGAGGCGGTGCCGAAGCCGTCGCTCGAGACGCTCTTCGGCGACGTCTACGCAGAGATGCCCGACCATCTCCGCGAGCAGCGCGACTTCCTCGTGGCGATGGAAGGCGGCAAGGTCCGCGAGGATACGAGCGGCGCGGCGTTCCCGCTGTGAACGACGACAGACCTGTAGGGGCGGCGTACGCGTCGCCCATCGAACCGGGCGACGCATGCGTCGCCCCTACAACCGACGACGAGAGCCCCCGATGCCCCAGATGACCGTGCTCCAGGCCGTGAACAGCGCCCTCACCGAGGAGATGGCGCGAGACGATCGCGTCTGCGTGCTCGGCGAGGACATCGGCCGCCTCGGCGGCGTCTTCCGCGCGACCGAGGGACTGCTCGACAAGTACGGCGACCTGCGCGTGATGAACACGCCGCTCGCCGAGTCGGGGATCATCGGCGCCGCGATCGGCATGGCGCTCTACGGCCTGCGCCCCGTCGCCGAGATCCAGTTCCTCGACTTCATCTACCCCGGCTTCGACCAGATCGTGTCCGAGGCCGCGAAGATGCGCTACCGCTCGGGCGGCCAGTTCACGTGCCCCATGGTCATCCGCTCGCCCTACGGCGGCGGCATCCGCGGAGGCCACTACCACAGCCAGTCGAGCGAGGCGTACTTCGCGCACACGCCGGGCCTCACGGTCGTCATCCCCTCGACGCCGTACGACACCAAGGGTCTGCTCCTCGCGTCGATCCGCCACGGCGACCCGGTGATGTTCCTCGAGCCGAAGGCGATCTATCGCACGGTGAAGGGCGAGGTCCCGGACGGCGACTACACCGTGCCGATCGGCAAGGCGCGGATCTCCGTCGAGGGAACGGACATCACGCTCGTCGCCTGGGGCGCCATGACGCACCTGGCCGAACGCTCCGCCGAGGCCGCGAAGGAGAAGGGCATCTCCATCGAGGTCATCGACCTGCGCACGATCGTCCCGTGGGACCGCGACTGCGTGATCGACTCGGTGAGGAAGACGGGCCGGCTCGTCATCCTCCACGAGGCCCCGCGCACGGGCGGTTTCGGCGGCGAGATCGCGGCGACCATCGCCGAGCGCGCCATCGACTCGCTGCGCGCGCCGATCCTGCGCGTCACCGGTTTCGACACGCCGTTCCCGTACAGCCTCGAACACGTCTACATGCCCGACCAGAAGCGCGTTCTCGCTGCGCTCGAGCGCGCGTTCAACTATGTCTGATGCAACTTCGTCCGCCCGTAGGGGCGAGGCATGCCTCGCCCGGTTCGGCCTCGTGGTGAACTGCGCAACCGGGCGACGCATGCGTCGCCCCTACGGGACGTAGCCAAGCGTCGCACCCAGTCAGGAGATTCAAAACGTGAGCAGTCTCTTCGAGTTCCGGCTCCCCGACATCGGCGAAGGCGTCGCCGAGGGCGAGATCGTCGGTTGGAAGCTGAAGGCGGGAGATCCCGTCGCCGAGGACCAGCCGTTCCTCGAGGTGATGACCGACAAGGCCACCGTCGAGATCTCGTGCCCCGTCCGCGGCAAGATGCACGAGATCGTCGCGGCCGAGGGGACGGTCGTTCCCGTCGGCGGGGTGCTCTGCACGATCGAGCCCGCGGCGGGCGCGCACGTGCCGACGATCGCGGCGCACGGCGACGGCGGTCACGCGAAGCCGGCTGCGAAGGCCGCAGCGAAGCCGGCCGCTCAGGCGTCGCCGGCGGTGGCGGCACCGGCCGAGTCGTCGAAGCCCGCGATGCCGCTCGAGGCGGGCAAGGGCGCGCGCAGTTCCAAGGCCTCCGAGCTTCCCGAGACGCCGAAGCCGCCCGAGACCACCGAGCCGGCTCCCGCCGGCGCCGTGCGACGCACTTCCGAGGCGCCGACCGTCGAAGCCCCGGCACCGAAGGCGTTCGCGCGTCCGGCCGGACAGCGCGCCCTCGCCACGCCCTTCACGCGTCGCGTCGCGCGGGAACTCGGCCTCGACATCGAGACGATCGAAGGCACCGGCGAGGCCGGTCGCGTGACCGAGGCGGACGTTCGCGGCGCTGGCGCAGCGAAGACGTTGGCGCCCGCCACCCGCGCACCGTCGCTCTCCGAACAGGTCGCATCGGCGGCCGACGCAACGCGGCTACCGCCTGCGCCTGCCGCCTCGTCGGCACGAGGACGAGACATCCCCGCCGCGGGAGCGGCGGGGCGAGAGACGCGCATCCCGATCCGCGGACTGCGCAAGAAGATCGCGGAGAGGATGCACCAGTCGAAGACGACGGCGGCGCACTTCACGTACGTGGACGAGGTGGACGTCACCGAGCTCGTCGCACTGCGCGGGAAGATGAAGGAGCGCGCGGCGAAGCGCGGCGTGAAGCTCACGTACCTGCCGTTCATCCTGAAGGCGATCGTCTCGGCGCTGCGCGAGTTCCCCACGCTGAACGGCGTCACCGACGACGCGGCGCAGGAGTTCGTAGTGAAGCACTACTTCAACTTCGGCATCGCGGTCGACACCGACTCCGGGCTGATCGTCCCCGTCGTCAAGGACGTGGACAAGCGTTCGCTCCTCGACATCGCCGCCGAGACGGATCGTCTCGCGACCGACGCGCGGGCGGGGAAGTCGAAGATCGAGGACCTGAAGGACGGCACGTTCACGATCACGAACGCGGGCAACATCGGCGGGCTCTTCGCGACGCCCGTCATCAACTACCCCGAGGCCGCGATCGTCGGCGTCCACGCCATCAAGAAGCGGCCGTGGGTCGTCGGCGAGAAGATCGAGATCCGCGACATCATGTACCTCTCGATCTCGATCGATCACCGCATGAACGACGGCGCGACGGGCGCGCGGTTCATGAATCACGTGGTCGCGCTGCTCCAGGACCCGCAGCAGTTGCTGCTGGAGATCTAGGTCAGTGCTGGCACCAGTTCTCGGTAGGGGCGGACCCCCGTGTCCGCCCTGTCTCGAACACGCGTCAACGGGGGCGGACACAGGGGTCCGCCCCTACCGAGACGTCGCATGAGCCGCTCCAACCCCAGCCCGCCGACGCTCTTTCCCGACCAGCCCGAGGTCCCGCCGGATCTCGGCCTCTTCCGCGTGCTGCGCGACGACGACACCCTCGATCCCGCGACGGACCCGAAGCTCCCCGGCGAGCGGATGGTCGATCTCTACAAGCAGATGCTGCTGATCCGGACGCTCGACCGGCGGTGTCTCCTGCTCCAGCGCCAGGGACGCATTGCGTTCTACGGTGCGTCCACGGGCCAGGAGGCGGCGACCGTCGGCGGTGCCGCGTGCGTCCGCAAGTCCGACTGGCTCTTCCCGGCGCTCCGCGAAGGCGGCGCGGCACTCCTCCGCGGCATGCCCGTCTCCCGCTACATCGCGCAACTGATGGGCAACTCGCACGACGAGGAGAAGGGCCACCAGCAGCCCATGCACTTCAGCTTCCGGCAGGGCAACCACGTGTCGCTCAGCTCCCCCATCGGCACGCAGGTGCCGCAGGCGGTCGGCTGCGCGCGCGCAATGCAGATCCGCGGCGCCGAGAACGTGGCGCTCGCCTATCTCGGCGACGGCGCGACCTCCGAGCCCGACTTTCACGTGGCGATGACGTTCGCGGGCGTGTGGAAGTGTCCGGTCGTCATCTTCTGCCAGAACAACGGCTGGGCGATCTCGGTGCCCGTAGCCGCGCAGACCGCGTCGCCGACGATCGCCGTGAAGGCGCGCGGCTACGGCATGCCCGGCATCCGCGTGGACGGCAACGACCTCCTCGCCGTCATCGCGGTGACGCGCGACGCCGTGAAGCGCGCGCGCACGGGCCAGGGGCCGACGTTCATCGAGGCCGTCACGTACCGCCGTCACGGCCACAGCTCCTCCGACGATCCGACGCGCTACCGCGACCCGGTCGAAGTCGAGATGTGGGAGAGGAACGATCCCGTGGACCGCATGCGCCGCTTCCTCGAGAAGCACCGTCTCTGGGACGCCGCCGCCGAGGAACGCGTGCTCGCCGAGCAGAACGACCTCGTCACGCGCGAGATCCAGACCGCCGAGAAGGCCGCCCCGCCGACGCTCGACACGCTGATCGAGGACGTCACGGAGAACGTCCACCCGTACCTCCGCGAACAACTCGCCGACGTGCGGCCGTTCTTCGAGGAGGGGAAGACGGCGGAGGGGGCGTTCCCGCTCTGAAGTTCGGCGAGGCGCCGAACTTCAGGTAGACGGCGAACGGCGGCAACCGAGACCGTCGCCGCTCGACGCCGAACGCAGCGATGCGGTGCCTGGATCGAGTCGTCGGCCCTCCGGCGCCGCTAGCTCTCCATCTCCCGCAGCCGACGACTCGTTCCTGGCTCCGTATCGCGCTTCGACGACGTGGTCGCTCAGCTCGTCGGCTCCGCCTCTCACGGCATCAGCGGAGCGACCCACGCCGGCAGCGAGTCGGCGCGGAACACTGCGCGCCCCTCCTCGAACTCCGCCACGCGCCGGAACGGCCGCTTCAGGTCGTCGTTGTCGAAGACGATCACGTGCGGCAACTCGCGAATCGCGGCACGCAGGTTCTCGAGCACGCGGGGAAAGCGCGAGACGACCTTCTCCGTCGGGACGTCGTGTCCGCCCTGCGACACGCGCATCGCAACCCGCTCCTCGCAGACGTCCGGTCCCGAGACCCCGACGAAGCAGACGACGACGGCGTATCCCGCAGTCCGCGCCTCCTTCAGGAACGCGATCTTGTCGCCGACCGGGTCCGAGAACACCGTCTCGAACGCGAAGCTTTCCCGCTGCCGAACGAGTTCCTGCCGCAGCGCCCCCGCGATCGCGGCCGCGGCGTACGGCTCGGCTCCGAGTTCGCGCGCGATCACGTCGGCGCTGACGAGCCGCAGCCCGGCGCGAGCGACGTGCGCTTGGTAGAAGGTCGTCTTCCCCGCCCCGTTGGGTCCCGCGATGGCGACGACGATCGGTCGCTCGTCGATTGGCGAACTCAACGCCGCGCCTTCCCCTTCCTCGACGGAACGAATCGGCGCTGGACGAACCGGCCGACCGTGCGAGTCCCGTCCTCGTCGATGCGCACGAGATGACCGGGACGGCCGGGCGCCGGCTCGTAGTGCGGGTAGGGGATCGTCGCGAGGTGATCCGAGACTCGGCTCCGGCCTTCTGCCGTATCCACGCTCGCGATGCACTCCGAGAGCGGGTACGCGGCCGCGTTGCGGCAGAGCGCCAGCACCTGCGCCCCCTGGAGCAGTGGCTCGACGGCGCGGCCGAGGCGCGCCCAGAACTCGACCTGTCCGGCGATCGATCGCTGGAACGCATCGCCCGCGAGCCGGGCGTCGAGGACGAGGGCGTCGGACAGCTTGACGGGCTGGCTCATGGCTGAAGGGTAGCACAGTGCTACCGGGTTGCCAGCCAGGGGACGGCCGCGACGCGCAGCCGGTCTCCTGGGAAGGGAAGGCCGCCGAGGCTGCGGTCACCGGAGCGCGCGGGCTAGCATGTGGGCACGATGTCGGCACGCTGGACGGGTTCCCCTACGCGCCAATTGCTCGTCACGCTTGCCGGACTGGCCGTCGCCATCGGGACTTTCCAACTCTGGAAGGAGTGGAGGCGAGCGCACCGAAGCGACCCGATCGACGCACTCGTACGTCCCGAGACGCAGCCCACTCCGAAGTGAACCCCAGGCCGGCACAGCATCCGGATCGACGATCAGCGCGCGGGTCTGTTTCCGCTGGAAGGACGACCATGCCTACGAAGTCGAGATCGTCGACTACCACTAGCCGACGCGCCCGCGCGGCGGGCCGCGACCTTCCGCCCACCCATCCCGGCGAGATGCTCCTCGAGGAGTTCCTCAAACCGATGGACGTCTCGCAGTACGCGCTCGCGAAGGCGATCAGCGTTCCGCCGCGGAGGATCAACGAGATCGTGCACGGCCTGCGCGGCATCTCGGCCGACACCGCTCTGCGCCTCGGAAGGTACTTCGGGATGGACCCGGCGTTCTGGATGAACCTCCAGACGCACTACGACATCGAGACGGCCCGCGACGCGCTCGCCGGGCGCCTGGAGCGCGAGGTCGCGGTCCGGGCGCACGCGGTGTGAACTCGATCTCCGAAGCTCGAAGGCCTGATGGCGACCGGAGGATCCCAATGCCCGAGACCGACGACACCCTCGAAGCCTGGCGCACGAACCAGCGCATCAACCTGAAGCTCCTCGCCGAGATCGACGACGCGGGTCTCTCCGCGACGCTGTCGACGCGCGGGGGACGAAGCGTGGCGCGGCAGTTCGCGCACCTGCACACGGTGCGGGTGATGCAACTCGAAGCGCGGGCGAAGGCGCTCGCTCCCGGCGCGAGAAGGTTTGCGACGGAGGACGAGCCCAGCCGCGAGGAACTCGCCATTGCGCTTGCCGACTCGGCGCTCCGCGTCGAGGAGTGGCTGCGCCGCGCGGCGGCGGGCGAGAAGGGCTTCCGCCCGTTCAAGAAGGGCCTCGCGACGACGCTCGCGTACCTCGTCGCGCACGAGAGCCACCACCGCGGGAACATCCTGCTGACTCTCAAGCAATGCGGGCACGGGGTGGACACGAAGACCCGCTTCGCGATCTGGGACTGGGACCGGATCTGAGGTCGGCGGCTCAGCAGCCCTTCCGCCGCTGACGCCGCCGATCAACCTGAGCGCGCCCGATCGTCCTCCGACTCGGGCAAGTCGGCTCTCATCCCACTCGGAGCAGCGACTTCCTCACGCGTCCCGGCAGATCGACCGACGCGAACCACTCCGCCGGATACAGGTAGTCCTCGCCGCTCTCGTCGACGATCCGCAAGTCGCCGTCCCGGGCGGCAGCGGCATCGGGAACCACGCGGTAGATCTTGTGCAGTTCCAACGACGCCGGATGGCCGGGGTTCGCGACGCAGACCGCGAACTCCACCGGGGCCCTCCGGGCGGGTCTACGCGTCACGGTCGAGGTACCTCTTCCGCTTGACTTCTTTCCTGCCGATGCCGTGCGCTTCATACCAGTGCAACTCCGCTCTGCGGGTCGTGCCGCTGCGTAGCCGGATTAGTGCGACGCCTTTCAGCTTACGCCATCGGCCCGGACCGTACAGGCGGCGAAGTCGCGCCAACTCACGGATACGGGCACCGACGGCGATCGTCTCGACGTCCGTGATGTCGCCGACGATCTCGAAAGGCATCGCCGCGGATGCTCGCACGCTGCTGCCCCCGCACGAGTTCTTCCCTTTGTGCAGCCACTTGACGATTCTCCTGACCGGCGCGGCGCCTCGCCCCGCCGGTCAGGAGAATCGATGCGAACCACCGACGTCCTCGTCATCGGAGCCGGCCCGGGCGGCTACGTGGCCGCGATCCGCGCCGCGCAGAAGGGCAAGAAGGTCATCTGCGTCGAGCGTGAGAAGCTCGGCGGCGTGTGCCTCAACGTGGGTTGCATCCCGTCGAAGGCGATGATCCACGCCTCGACCGTGGCCGACCGCGCGCACGACGCCGCGGAGATGGGCATCGGCATCGGTGCGGTGTCGATCGACATCCAGAAGATGGTCGCGTGGAAGCAGAAGATCGTGGACCGCCTGACGGGCGGCGTCGGGCTCCTCTTCAAGCACCACAAGGTGGAGCACGTCGCGGGCGAGGCGACGTTCGTGACGCCGACGAAGGTGTCGGTGAAGTCGGCGGCGGGCGTGGAGGAGATCGAGGCGACGGACGTGATCATCGCCACGGGCTCGCGCCCGATCGAACTGCCCGCGTTCAAAGTGGACGGCGTGAACGTGCTCGGCTCGACGGAGGCGCTGGCGCTCTCGGCCGTCCCGAAGAAGATCCTCGTCATCGGCGGCGGCTACATCGGACTCGAGATCGGCACCTTCCTGCGCAAGCTCGGCAGCGAAGTCATCGTGGTGGAAGCCACGAATTCGCTGCTCCCCGGCCAGGACCCGGACCTCGTCGCCGTCGTCCACCGCGGCCTCAAGAAGCGCAAGGTCGACATCCAGCTCGAGTCGTTCGCGCAGCGCTGGGAGAAGCTCCCGACCGGCGGCGTGCGCGTGTTCGTCAAGTCGCACAAGGGCGAGAAGACGTTCGACGCGGACTGGATCCTCTCGACCGTCGGCCGCCGGCCGAACTCCGAGGGCCTCGGGCTCGAGAAGATCGGCGTCAAGGTGGAGAAGGGCTTCATCGGCGTGAACGAGCAACGCCGCACGAACGTGCCGCACGTCTACGCGATCGGCGACGTCGCGGGCCAGCCGATGCTCGCGCACAAGGCGAGCCGCGAGGGCATCGTCGCGGCCGAGGTGATCTGCGGGATGCCGTCCGCGGCGGACTATCGCTGCGTGCCGGCCGTCATCTTCACGGACCCGGAGATCGGCTCGGTCGGCCTGACAGAGGCCGAGGCGAAGGCCAAGGGCTACGACCCGGTCGTCGGGAAATTCCCGTTCACCGCGAACGGCCGCGCGCTCTCGATGAACGAGGCCGAGGGCTTCGCGAAGATCGTGGCGGACAGGAAAACCGACGTGGTGCTCGGACTCCACATCGTCGGCCCGCAGGCGAGCGAGCTCATCGCGGAGGGCGCACTCGCCATCGAGATGGGCGCGCGCGTCGAGGACATCGCGGCCACCATCCACGCGCACCCGACGCTGCCCGAGGCGATCATGGAGGCCGCGGAAGCGGTGCACGGGCTCGCGATCCACGCGATCGAGAATCCGGCCCGGGCGGGGCGATAGCCGGGGGCGACGTCGTCAGCCGGGCTCGGATTCTCGTACATCGCGGCGGTCGGTCGTCGGGGACTCGGCGACCGATCGCCGCGCTCAGCGATCCCGGCATCGACAGCGCGGACACCGTCGGCCGCGCTTTGGAGCGGGCGAGGGTCGGCATGGAACTCCGCGACCGGCTCAGCCGCCCAGGATCTCGTTCAGCCCTTCGATGACGGCCGCGACCTCCTCGTCCGAGGACCGCGCGATGCGCTTGCCGACGCGTTCGGTCGAGAGCGTGCGGATCTGGCCGATCTTGATCCACGACGGCTTCGGCAGTCCGCGCGCACGACTCTCGAGTGTCAGCGGGAACCCGGCTCGAGGTCGGCCGCCGGTCAGGGCCACGGCGATCACGGTCCCGGACCGCTCGTTGAAGACGTCCTCGCTGAGGATGAGCACCGGACGCAGGCCCGTCTGCTCGTTCCCGCGGGTCGGGTCGAGGTCGGCCCAGCGGATCTCGCCCCTCAGTACTCGGGCCATGAACCGAGGTCCGCCGCGAGACCGACGTTCGCGAGTCTCCGCTCTTCCTGCGGGTCGAGCTTGAGGCACTCGCACGCGAGGCGCGTCCTGCCGTAGCGCTCGAGCTTCTCCGACACGGCGGCCTCGATCGCCTGGCTGCGGTTCTTGAACCGCACACCGACGAGCGCGTCCACCCGCCCGAGGAGGCGCGAGTCCAGCGTGATCGCGATCTTGGTCTTCGGCATCGGCATGATGATACGTCATACCGCGCGGACGGCCGAGGCGATTGTGCGGACCCACGGTCCCGCCCCCCCCCCGTCGCGCGCTGCGTTGATCGAGGTCCGGGGCCGGACGACCTACCGGAGCGCCGGGTCACCTCTCGAAGTCGAGGAGATGCACGCCGCGCGAGGCGCGCGGCGCGATCTCTCCGCCTTCGAACGATGCACGCGCCGCTGCGCGGCGCTCTCATCTCTCGAAGTCGAGGAGGTGGCGCGCCAAAGTCGGCGCGCGACCTCTCGGATCTCGAACGATGAGCGCTACGCGCTCATCTCTCGAAATCCAGGAGGTTCTCCACGTCCGGCCGGAAGGTCTCGCCGAACGTCAGCACGAGCAGTTCCTTGATGAGGGCGCTCTCGTCGTTGAGCAGGATGCCGCGGCCGCGGCCGGCCTCGGCGGTCTGCTTGTAGAGGTTGAAGAAGGGGCTCTGCACCTTCGAGAAGTCCTCGCGCTTCTTGCGGGACTTGATGTCCATCGAGCGGCGGTTCGTGTCCGTGAAGATCGCGTGGAGCACGGCCTGGTTCTGCGCCGTGAAGAACTTCTTGATCGACGCCATGAAGACGCCGTGCAGCTCGGGGTGGTGCGGCGCATCGCCGGCGTAGACGACGACTTTGTGCGCGTCGGGACGCCAGACGAGGTGCTCGGCGGCGTTGCTCACCGTCTCGAACACCGCCTCGGGGATGTCGCCGCCCTGGCCGGCCTTCGCATCCTGCAGGAAGGCCGAGAGCTTCCACGTGTCGTAGGTGAGCGGCGTTCCGTAGAAGACGTAGCTGTCGCCGGCGTCGCGGTACGTGTAGACGGAGACGCGAAGGCTCGGAAGCAGGTCGTGGAGCTCCTCCGCGATCTCGTCGATGCGCTCCTTCGCCGCGTTGATGAGGCCCGACATCGATCCCGTCGAATCGAAGAGGAGCGCGATGTCGAGTCCCTTCCACTTCAGGTCCTTCGCGGTCTCGGCGAGCGTCCCGGTGGTCGCGGCGCGCGCGCGGGCGCCGCGCTGCGGCAGCTTCCCGCCCTGCGCCGCCCACCAGCCGCGCCACCGCTTCGCGGCCTCGTCGCGCGCCTCCTTCGGCGCGGACGGATCGTAGTTCTGGCCGGTCTCGCCCATCTTCGAGAGAGCGAGGTTCGAGCGGCGGCGGACTTCCTCGACGTCGGAGAGCAGGCCGTCGAGGAGCGGCGGCACCGACGACGGGAACCGCACGGCGTCGAGCGCCTCCTCGGAGCCGCGCACCAGCTTCGCCTCGCGGGCCGCGAGGTGCATCGACGCGACCTTCTGGCCGACGGACTCCTCGGCGGTCAGCGAGACCTCGCCCAGGGCCGCGAGACCGAGGCAGGCGCTCGTGCGAACGCCGTAGTCCGGGTCGTCGAGCCCGCGCACGATCGCCGGCAGGACGACGGCTCCGTCGGGATGGTGCGCGAGCGACGCCAGCGCCTGTTCCCTCACGCCGTAGTCCTGATCCTTCGCGGACTTCGTCAGCGCGTCGAGCACGTCGGGCTCGGTCGTGCGGTGCGCGAGGTGCCGCGCCGCGAGGACGCGGATGACGTACTTCTCGTCGCGCACGGCCTGGAGGAGCGCCTTCGTCGCCTCGGGCAGGAGGATGCTCCCTAGCGCTCGCACGGCGCCGACGCGGACCTCGTCTGCCTTGTCCTTCAGCGAGCGGTCGAGGAGCTTCGTCGCCTCGTCGTTGCCGATCCGGCCGAGCGCGGTGACGGCGTTGTAGCGCACGTCCATCTGCGCGTCGGAGAGCGCCTCCTTCAGTTTCGGCAGGAGTTCCGCAGAGCCGACCCAGCCGGCCGCATAGCTGCACGCCACGCGCACCTCGTCGTCCTTGTGCGTGATGCCAGCGGCGAGCCGCGGATCGACTCTGCCCGTCGCGGCGGAGCGGCGCCCGAGTCCCTCGGCGACGCCCATGCGCAGGAACGACTTGTGGTCCCACGGTTTCTCGCCGTTCAGGATCTCGGTCAGCATCGAGTAGACGTCCTTCTGCTCGTCCGCGCGGGCGAGCGCCAGGCCGAGGAGGTACTGCGAGTAGCGATCGCCGTTGTCGTGGATCTCCTTCGACGCGACGCGCTCGATGTCGCGGTCCTTCACCATCGCCTTCGCCTCGTCCACGAGCGCCTTCACCGCGACCGCGTCGTGGAGAGCCGCGAGACCGCCGCGGGCCTCGTACTTCACGTCGAGGTCGGCGTCGCCCGAGAGCTTCGAGAGCGCGTCCTTCAACTGAGGGTCCTCGTGCGCGCCGAGACCGCGCGCGGCGGCGAGACGGAGTCCCGACTCGGGATCGGCCGCGGCCGCGAGCAGCGTGGGCTTCGACGCGGGGCTCCGGATCGACGCCATCGCGAGCGCGTACTGGCGGCGCGCCTCGACGAACGTCTCCTTCGCGTAGGCGTCGGCGAGCGCTCCCGCGGACGCGGGGTCCTTGATGTCCGCGAGGCAGCTCGCCGCGAAGGCGCGCGTCTCCCAGTCGAGCTCCTCGAGCGAGATGAGCAGCGCGGGGACCGCGTCCTTCCCGAAGGCGACGACCTGCCCGCGCGACGTGGACCACACGCGGAAGTCCTTGTCGCGGAACCGGTCGAGCAGCTTCATCGCGGCGCGCGCGGACTCCGGTAGCTGCTCGCGGCGGGCGTCGAGCTCGATCTTCTTCTTCTTCTGCGCGGCGGCGACCTCCTCGGGGGTCGGCGGCGCCGGCTTCTCCGCGTCGCCGCCGCGGGCGCTCCCGGCGGCGAGCACGAGGACGGCGAGGAGGAAGGCCGAGACGCCAGCGGGCACGGACATGCGCCCATCTTACGGGGCGGACGACGGACGCTGCGCTACCGCGCGCCGGCGCGGGCCCACATCGCAACGAAGAACGCGAAGAGCTGCGTCGTCTCCGGACGCTCCTCGGTGTCGGGATCGACGGGGTTCAGGTGGTAGTCGTTCGTCGCGAAGAAGACCTTCTGCCCGAACGGCGACGGGACGGGCGGTCCCGTGAGCACGGGCAGGAGCGACGGCGACCCGATGAAGCGCCCGGCGTTCTCGGCGTCGAGCACGCCGTGCACGTGAGAGACCCTGCCGCGATCGAAGAGGAGCGCCTGCGGCGTGCACTCGTGGGGACCGTCGCCGAAGGTGCGGCGCGGGTTGGACGAGGACACCGGCACGAGCCAACTGTCCGGGAGCGGCGGGTGCGCCGTGGAGAAGAACGTGAACACGCTCGACCGGGTCGTCGGCCGCGGGAAGACGCTGTCGCCGTCCGCGGTCTGCGTGAGCTGGCGCAGGCGGCGCGCCGGCGAGGCACCTGGCGTCACGGAGAAGATCTCGAGGTTTCCCTCGGGGTTGCCGCCGCGCAGCGGGTCGCCGCGCGACGCGAACAGCACGAAGCGGCCGGCGAGATCCATGCGCGGCGAGAACGAGTCGCCGTCCGACCATGTGAGCTGGTCGATGCCGCGCCCGCGGCGCCAGCGGAAGATCTGCCGCACGCCGTCCGGGTTGCCCACGCGCGAGGAGTCGATGGGATCGACGGCCGCCGGCACGAGGTCGGCCGAGGACTCGAACACGATCACGTCGCCCGACTTCGAGATCGACGGCCGGTTCACGTGCGCCGCGAGGTCGTCGTGCCGCGTGAGCTGGCGTGTGACCGTGCCCTGCTCCTCCCAGAGGAAGAGCTGCTCGAGGCGCGCCGGGTTCGATCCCGTGACGAGGTCGTCCGTGGAGACGAACGCCACGCGCGCGTCGCGCTCCTTCACCTTGAGGCCGCCGCCGACCTCGCGCACGCGCGTGCGGGCCGCGAGCGCGGGGTCGAACGCGGCGCCGCTCGTGATCTCGGTGACCGCGACGGTGTCCGTGGTGGGCGTGTCGCCGATGCGCGTGAAGTTGTAGAGATGGATGTTCGAGGGCGCGACGCCGCCCGGGCCCGCCGACGAGCGGAAGACGCAGCGATAGCCGAAGTCGTCGATCTGGATGGACGGCTGGTCGTTCTCGCTCGACACCTTCGGCACCCGCACCGGGTCCTCGCCCGGATCCGTCGGCACGATCACGATCTCCTTCGAGGTTCCCGGCAGGCCGGTGGCGCCGACGCTGGTCGCGTAAGCGAGGAGGCGTCCGTCGCCCGCGACGGAGATCTCGTCGAACTTCGCGGGGTCGAAGGTCTCGCCGAGGAGCTCGACCGTGGTCCGCTGCTCGACGGGAAGCTGGTCGAGGATCACCTGGGGCAGGTCGGGCGTGCAGGTCCGCGGGCCGGTGAGGTACGGACCGGGCGGGTGCTGGAGCGACGTCGGGTCGCTGACGCGCACGAGCCTGCGGGACGCGCCTCGCGCGTCCGCGGCGAGGAGCGCCACGACGCCCGTGAGGGCGGCCGTCGCGAGGAGGAGCCGTCGTCGTCTCATGCGTTGGTGTTATACCCGCCCACGCCCGGTTGGACGGCCGAAGGGGCTCCGTCATGCACGGCGGTGACGCGTGGGGTTTACTCTCTTCGCATGCCTCCGTCCGAACAGACCGTCAAGGACCCCTCGATCGGAGCGATCCTCTCGCTCTTCTTCCCCGGGCTCGGACACCTCTACGCGGGCAACGGACGCGGGTTCGTGGGGTTCTTCCTCCTCGAGCTCTTCCTCTACAACGCGGACATCTGGGTCGCGCTCATCCCGATCCACATCTTCCAGTCCGTCGCCGCCGCCGGCGCCGTGACGATGTGGAACAAGGAGCGCGCCGCGGCCGCGGACGTGGAAGTCCCTCCTCCGCCCCGCGCAGGCGCGAACCGGGCGATCGCGCAGGAACAGCCGGTCCCCGCCGCGACGCCCGCGCCGCCGCCGGCGGCGGCGCGAGCCCCCGCCGTGCTCGGACCCGACGACTTCCTCGACGAACTCCAGGCGTCGTGGCGGGAGTACCGCGCGTCGTCGATCACGGCGCGCGAGTTCGCCGACCGCAAGTGGCGTGCGATCCGCGCAGTCCGGGTGGACGACCGCGACGACGGCGAGGCGCTCGTCGCCGCCGCCACGGAGCTGGGGGCCGCGGGCGTGCTGACGTCCGAGGAGATCGGGCAGCTCGAAACGAGGGTGACGCCATGAGACGCTGGATGCTCGCGCTGACGCTCGTCGCGGCGGCGTGCGCCACGTCGACTCGCGAATCGCCGGCGCTCGAGGACGCCCGCCGCAAGGACGACGAGTGGGTCGCGGCGAACGCGGCCACGCTCGACGGCGCCCCGTACGCGAAGCGCTGGGTCGTGGTGCAAGAGGGCGGGATCGTCGGCGCGGCGGCGCTCCCCGACGACGCCGTGCGAGCGGCCGAGTCGACGGCCCGAGACGTGCCCCACCGGTTCGTCTTCCGGCCCGAAGACCGCGGCACGCGGCCGATGCGCCTCGCCTACGTGGCGGAGGGCGGGATCGTCGTCGGCAGGAAGTTCCTCGCCGAACTCTCGGTCGAGTCCGTCGGTCCGCCCGGACGGCCGCCGCTGCTCAAGCGCAAGGGAGGAACGCGCGGCGTCGACCTCTCGCGCAGCCAGCGTCTCGAGATCGAGCTGACGGCGCTCGACGGGTCGGCGCACGAGAAGGTCTCCGCGGCCTTCGACCCGGACTTCGACGGCGGTCTCCTGCTGACGCGCGAGGCCGCGGCGGCGCTGTCGCTGGAACGGTTCGAGATCCCCGGCGGCGCCGACGTGCAGGTCGCCCTCGGGCGTCCCTTCCGCGCGCACCGCGCCACGCTCTCTGCGAAGTGCCCGGCTCTCCAGGTCTCGGGGCTCGTCGAGGCGGTCTACGAGACCGCGCCGCTCAGGAAGTGACGGCGCGCGGAGAGCGGGCTACGGCCGCCAGCTCGCGACGACGCGGAGCGCCGCGCCGTCCGGCTCGAAGCACGCGATCTCGGCGGGCGCGAACGGAGCCGAGCCGCGGCGGCCGGCGAGGAGCGCCGCGATCTCGCCGACGAGCGGCATGTGCGTGACGATGAGGACGTCCCCGGTCTCGTGAGGGAGCTCGTGCAGCCACTTCGACGCGTCGTCGTCGGGTGCGAGCCCGCGCACCGCGATCGTGCCGTCCGGCGGATCGAGCCGCGCGGCGAGGATCTCCGCCGTCTGCGCGGCGCGCAGGATGCCGCTGTGGCGGATCTGCCGCGGTTCGACGCCGTTCGCGGCGCACCACTGCGCGAGCCGCGCGACCTGATCGCGTCCCGCGGCGGTGAGCGGCCTCTCCCCGTCGTTCGCCGCGGGGGCCGCCTCGCCGTGCCGTACGAGCGAGATGCGCATCACCAGCGGTCCGCTGCCGTCATCCAGGAGCCGAGCGACTGCCACGCGAGCACCTGGTTCGAGGTGTGACCGTGGAAGACGCGCAGGTCGCCGTCCTGGCTGACCACGAACACGGTGGCGCCGGGACGGACGCAGCACAGGCGGAACGCGGAACGGTGCCGCGTGCCCCAGCGCTCCACGTCGATCGCGGCGAGAGGCTCGAGCGTCTCGGGATGCGCCTCGATGCACTCCCAGCCCTTCACCTGCTCCTCGGCGACCCGGATCTCGCCCCCGAACCCGAAGAGACGGAGCCGCCGGTCGAGGACGACGCAGCCGTCCACGTTGGCGAGCTCCGCGAGCGCGCGCGCCGACGAGAACATGCGCCGCTTGGCGGTGTCCCACGCGGCGGCCTTGCCCTCGAGGGTCCGCCGGTCGTGCTCCCTCTCCGCGTCGAAGCACGTCCGCCAGAACGCCGTGACGCCGCGGGCGAGGTCGAGGTCGCGGGCCGGGTACTTGATGCGGACCTCGGGCCCCGGCTCGCCCGGCAGGATGGCGAAGGCGCCGCCGTGGTTCGTCTGCACGGTCGTGGCCAGCACGAACGACCAGACCGAGTCGAAGACGATGGCGGGGTCCTCCTCGGCCGTCACGCGGACGATCTCCGCGGCTCCCGTCTCCTGGAGCAGCGACGACGCGAGGTCGGAGAACCACTTCCGCACGACCGAGATCACGGCGTAGTGGTTCAGCGGCCGGACGCGGCCGTCGCGCAGTTCCCACGTGAAGCCCTTCTCGGTGGCGCGCAGGCGGCCGGGACCGTCGACGCGGACCATGAGGCCCGGGAGGCCGAGTCCCATCGAGATCTCGGGACGCCCGATCCCGCCCGAGTCGCCGAGCTCGTCCACGGCGAGGACGCTGTCGGCGTAGAGACCGCCGTTCTTCGCCTCGACGATCTTGAGCGCGTGCAGACGCGAACTGACGGCGGGCACCATGCGGCGCAGCGTGTCGGGGCGCAGCGGGATCGGCGGGTCGAAGCGCGCGATCGGCGGCATGTTCGACTCGGTCGTCGGCGCCGAGACGAAGAAGCGGAACCGGGGATGGCGCCCCTCCTCGGTCGTGAGGCTGACCTGGAACGCGAGCTCCAGCAGGCGCCTCATGCCGCCTTCCGAGATCTTCCCCTCGAGCGAGTCCTGCCGCTCCCACCGGCGCAGCGTGAGGACCATCTTCGCGAGCTCGTCGGGACCGCAGAAGTCGGGCATCCCGCCCGCGATGGAGCCCGTGCCCGCGGCGAATGGGAATCCCGGCATGCCTCCCGAGGTCATGCGCGGAAGAGTATCAGTCGACCTTGAAAGGCGCCCCGTTCGGCGGCGAGATCTCGACCGTGTAGAGCAGCGGACCGGTCGAGGCGTCGTCGCCCCCGACGGTGAGCAGGTACTCGCCCGTTTCGAGGAGCTCGATTCCCGAGACGGTCTTGCGCCGCTCGTTCGCGCTCTTGTGCCCCGACGGGAGGGCGACGATCTGCCCATTCGGGTCCTTCAGCTCGATGAAGTCCGGCTTCGCCGCGACCGGCGCCTCGCCGCTGCGCAGGACGACGCGGGCGACGGAACCCGCGATGGCGTGGAAGCGGAGTTCCGCGCGAGTCGTCGGAGTCGCGATGTCGGCGACGCCCGAGATCCGCACCGGCGGACGGACGCGCGATCGCACCGGGCTGACGCTGCCGGTGAACTTCGACGACCCGGCCGGTTTGAAGACGAGGAAGTACCGGCCTGTCAGCGGCACGGCGAGGTTCACGACGCGCACGTGTCCGCCGCCCGGGCGGATCGCCGCCGCGGCGGGAACCGTTGCGCCCGCGACGTCGAGCACGACGAGCTGAGGCAGCGTTCCGCGGCCCGTGAACGCGAAGTCGAAGGAAGCGCGGCTGCCCTCGATCGCGTCGAAGTAGAACCCGAACGGCTCCCCCGCCGTGACGGCCGTGCGCCCTGCGGCGTTGGCCGCCTCGCAGACGACCACGTGGCAGGTCTTCGCGATCACCGAGGCGCCCACCGCGTCCGTGCCGGTGCCCGAGACGTCGAACGTGCGCGGCGATCCCGTCGGGCCGGCGAGGCGGAGCGTGTCCCCGCCCGTGAACGTGAACCCGGCGGGCGTCGGACCCCCAGTCGTCCACACGGGCGCCGTTCCGCCCGTGCCGAGGTCGACGGCGATCGTGCGCGCCGCCGGCACGCCGAAGTGCTCGGGGAGGACGAGCGCGGGATTGACTACGACGTGGAGCGTCCCCGCGACGCGGGGCTCGGCGCCGCTCGCGTCCTCGACGATCACGTCGACATCCTGAACGGCCGCGACCTCAGGCCGGCCCGTGAGGTGCGTTCCCGACGAGCCGAAGGAGAGTCCCGGGATCGCGGGATCGAGCGTGAGCTTCAGCGGCGCGAGTCCGCCCGTGACCACGACGTCGAAGTTGAAAGGCTCGCCCGCGGTCCACTCCGGGAGCGCGGTGGTCACGAGCACGAGATGGTCGTAGATGGAGAGCGAGTAGTGCGCGGCGGGTCCCGACTTCCACGCGATCCGGGCCACGTACGTGCCGGGTGCCAGCGTGCCGGGCGTCACGACGACGACCGACGACTCCGTCGCGGCGTTCGTCGCCGAGACCTGCACGCCCCCCGCGGCGTCGAGCACCGACACCTCGACGATCGCCTCCTCCGGGAAGCTGACCGCCACCGACACCGGCGTGGACCCGACGGCGAACGAGAAGCGGTCCTCGTTGAAGCGGTTGAGGACGAGTCCCGTCAGCTTGCGCGTCGGCGCCGTGAACGCCTTCTCCTCGCCCGCGACGTCGTTCGGCTCGCTCGAGTCGTCGGCGAGCGTGCCGAGGCGGATGAACGCGCGGCCCGTCGCCTCGCGCTCGGCGGCGGCGCCGCCCGTGCGCCACGCGTCGAAGAACGTCGAGACCGTCCACGCGGCCGATCCCGCGGGCAGCGTGTCGGCTCCCTTCCTCTGATCGAGCGTGACGAGCACCTCGTGGCCCTGCTCGGGCAGCGCGCCGACGAAGCCGTCGAACGCATCGTTCGCGCCGTCCACGAGTTCCCAGAGCGAGGCGGCGACCGCGCCGGTCACCGCGGGACCCGTCACCGCGGGATTGGGGAGTTCTAGGTCGAAGACGGTCGCGAAGGGGCTCGGCGTGATCGTGTCGATGAACTGGGCACGCCCCTCGACCGCCGCCGCGAACCAGAACGAGAAGCCATCGAGGAAGGCCAGCGACTCGTTCGAGAGCACGGTGGTCCACTGATGGAGCACGCCGCCCGTCGGAAGGGCCGCGATCGACGCGAGGACGTGCTGCCCGTACTCGCGCAGCACGATGTCGTCGTCGTAGGGGTCCGGGTTCGCCGGGGCGTCGGAGATCGTCGCGCGCGCCGGGGTCGTCCCGGCGGCGGCGGTGTAGCCGCTCGCGGTCGCGGAGCCCTGCACCCAGCGGATCTCGAGCTCGGGGAACTTCTTCGTCGACCGCGTCGCAGTGGCCGACGCGGCGAGCGCGAACTCGAAGCCGCGGCGCGCCGCCTGCTGGACGCTCAGCGCCTTGCGGAAGTTCGGATCGACGACGTCCACGGCCGCGTCGAGGTGGACGGTGCCGATCGACGGCGTCCCCGCGGGCACGACGCCCGCCGCGATCCGGCGCGTCCACGTGGCGCCGGTCGCGTCGGTGACGCGCGACTCCTCGCCCGCCGCGAGGAGTTCAACGGCGAGTCCGGGCACGCCGTCGATGCCAAGCGCCGCCACGGTGAAGGTTCCGTCGGCGTTCGTCAGGCCGGTCGCGACCGTGCGGCCGTCGTCCTCGCGCGTCAGCGCCACGCGCGCGCCCCGGACCGGCAGGGTCGGGAGACCCGGCTCGGTCGTCGAGCCGAGGCCGGTCGCGGACGCCGTCGGCCGGTTGCGGGTGATCGTGCCCGACACGGACACCGAGTTCGGGATGAAGCGCTGGTCCTCGGCCGGACGGCCCTCGTTCGCGTTGGAGAGGTTCGGCCCGCCGAACGCGCGCTTGCCCGAGTCGTCCTCGATGCCCGCGGTGAAGCTGAGTCCGCGCCAGTTCCCGACGGGCTCGTACACGATCTCCACGCGGCCGGTGGTCTCGTGGAGGATCGTCTCGAACGAGAAGTCGTTGCCGCTGCGCGACGCGGTGTCCATCAGTCGCCAGGCGACGACGAACCGGCGGTTCGGCGACGTGCCGAGCGTGAACGTGACGATCGAGCCCTTGCCGGTCGTCCGGAGGTCGTCCCAGAGTGCAGCGACGAGCGCCTCGCGCTTCGTCCCGACGGGCAGCGCGGGGTTCTCGGCCTCGACGATCGACGCCGTGCCGAACGCGATCCATCCGTCCGCCGAGACCCGGATCTTGTCGCGCAGCGCGCCGAAGAACGGGAACCGGAAGGGCAGCGTGACCGTGACCATCGCGACGTCGGTCTTGCTCCCGACGATCTGCGTCGCGCCGTTCGGGTTCTCGGTGGAGACGAGTTCGGGCGGCGTCAGGTAGCCGCCGGTGAACGGCTCGACCGCGTACTCGTCGGCGACGGCGGCGGACGCGAGCCCGGCGAGGCAGAGGGCCGCGAGCGGGACGGAGAGGCTGGCTCGAATCATGGTGCGGGCATCTTAGACGCCCGTGCGGCGCGGACCCTGCGGACGTCCTGACCCCGGGCTCCGGGTGCGCGAGGTGACCGCGGCGCTACTTCGGCTTCCGCGCCTCCCACAGCTCGCAGAACTCCGGGTCCTCCTCGACGCGGCCCGCGGGCGGCTCGGTCGAGGGCTCGGACCATTCGCCGGTCACATGGCTGCGGCCGACCTTCCGCGCGAGGACATGCATCCAGTACCACTCGAACTCGCGCTCGAGCGGTCCCCAGTCCGCCGCGTGCGGACGGCCCATGATCCGCGCGAACTCGTTCGCGGTCGGCGTGCCCGTCATCACGACGCGGAGCCACTCGAGGAACTGCGGCCGGTACCTCCCGCCGTCGTAGTGACGCAGGTAGTGGCAGAGCGCCCAGCTCCGCACGGCGAAGAGCGACGTCATGCCGCCGGATCCCGGCTCGATGCGCTGTCCGAAGACGATGACCTCCGCCGCGGTGTTCGGCTTGAGAAGCTGCTCGATCGTCCAGCGCTCCGCCAATCCGCGCTGCCGGCGCGCTTCGAGGACGCTGTCGAGCCGAAGGCGCTCGTGCCGCCAGGTGACGCCGGAGAGCGTCTCCATCTTCGACTGCTCGACTTCGACAGCGCTCATCAGCTCGCCGAACCCCGCGCGGAACCACATCGGGCCCGTGTCGGCGTCGGGAGCGTCCGCGTCGAACGTCGAACCGCGGAGCAGCGCCGCGTATCCGGCGAGGAGCCGGTCCGACGCGCCGTAGAGGAGCGTCTGGTCGCCCGTCTTCTGCGCGAAACCGCCGGCGCAGGGAACCACGTCCTTCGCCTGGAACGACTCCTCGCCGACGTACGTGAAGGTCTCGCGCTCGACCGGGAGATACACGGTCCGCACGCTCGACGGCACCGGCCGGCCCAGATCCGCGAGGATGCGGTCGAAGCTCTCCCGTTTCCACGCGACGAAGAACGTGATCGCCCCGTCCTTCGGCCCGGGCGCCGGGAGCCGCAGAGCCTCCGCGAACTCCTCCCTGAACCGGCGATGCAGTTCCGTGAGGAGCACCGCGCCGCGTTGCGCGAGCAAGTTGCCCTTGCGCGTCCAGAGCCGGTTCTGTTCGACCTTCGCCGGGTTGACCGTTCCGTCGATGGGCTCCTCGAGCATCGTTCCCGTCGTCGCGTCGTACGCGCGCTTCGTGTCGCGCACGTCCGCCTGCTGGATCTCGTGCAGCACGACGAACGGCGCCGCGCTCGCCGTCGTGAACTTCACGCCGTGGAAGGCCGGGTTCTCGCGCGTGACCGCCGCGATCGTGCGCTCGGGCTCCGTCGTCGGAAGGTCGGCTGAAACCCCCGGGGGTTCCGGGACGGCCGCCACGGGAACGCTCGCAGGCGCCGCAGCCGGGGCCGCCGGCGGCTTCGCGACGGGCGCCGGCGTCGCCGCGTCGCTGCACGCGGCGAGCGCGAGCAGAGCGGTCGCGGTGCAGATCCCTCGCCTCATCGTGGACGACAGACTACCTCGCCGTGTCCGACGCCGAGTGGGGCGAGGTATCCTCCCTCGCATGCACGACGACCTCCCCCCGCCGATCGAGGACCTCCGCGCTGAGCGGGCCCGCGCGCTCGGGCTCGCGCGGTTCAAGGGCGTCGTCGAGGACGTCGCCGCGGGCCGCGGGTCGGCGGCGCACGGACGTCTCCTGAAGCTGCTGCGCTCCCCGCTCCCGCGCGCCGACCGCGACACGATCGAGACGGCGCTCGCGGACCGGCGCCTCTTCGCCGAGCCGGCGGCGAGGAAGGTCGGCCTCGGCCGCATCAACGGTGTGGGTCTCGGGATGTACGGGCGCAGCGCCTACGACCCTGAGGACGCGAGCTACGTGAAGACGCGTTGCTTCTCGTTCCTCTGGGTGCCGCTCTTCCCGGTCGATCAGTGGCTCGTGCGCGACGCCGACGAGGGCGGCTGGTACTTCCTCGGCCGCGTGCCGCTCGACCTCGGGATCCGGCGACTGCGCACAGCCGCGCTCTCCGTGGCGGCGGCGATCGCGCTGATCGCCTTCTCCATCGCGTGGTGGGCGGACACGCACGCCACGCTGCACCTCCTCAACGGCCTCGATGTCGCGGCGCAGGTGACGATCGACGACGACGCGCCCATCACCGTCGCCCCCGGCGAGCGTCCCACGGTCGAGATCACGGCCGGACGCCACCGCTTCCGCTGCACCGTCGGGCGGCGCGTGGTGGACGATCGCGAGGAGGACGTGAGCGGCTCGGCGGACCTCGTCGCCTACAACGTCCTCGGCGCGGCGCCGCTCTGCGTCCACGAGGTCGTCTACATGGACGAGACGAGCGGTTCGCGGTCGGACGCGCGCGCGCCCGAGCCGTCGTCGGAGTTGATGGGCGGCCGGGTCTACTCGCAGCGGTCGGATGTCGAGCACGTGTTCACGACGCCGCCCGAGCACATCTCGCTCTCGCGCGGGGAGCGCAGGAAGACGCGGCGGCAGGCCGTCGTCGAGGACGGCGGATGGCGCACCACGGTCTCGATGGCCGAGGAGGACGGCGACGAAGCGACCGCGGCCGAGGTCGCCGAACGCGTGGCGCTCGCCGAGCCCGCGAACGAGGCGCTCGTGGCGGAGGTCACGGCCATCTCGGAGTCGCTGCGCTCGCCCGCGGACCACGCGAAGTTCAAGGAACGACTCGCCGCGGCGCGCGCCGGGGACGCGCCGGCGTCGAAGTGACGCGGGCGCCGCGCGGCTACTTCCCGACCGACCAGCGCCCGCTCGCCGGGTCGAACGCAAGACGTTCCTTCGACGCGGCCCACCACGTGTGGAACGCCGCCGCGCCGCGCGCGACGAGTTGCTCGGTCGATTCCGGCTCGCGCCCCGCCGCACGGGCCGCGTCGCGCGCCGCGTCGATCTCGTCCTCCGTCGCGACGACGAACACGTCGCGCCCCGCGACCTCGGCGAGGAGCTTCGTCGCGGGCCAGCGCTCCCAGATGCCGAACCCCTCGGCGCAGAGACTGCCCGGCGGCACGACGGGCGCGGGCTTCCCCACGCAGCACTTGCAGCCGCACTTCTTCCCGCGGTCGTCCTCGCCGACGAGGCGCACGAGCGTCTCGACGCCCTTCGCGCTCCCGAGCCGGACCAGCGCGGTCGCGATCGACGAGATCGCCCACGGCTTCTGCGACGCCGCGAGCCACGTCTCGAGGTCCGGCACCGTCTCGCCCGCGGCGGCCGGTCCGAACTTCCCGAAGAGTTCCGCGGCCTGCGAGCGGTCCTCCTCGGACGGCGCCGCGCGCCTCGCCAGACACGCGCGCACCGCCTTCACCGTGCGTGCGCCGTCGGGCGACGAGACGAGCGCCTTCGCGATCCGCTCGTCGAACCGGCCCGCGTCCACGGCCTCGACGAGCGCGTCGGCCGCCTCCGGGAACCCGCGCTGCTGGAGACGTGCGAGCGACGCAGCGGCGCCCGAGCGGCCGTCGTGGAGGAGTTCGCGGAGGACCGGGACGTCTGCCCGCTCCACGATCGGGACGAGCGCCGCGTAGGCCGTCGACGAGGCGACGTGCTTGCGTTCGTCGCCGCGGAGCAGCGCGAAGACCTCTGGGACCGCCGCGTGCCCGAGCCGGGAGATCGCCAGGTCGTGTCCGGTGCTGCACCGCTCGCCGACGCGGTCGACGAGGTACTCGCGGACGATCGCGGCGACCTCGTCGCGCGTGCGCTCGCCGCCCGCCTTCGGGTCGATCCGGGCCGCGAGCGCGAGCAGTCGCTTCCTGTGCGCCTCGGGCGCCGTCCCCGACGCGGCGACGAACGGCAGGGGCGACGCCCAGCCCTTCCCGCTCACGCAAGCGTCCGCAAAGGTCTTCCACGCCGCGTCGTCGAGACCCGCGCTGCCGCGCGCGGCCTCCTCGACGGCGCCGTGGCCCAGCCCGACGATCCGCTCAGCCGCTTCCGCGCGCACCGCTTCGTCGGGCGACGCGAGGAGCGCGATCGACGCACGGACCTCGGCGTTGCGGTCGGCGTCGTCGTCGCCCCAGCCCGGCGACGCGGCGAGGAGCACGAGCGCCACGAGCAAGGGTCCGCGGAGTCGCATCGAAGACCTCCCGGACGTGAAGGCTACACGGGCGCGGACTCAGCGCGCGGGGTCAGCGACCGCCGCTCATGAATCCACACGGCCCGCCCAGTAGCCCGGCCGTCGCCTTCCGTGCGCGATCGCGACGACGAGGATCCGGCTCGTCTCCACCCGGTAGACGACGTGGAACGGGAAGCGTCTCAGGAGATACCGGCGAGTTCCCTCGGCGTGCGTAGGCCATCGCTCGGGGGATTCCGCGATCAAGCCGATCGCACGATCGATCTCGCGCGCGAACGCGATCGATGCCGGTTCACTTCGCTGCGCGTACCACCGAGCCGCGGATTCGGCCTCTGCCAGCGCCTCAGGATGGAACTCAACGAGGCGGGGCACCGGCAGCCGTCATGATCCGCCGACGGAACTCCTCCCAGGGGATTGTCTTCGTCGTGCCCGCGTCCACATCGGCCAGCCGGCGACGGATCTCCGTCGCCCATGCGGCCTCGACTCCTTCGTCCGTCTCGCCCCCGTCCAAACTCTCGATCAATTCGGCGGCGAGCGCGGCGCGAGCCTCCGGCGGAAGGAGCAGCGCCTCTCGCAGCAGTTCGCGGCTGGTCATGTCCATACGATAGCACCCCGGGCAAGACGGCACGGCGCCGGGTGCTCAGCCCGACTACTTCACGACCCCGTGCTTCTTTCCCCACTTTCGCGAAGGCCGCGAGCGCGCGGTCGATGTGCTCGGTCGTGTGCGCGGCCGAGATCTGCACGCGGATGCGGGCCTTGTCCTTCGGCACGACGGGGAAGAAGAAGCCGATGACGTAGATGCCCTCGGCGAGGAGGTCGTCGGCCATCGCG
>JANNHP010000061.1:0-16222 GCA_031404455.1 Planctomycetia bacterium | reverse complement strand
CGTCGGCGCCGGTCCACCCGCGGGAAGTGTTCGCGCCGGCCATCCGGCACAGCGCGGCGGCGGTCGTTCTCGTCCACAACCACCCGAGCGGCGACCCGCAGCCCTCGGCCGACGACCTCGAGATCACACGGCGCCTCTGCGACGTGGGGACCCTCGTCGGCATCCGCGTCCTCGACCACGTGATCGTGGGCGACGGCACGTTCGCGTCGCTCGCGGACCGCGGTCTGATGGGGAGGTGAGAGGGCGTGAAGAAACCCCACGCGAGCGACGGTTGCGTCCTGGCGGGCCTGCTGCAAGGCGCTCGCGTGAAGTCAACTCCGCTGAGTTTCCGAGCGCGAGCAACGCAGCAGCAGGCCGCCAGGGCGCAACTCCCCATTGCTCCTTGCGACACGCACGAGTCGCGCCGGCGCCGCGAGGGGTTTCTTCACACCCTCTGAGCCCGAAAGATGTGGCGGAGACGGGATCCGGCTGTGAAATACGACCTCTGCCGCGAGACACGAACGACTCACGCGACGCGGAGGGCTTCCATCTTCCGGACGAGCAGCGCCGCAGGGCGCGCACGCTGGGGGTGATCCTCTGTCTCGTGATCGTCGCGATCGTGGCGGGCGTGTTCGCGTGGAAGCTGTCGCAGGCGAGGTGATGAGGTACCAAGCCGCATGAGCCAGGCACTCAGCCCGACGATCGACGACCTCGGCCAGACCGAGCACTCGAAGCGCACGCTCGGCTTCTCGCCGGGGAAGTTCGCGATGTGGCTGTTCATCGCGCAGGACGCGATGGGCTTCGTCGGACTCCTCTCGGCGTACATCGTCATCCGCTCGGCGCACCCCGGCAGCGAGTGGATCCCGACGGTCGGCGAGTACGGGTGGGAAGGGCACCAGGGGCTTCCGCCGCTCGCGCCCGTCCTGACCGGAATCAACACGTTCATCCTCATCGTGAGCTCCTTCACGATGGTGCTCGCGCTCGACCGGATCCAGCGCGGCAACCAGGCCGGGCTCAAGCTCTACCTCGGTCTCACGGCGCTGCTCGGAGCCACCTTCCTCGGCATCCAGGTGTACGAGTACCAGCACCTGATGAGCGAGGGGATGCACATGAGCGCCCACCCCTACGCCGCGACGTTCTTCCTCTGCACCGGCTTCCACGGCGCGCACGTGTTCGGCGGCGTCATCTACCTCACGATCATCTGGATCAGGGCCATGCGCGGGAACTTCACGGCGGCGAACCACAGCCCCGTCGAGCTCGCGGGCCTCTTCTGGCACTTCGTGGACCTGGTCTGGATCATCCTCTTCACGATCATCTACCTCTTCTAGGCGAGGCCCCCGATGAACGCTCACGAGCACGCCGCGGAAGGCTCCGCTCCCGACGTCCACGAGTTGGACCACCACCTCGGCGACTACAAGCGGATCATCACGATCCTCTCGGTCGCGACGCTGGTCGAGTTCGGCATCTCCTACGTGATCTCGGGCGGGTCGCTGCCGCTCTTCGCGGGAATCCTGATCCTCGTCGCGATCGCGTTCTTCAAGGCGATCCTCGTCGCCAAGTTCTTCATGCACCTGCGCTACGACGCGCGGATCCTCGCGATCATCGCGGCGACGCCGCTCCTCCTCGCGTCGTTCATCAACGTCATCTGCTGCTTCGACGCGATCAAGGGCCCGTCGATCTAGGGTCCCCGACGTGAAGCAGTCGCCGCGCGCGGTCCTCGTCTTCGTGGCGGCCGCGGCGATGTTGTTCGCGCCGCGCCCGGGTGACGCCTCCGCGGCGCCGCCCAGGCCGAAGGCGCTCGTCGACGCCTGGATCAAGGCGAAGAAGGACGACGATCGAGCGACGGCCTGGAAAGCCATCGAGGCGAACCCGGCGCTCGCGCCGGAGGAGGTCGCGCCGATCCGCGACGCGCTGATGCAGCACTTCGCGAAGCGGGCGCGCAAGGTCGACGGCGACGACTGGTTCGACGAGAAGAAGGACGGCTGGCGCGGACGCCACATGGTGTCGGGCAAGGGCGACAAGGGGCTCTTCCTCGCGATGCACGGCGGCGGCGCGGGCGCGGGGGACTGCGGCCAGGCGCAGGGCTCGTTCGCCGGCCCGATCTCCTCCGTCGGGATGCGAGGCGTGTATCCCGAGGTCCTGCGCAAGACCGAGTATGGCTGGACCGACCCGCCCGAGACCGAGAAGTGGGTGATGACCCTCGTGCGCTCGGCACGCCTGAAGTGGGGAATCGACCCGAACCGCGTCTACCTCACGGGCCACTCGATGGGCGGCTACGGCACGTGGACCTACGGCTCGATCTACGCGGACCTCTTCGCCGCGGGCGCTGCGTTCGCCGGGGCGCCGACCATGTACTGGAAGCCGGGCGGCAAGGACAAGGCGGCCGAGGCGGTGACCGAGGGCTACCTGCCGAATCTCCGGAACCTGCCGCTCTTCGTCTACCAGAGCCTCGATGACCCGAACGTGCCGTCCGCCGCGAACGTGTTCGCGATGGCGGAGATGAAGAAAGTCCACGAGGCCGACCCGAAGGGATGGGTGTTCGTCTACGAGGAGGTCAACGGCAGGAAGCACGACTTCCCCGCGAAGGGCCCGGGGCCCGGGCTCGAGTGGGCCGTGTCGCACGTGCGCAATCCGCGGCCCGAGAAGATCGTTTGGCAGCCGACCCGCGTGTGGAAGACCACCTTCTACTGGCTGCGCTGGAGCGAGCCGTGGATCGGCGCGGAAGTCGTCGCAGTCGCGGACCGTGCGAAGAACACGATCTCCGTCGTCGTCAGCTCGCCGCGCAGCGCAACGCCGACCGCGACCGAGGCCGAGCGGCCGGGGCGGGTCGCGAAGCTCTCCGTCTACCTCGACGACCGCCTCGTCGACCTCTCGAAGGAGGTCGTCGTCAACGTGGACGGGAAGGAGCGGTTCCGCGGCGTCCCGCGCCTCTCGCTCGTCACGCTCGTCCGCAGCGCCGAGGAGCGCGAGGACCCCGAGTACGCCTTCCCGGCCGAGTCCGTCTGGACCGAGCAGGTGGCGACGAAGTGACCCCGCACCGCCGCGGGACCGAAAATCCCCGCGCGGGCCCAACACCCGCTTAGCATCATGGCCCGCCATCCCGGAGGCTCGAACCTGCTCGACAAGGACCTGCTCGACATCCTGGCCTGTCCCGCGTGCCGCGCCGAGGTGCGGCTCGAGGGCGAGCGCATCGTCTGCACGTCGTGCGGAAAGCGCTATCCCGTGCGGGACGGGATTCCGATCATGCTGGTGGAAGAGGCCGAGACGCCTCCGCCGCCGGCCCGTGCGTAGACCGAGAGGGAACGTTTGCGGATTGCGATCATCTCCGACATCCACGCGAACATCGAGGCGCTCTCCTCGGTCCTCGACCACATCTCGTCGCAGAAGGTCCAGGACATCGTCTGCCTCGGAGACGTGATCGGCTACGGGCCCAATCCGCGCGAGTGCATCAAGATCGTCAAGAACGCGCGCTTCTGCCTCATGGGCAACCACGAGGAGGCGGTGATGTTCTACGGCGAGGACTTCAACGAGAAGGCCCGCCAGGCGCTCGAGTGGACGAAGGAGCAGCTCAACTCGCCGCAGTACGACCGCACCGAGAACTACGAGATGTGGAACTTCCTCGGCGCCCTCGAGGAGACGCGCACCGAGGGCGACGTCCTCTTCGTCCACGGCTCGCCGCGCGTGCCGACGAAGGAGTACATGGTTCCGACGGACATCAGGAACCGCGAGAAGATGACCGAGATCTTCTCGATGATCCCCTCGCTCTGCTTCGTCGGCCACAGCCACATCCCCGGCGTCTACACCGACTCGATGCAATTCCTCTCGCCCGACCGCATCAACGGCCTCTACACGCACCAGGGCGGGAAGGCGCTCGTCAACGCCGGCTCCGTCGGCCAGCCGCGCGACGGCGACCCGCGCGCCTCGTACGTGGTGTTCGACGGGCGCAGCGTCCGCTTCCACCGCGTCGAGTACGACGTCCGCACGACGATGGACAAGATCTACGCCACGCCCGGTCTGCCCAACTACCTCGCCGACCGTCTGATCGTCGGGCGATAGCCCGAACTATTCACGAGAGCTCCGCACCCGGCTGGTCTTTCGGGTCGATGGCATCGTCGGGCCCTTGCACCGACCTGCCAAGGTCGCTCTTGCGGTCCCGGACTTGCCCTCGGCCCGAAATCCTCGGCCGGGACGGTGTGACCCTGTTCGTGGGACTCTCGTTCCGTCGGTCGCGTCAGCGCCTGCCAACCTTGGGCGCCGATGCGCGCGAACCCCTCGTGAATAGTCCGGGCCAGAGACCGGGCGAGTAGAACTCCGCCGATGGAGAAGCGTGTCGTCCTCGCGATCGGCCTGACGGTCGGCCTCTACGTCGTCTACTTCATGTGGTTCGCCCCGCGGCCCGCGCCGCCGCAGCCCGTGGTGCGCCGAGGCACGGTCGCACAGGGCTCGGTCGGGCGCGGCTCCGACCAGCCCGGGATCCCCCAGCCCGCGGATCCGAAGGGCGGACCTCGCGTCGCCGCCGCGAAGTACCCCGACACCGGCGATCAGACGATCTCGAACGGACGCCTCGATCTCACGTTCGCGTCCCGCGGAGGGGCGCTCAAGTCGGCCGCTCCGTTCGCGTGCGCGAATCGCAAGCACAAGCCCGGCGGCCCGGCGATCGCCGGCGACCCGGGATCGGCGACGGGCTTCGTCGACGGCATGGCGGGCGCGCTCTCGGTCGATCTCCTCGGCGGCACCGGGGACGTCCCCGACCTCACGAAGAGCAATTGGAGTCTCTCGCGGACGGACGACGTCCTGACGGCCGAGTTCGACGGCGGAGACTGGGTCCTCAGGAAGACCCTGACGATCTCGAAAGACCCCGCCCGTCCGTGGGACGCCAGGCTCGTCGTCTCGTTCCGCAACGTCTCGCTGAAGCCCGGCGGCACGCGGACGCTCGAGGTCGTCGGACCCGTCCAGCCGCCGCCCGCACCCGGCGAGACCGTTGCGGCCGTCCTCCTCGCGAACGCCGGAGTCGACGGCGAGATCACGATCCTGCACTCGGCGGAAGTCCAGTCGCTGCTCGACGAGAACCCCAACGCCGAACGCCGTCCCGTCTCGGGCCGGTGGGGATGGATCGGCACTCGCGCGGACTTCTATCTCGGCGCTCTCATCCCCGACACCGATGCCGCCGCCGATGCGGTCGTCGGCTTTCGCTGCGCGATGCGGCCGGACGCCTACGGCGGAGCGCCGGCGCCCGTCGCAGCCCCCACGTTCCGGCTCCCGCTCACCATCCCGGAGGCGGGCGCCGAGACGGCGTTCTCGTTCACCTTCTTCGCCGGCCCGAACCAGCACTCGCTCCTCACGGACCCGTCGTCGCCGTACTACACGCTGCACAAGTCGTCGGACACCGGCGGGTTCCTCGGCATCAGGCTGACGTGGATCTCGCAACTCCTGAGCTCGGTGCTCGGATGGCTCGCGAACACGGGCATGGGCTACGGCCTCGCGGTCATCTCGCTGACGATCCTCGTCCGCGGCGCCCTCTTCCCGCTCTCGCGCAAGTCGCAGATCTCGATGCGCATCCACGCGCAGAAGATGCAGCGCCTCAAGCCGAAGCTCGACGCGGTCAAGGAGAAGTACAAGGACCCGAAGAAGCAGCAGGAAGCGACCATGAAGGTCATGCGCGAGGAGAAGGTCTCGCTGCTCCCGGGCGGCTGCCTCCTCGCCTTCCTCCAGATGCCGGTCTGGATCGCGCTCTACGGCGTGCTCCAGTCGACCTTCGAGATGCGCCACGCGGAGTTCCTCTGGGTGACGGACCTCACAGCGCCGGACCGCCTGTTCCACATGCCCTTCCTGCGCGGCGTGTGGCTCCTGCCCGAGTGGTTCAACCTCCTGCCCCTCCTCATGATGGGGACGTGGTACTTCTCGGCCGCGATGCAGCCGCTGCCCACGGACCCGCAGCAGGCGTCGCAGGCGAAGATGATGCGCTGGATGCCGGTGGTGATGGGGGTGTTCCTCTACGGTACGGCCGCCGGGCTCACGCTCTACATGACGATGTCGGCGCTGTGGTCGATCGGCGAGACGTGGATGATCCGGAAGCTCTGGCTGAACAAGCTGGAGGCGGCGCTGAAGTAGACCGGAGCGAGGCTTGCGTCGCCCCTGGCTGCGATCCACCTGACCCGCAGATTGACGCGAGGCCAAGGCGCCGGGCTGTGCGAGGCCGTCCTGCGGACGGTCTCGAGGCGGCCGAGCGTCGCCCCTGCGAAAGCACGGCGCGACCTGCAACGCATCGCAGGCCCATGTGTTGGCTAACTCACGTCGGACGAGCCGCGGCGGCCGAATCGCGCGACGAGGGCTCGCCGGATCGCGGCGCCCTCCCTCTCGAGTCCGGGGTCGCGCTGGACGAGGGCGAACGCGTCGTTCCGGGCGTCGGCGAGGAGCAGCACGTCGCGGACGAGGTCGGCGGCCTGCAGTTCGGTGAGTCCGTGCTGGCGCGTGCCGAGGAACTCGCCCGGACCGCGGATGCGGAGATCCTCCTCCGCGATCCGGAAGCCGTCGTTCGTGTCGCAGAGGGCCTTCAGCCGCGCGCGCGACGCCTCGGTCACCGCACTCTGGAAGAGCACGGCGCGCGAGGCGAACGCCCCGCGGCCGATGCGCCCGCGGAGCTGGTGGAGCTGGGCAAGTCCGAAACGCTCGGCGTGCTCCACGACGAGCACCGTCGCTTCGGCGACGTCCACGCCGACCTCCACGACCGACGTCGCGACGAGGAGCGGTGTCGCGCCGGAGCGGAACGCCTCCATCGCCGCGTCCTTGTCGCGCGGCTTCATCTTCCCGTGCAGCACGCCCACGCCGACGCCGCGGAACGGCCCCTCGGCGAGCTCCTTCGCGAACTTGGCGACGCTGCGCAGCGGCAGCTCCTCTTTGTCCTCGACGAGCGGGACGACGTGGAACGCGCGGCGTCCCTTCGCGATCTCGCGGCGCACCCAGTCGTAGATGCTCGCGCGGTCGCCCTCCTCGGCGAGGACCGTCGTCACCGGACGCCGACCGGGCGGGAGCTCGTCGATCACCGAGATGTCGATGTCGCCGAAGAGAGTCATCGTGAGCGTGCGCGGAATGGGCGTGGCGCTCATGACGAGGAGGTCGGGCGCGAGACCCTTCCTGCGCAGCGCCGAGCGCTGCATCACGCCGAACTTGTGCTGCTCGTCGACGACGACGAGCCCGAGCCGCGCGAAGCGCACCTCCTCGTCGAGGAGGGCATGCGTGCCGACGACGATGTCCACCTCGCCCTTCGCCACGCGGCGCCTCGCGTCGCGCTTCGCCGCCGAGGCACCGCCGCCCGTCACGAGCTCGAGGCGGACCTTCGATCCCGTGAGGTAGTGCCTGAGCGTGCGCAGGTGCTGCTCCGCGAGGATCGCGGTGGGGGCGAGGAGCGCCGCCTGCTGCTTGTTCGCGACGGCCGCGAGCATTGCGTACGCGGCGACGAGCGTCTTGCCCGAGCCGACGTCGCCCTGGAGCAGACGGTTCATCGGCCGCGACGCCGCGAGGTCCGCGCGGATCTCGGCGATGACGCGGTCCTGCGCCTTCGTCAGCACGAACGGGAACCGCGCGCGGATGCGGGCGTCGAGGCGTTGGTCCACGTTCGTCTCGTGCGGCTTGTCCTCGAGCACGTGCCGCAGTCGCCGCTTCGCGAGCGCGACCTGCAGGATGACGAGTTCCTCGTAGGCGAAGCGGCGCCGCGCCTCGCCGAGCGTGCCCTCGTCCGACGGGAAGTGGACCTCGCGCAGCGCGAGGGCGAGCGGCATCAGCCCGCGCGACGCGAGGATCGCAGGAGGGATCGGGTCCTCCATCTCGTCGGCGCACGCCTCGAGCGCCCGCGCGACGAGCACGCGCATCGTCGTCGCGTAGAGCCGCTTCGTCAGCGCGTGGATGGGGACGATCCGGTCGGCGTGCAGGCGCATGCCGTCCTCGTCGTCGTCGGCGGTCTCCACCTCGGGGCCGCTCATGCGCGGGCCGCGGTCCCACGTGACGCGCCCCGTGAGGAGCACGTCGCGGCCCTGCCGGAGTTGCTCCGCGCGGAACCGCTGCTGCCAGAACTCGGCCTCGAGCGCGCCCGACTCGTCCGCGACGACCGCAAGGACCACGACCTTGCGGCCGCGTCCCACCTCGCGCAGGCGCACGCTCTCCACGCGTCCGCGGACCGTGGCGTTCGTCTCGGGGCGCAGGTCGGCGATCCGCGCGATGTTCGTCCGGTCCTCGTACGAGCGCGGGTAGTGGCGCAGGAGCTGACCCGCCGTCTCGATGCCGAGTTTCGCGAGCAGCGCGGCGCGCGACGGGCCCACGCCGGGCAGGAAGCGGACGCTCGTGTCGGGGTGCATGAGGTGGGGTGCTAGACTACTTCCAGGGAACATGTTCGCGAGAAGCCGGGTCCGTAGCGTTCGAAAGCATCGGCTCGCCGCCGCGGCCCTCCTCGCCGCGCTTGCGGGGTCGCTCGCCGCGCCGTGCCCGGAGGCGGCCGCCGAGGACGACGCCGTCGCCGTCCTCGAGGACGACGTCGAGAAGTTCCGCCGCGAGATGGAGACGGCGTTCCTCGACGTGCAGAAGGACGCGGAGAGGGCGCGCGGGGCCGAGTGGGCGCGGACGCCGTTCGGCGACGACTTCTCGACGGCGCTCACCGAGTTCGTCCGCGAGGCGAGGGCCCGCACGGAGGCCCGGACCGCGCAGCAGGACCTCGACGACGCCGCGGCCGTGATGAAGCGTCTCGCGGCGCGCGGCGTCGAACCGCCGCTCACGCGCACGTCGGCGCTCGTCGTCCTCGGGGAGACGGCGCGCGCGGCGCGGGGCGATCGCGACGCCTCGGCGCGCGAGTCCTTCGTCACCGCGACGCGGACCGTGTTCTCGGCCGCGAAGGCCGAGGACGTGTGGGACGCCTCGTTCGTCGATCTCCCGGTCGTCCAGTCGTTCCGGACCGCGAAGGCGAAGCTCGCCGCCGCGCAGGCGGTCTCCGCACCCCCGAAGGAGGAGGCGAAGCCCGCCGAGCCCGAGGCGCCGGCGCCCGAGAAAGTCGCAGATGAACTCGTCGCCTTCGAGCGGTCGAGGCCGTGGACGGGACCTTGGACGGGCTGGACGTCCGACCTGACCGAGAAGCAGAACAAGCGCCAGCAGCGTTCGCTGAAGGCGTTCTGGATCGACCGCCACGAGGTCACCTGCGAGCAGTACCTCGCGTTCGTCGAGTCGCTCGCGCCCGCCGCGCGCAAGGCGATGGCGCCGCAGGGCTGGACGCTCGGCGAGGACGACCTCCCGCGCGTGCCGGACGGCAAGGGACGTCACCCCGTCACCGGCGTCACTCTGCGGCAGGCCACCGCGTACGCCGAGTCCGTCGGCAAGCGACTGCCGACCTGCGACGAGTGGGAGCGCGTCGCCGCGGGCGCCGACAAGGACGCGCGCACGTTCCCGTGGGGCGTGACCGACGAGGGAAGGTCGTGGTCCCACCTCGGCGTCGAGCCGAAGGCGACGGTCCCCGTCGACGCCTTCCCGGCCGACGCGACGCCCGAGGGCGTCATCGGGATGGCCGGGAACGTCGCCGAGCTGGTCGCGACCTACCCCGACCGGACGGAGGTCGGCAAGTCGGGCCCCGAGAAGGAGAAGCAGGTCCTCGTCTGCGGCGGCAGCTTCACGTCCCGTACGTCGGAGTGCGCGACGAGTTGGCGGTGGGTTCTCGACGCCGACGGCGCCTCGCCGAGCGTCGGCTTCCGTTGCGTGATGGACGAGGCGGAGTACAGGAAGCGGAAGAAGTAGGCGGGCGGCGCGCGCCGGTTCGCTACTTCCGGTCCGGCGCCGTCGCGCCGAGGAAGCCAAGGAAGCCGAGGAAGCCCAGGTACCCGAGCCGGACGTCGACGAACCCGAGAAGTCCGAGCAGGCCCAGCCAGCCGAGGTGCCGAAGCGAACGGTATGCGTGGGTTCCGGGCGATGCGGGGAGAGGCGGCCGGTCCGCGTCCGGATCGGCGGCGACGAGTTCGAGGATCTTCGCGCGGACCCGATCCACGTCGAGTCCCAGGTCGCGAACGAGCGCGGTCGCGGCGATCCCCTCGCCCTCGCGGAGGAGCCCGAGCAGAACGTGTTCCGTCCCGATGTAGTCATGGCGGAGCGTCTGCGCCTCCTCGAGCGAGAGCTCCAGCGTCCGCTTCGCGCCCGGCGTGAACGGAAGCTGGCCCATGTTCGTGCTGGTCCCGCGAGTGACGAGCCTCTCGACAGCGTCCCGGACCGTCCACGGCTCCCTGCCGAGTTCCTTCAGCGCGCGCGCCGCGTTCCCGCCGCCCCAGCGGACGATGCCGAGCAGCAGGTGCTCCGTGCCGATGGAGTCGTGGCCGAGACGGAGCGCCTCCTGCCGGGCGTGGCTCATCGTCTCGCGTGCGTGCCCCGAGAAGCGGTCGAACATGGAAGCGTTTCCCCCGACCTCGGCCGTCGCCCCGGTCGTCGCGGGGCAGTCTATCGACAGAGCTCGATGCCCTCGTCCTCGGGGACGGTCCCCAATCCCCAATCCGCGCACGACGTCGCAGTCCCCAGCCTGCCGCGACCCCCCGATCCCCCCGGTGACGGCCGGATGACGCTCCGCGGGTGACCTTGGGCGGCGCGCCTCCCGGACCGTTTCCCCGCTGGGGCACGTCCGGGTGGGTACATTCCGCCGTCCGAGTCCCTTCCTCGTCCCCGGAGTCCGCCGCATGCCTCGTCGCCTCACGATCACCCTCTGCCTCGCGATCCTGGCGCTCGCCGCAGCGCGCGCCGACGCCCAGGACAAGCCGCCGCCGGCGCCGCCGGGGGGCTCGCCCGAGGGCAGGGCCCCGAAGGACAGCGGGGGCGGTCCGAGGATCCGGATGGGCGGCGACCCCGAACCCGCGCCCGAGGCGCCGAAGCCGCCGGTCGAGGCGCCGACCGACGGCAAGAGCGAGCCCGAGATCTGGCTGGCGGAACTCTCGAAGTGGCCCGCCGCCGACGCGCGGCAGGCGTCGGTGCGCCTCGCGAACGTCCCCGCGGTTGCGTACCCGATGCTCGAGAAGAAGCTGCTCGAGGCGAACCAGGACTGGCGCACCGTGGCCGGAGTCGCGGCGACGCTCGGGAAGATGCGCGACCTGCGCGCGATCGAACTCCTGCGCGCGAAGCTCGACGACAAGCGGATGTACCAGCACTCGACCGAGATCCTCGAGGCGCTCGTCCGCATCGATCCCGTGGGCGCCAAGCCGCGCCTCCTCTCGCTGATGCTGCACCCGGCGTCGGCCGTCGTCGCCGAGGTCGAGAAGCTCCTCGAGCCGCGCGTCGCGCCGACGGACCTCGATTCCCTCCGCGACGTCTTCGACGCGGGCGGACCCGCGGCGCGCGCCTCGGCGCTGCGTCTCGCGACCAAGGCCGACCGCGCGGGCGCGCGGCCCCTCGTCGTGGCGGCGCTCCGCGACAAGGAGCCCGACGTCGCCTCCGCGGCGGCGCACTCCCTCGCGGCGGACGATTCTCCCGAAGCACTCGACCTCACGCTGAAGGCGATGGTCACCCCGATCGACCGGCAGTTCGCGTACGCGGTCATCTCGCTGGCGATCCGCGCCGAGCGAGGCGGCGTCTCGTTCGCGGACGACGCGCTCACCCGAGCGCTGCTCGGCGGCCGCGGCCTGAAGAGCCTCGACCAGTTGAGCCGCGCGTCCGCGGCGCTGCTCATCGCCGACCTCGGCTACTACCGCGAGATCCCGGCGCTCGACGAGGCGTACGACAAGCTGGTCGTGCCGATGCTGATCGACGCGTGGGTCGGCCGGGAGTTCTGGGCCGACCTCAAGATCGTGCAGCCGCTGGCGGCCCGCCGCCTGCGCCGTCTCACCGGACGGCTCGATTTCGACACGCCGAAGGCATGGGCCGCGTGGTGGGAGCAGGAGGGCGCCTCGTTCGTAGCGCGCCGCGTGCTGGAGACCGTGCCGCCCGAGCTCGCGGGGACGATGGTCGTCATCGTCGACGGCGCCGGGGCGCCCGGCGGCGAGACGACGACGATCACCTCCAGTCTCGAAGTCCTCGGCGCCCAGTCGCAGGACGAGGTCGTGCTCATCGTCAACGCGGACGACGCGAAGCGCCTCGCGCAGGTCGTCGACGAATCGGGCGTGCTGCGCGCGCCGGAAGGCAGTTCGACCGCGCGAGAACTTCCGAGCGCGGTAGGGGTGTCCGTGCGGGTCGGCCGCCGCGAGCGGCGTTCCACGCTCCGCACCGATTCGTCCGATCCCGGCACGGCCACGTTCATGGCCGCCGTCGCGGAACTCCGCTCGCGGTACGGGTGGCAGCGCTACCGCACCGCGCGCAGCGCGCTCGACGTGCAGTCCTACCTGCTCGTGATGTCGAAGGCGTTCGCGCCGGAGCGTTCCGAGGACGAGCGCGCGGCGTCGCTCGCCACGCTCATCGTCGAAGCCCTCGACGACCGCCGCGGCGACGCGTGGAACGTGCGTTCGCTGAAGGAGCTCGAATCGATGCCGCGGCTCTCGACGGCACTCGGGTCGGCCGAGACCGACCGCCTGCTCGCGATGCTCGGCCGCCGTCCGGCTCTCGACACCGTGGCCACGGGCCTGGTGCGCGTGCTCGCGAAGGCGAAGAAGCCGGAGACCCTGACACACGTCTTCGACTTCCTCGATTCCCGCGGCACGGCCGACGCGCGTCCGCTCTTGGTCCTCGTGCTCCAGAACGCGCCGCGCGATCAATACCTTGCGGCGCTCGCCGACAAGCGGTCCGAGGTGCGGCTCGCCGCGTTCGAGGCCGCCGACCGCGACACGCTCGGCGACGACGGGGTCGCGCGGATCCTCAAGGCCGTGGACGACTCGGACCGCGCCGTCGCTGCGGAGGCCGTCCGAGCGCTCGGCCGTCTGAAGGTCGAGGAGGCCCGCCCGCTGATCGACCGGCTCGCCGAGTCGCAGAGCGAACTGCGCGTCGCGGCTGTCGAGGCGCTCGGCCTGCTCGGCGGCAAGGACTCGATGTCCACGATCATGACGGCGTACGCGTCCGACGACCAGGGCGTGCGCGTCGCCGCGATCCAGGCGCTCGCCGCGACGCGCGAGCCGGAGGGACTCTCGGCGATCGTCTTCGCGATGAGCAGCGACCCGTCGGGCCTCGTGCGCGAAGTGGCGTCGCGCGCGATCGTCGACATGGGCACCGACCGCGCGGCGGCGGAACTCAGGAAGATCGCGGTCGATCCGGCCCAGCCCCCGGGTCCGCGAGCCCGCGCGGTGGCGAGCTACTCGCACCTTCGCGGCAAGGCGGCGATCCCCGACCTCGTGAAGCTCGTCGAGGACCCGTCCGAGGAGGTCGCGGACGAAGCGGCGATCGGACTCGCGCGGCAGCGCGACCCGGCGGCGGTCCCGCACCTCGTCTCGATGCTCGAGAAGGACCGCTCCGTGCAGCGCGCGAAGTTCGCGCTCGAGAGCATCTCGCTCGAATCGTTCGGCCAGAAGGACCCGGTGATGCTCGCCGACCTCTACGGCGGATGGTGGGAGCTCTCGAAGGCGCGCAATCCGAAGCTCTGGCTGCTCGACGCGCTCACCGCCGACGGCGGCGAGGACGTGGCGCTGCGCTCCTGGGCCGACGGCGATTCCGGCCGTCAGGTGGTGCCTTCGATGCTGAAGGCCCTGCGCCACGAGAAGTGGTTCGTCCGGCGCGCCGCCGACCTCGCTCTCAGGGACCTCCTCGGGACGAAGGTGGGCGACGAGGACCCGTGGACGACGGCCGGCGAGGTGGATCGCATCGCGGACGCGTGGGAGAAGCTCTGGGCCGCGACGCTCGGCAGGTAGGCGGCCGCCCCGTGGGACGGCTCGCAGCGCTCTTCTTCTTCCTCGGACCGTTCCTCCTCGTCGGTCTCGCGGTCTCGCTGCGGACCGCGCGGACGGTGGAATCCTTCGAATCGCTGATGGGCCGCGTGCGCCGTCACGAAGCTGCGGCGCGGTCGGCGTCGAACAGCGAGGGCGTGGAACTCGCGCTGCTCCTCGCCGTCGCGAGCGCGGAGAGCGGCGGCCGGGCCGAGGTCCGCTCGAGTGCGGGCGCGGTCGGTCTGATGCAGCTCATGCCGGCGACCGCGTCGGAGATGGCCGAGGCGCTCGGCGAGGGACGCCCGGAGCTCACGGATCCCGCGACGTCGCTTCGCCTCGGCGCGCGCTACCTGCGTCGTCAGCTCGACCGGTTCGCGGATTCCCCGTGCGCGACGGAACTGGCGCTCGCCGCCTACAACGCGGGCCCCGAGAACGTGCAGTCGTGGCGCAACGCCTCGGGAGACCCGGACGCGGAGACGGTGATCGACTGGATCCGGTTCTCGGAGACGCGGGCGTTCGTCCGGAGGGTGCTCGACTACCGCGCCCGTTTCCGGGCGGCGTCGGGGTCGTCCGCCGCCCGGTGAAATCGGCGCGCTAGGCGGCCTGGGCGTGCATCCTCTCCCGCCCGAACCCCCACACCCCGAGGCCCGACGATGCACCTCATCTCCCGCGTCCCGTCAGTCGTCGCCCCGCTCGCGCTCGTCGCGGCGCTCGCAGCGTGCGGCACGGCCGAGCGCGACCAGCTCCGCACCGAACTCGGCACGGCTCGCAGCGACATCGCGCGGCTCTCCGGCGAGGTCACGACGCTCTCGTCGAGATCGGCCGCCGAGCACGAGGCCCGCGTCGCGGCCGAGCACGACGCCGCGGCGAAGGCCGCTGATCTGAAGACGCAGCAGGAGAAGGACAAGAAGGAGATCGATCGCCTCGCGAGCCACCGCGACGAGCTGAAGGAGTGGATCGAGAAGGAGCTCCTTCCGATCGCGGAGGCGCACGACCCGAAGCTCGTCAACCTGCGCGACGCGGCGAAGGACATGGGCGAGGAAGTCGAGAAGACCCGCGGCCTCACGTTCAAGGTGCCCTTCATGCGGCGGCTCATCACGCGCGGCCAGGTCGGCGAGTGGATGCGCCGCGACCTGAAGAAGGACATGCCCGAGGAGGACGTCCGCAAGATGGTGACCGTGGGCGCCGAGTTCGGGCTGCTCGCGCCGGACACCGACGTCTACGCCGTCTTCTCCGACTTCATGGAGGGCGGCGCCGCGGCCTTCTACAAGCCGGACACGGGGACCTTCTATCACATCGAGGGCAACGACGGCCGCGGCGCGCGCCCCGTCGTCTTCCACGAACTCGTCCACGCGGTCGAGGACCAGTACTTCCACCTCGACGAGTTCTACAAGGCGGTCGAGAAGGACGGGGACATGTCGCTCGCGCGGCGCGGGCTCGTCGAGGGATCGGCGTGCCACTTCGCGTCGAAGTACGAGGAGGCGAACCCCGAGGACGTCAAGGAGATGATGAAGTCGCAGATGAAGCCGGAGCTGATGCAGAAGCAGATCAAGATGATCGGCACCGTGCCGCCCTTCCTCATCGCGTCGTTCGGGCTCTACCCGTACAAGAACGCGCCGGACTGGCTGGCGAAGATCGGCGCCGACGACAGCGCCGCGATCGCGAAGCTCTACGCCGACCCGCCGGTCTCGACGGAGCAGGTGCTGCACCCCTCGAAGTTCCCGATGGAGGGCCCGCGCGACTACCCGCGCAAGATCGAGACCCCCGACGTCGCGGCGGTCCTCGGCGACGGCTTCGAGAACGTCGAGGACAACAACATGGGCGAGCTGATGACGGGCCTGCTCCTCGCCCAGCTCCAGCAGGGCGGGAAGTACGGTCCGGCGTTCCTCAGCGTGATCGACATGCAGACGCAGGGTGTCGGCTTCAAGGGCGCCGCGAGGACCGCATCCGAGGGCTGGGACGGCGACCGCTACACCGCCTGGGCCGCGAAGGGCAGCAGCGCGGTGACGATCGTGTGGACGAGCGTCTGGGACACCCCCGAGGACGCGAAGGAGTTCTATACGACCTACGGCGACCTCCTCGGCAAGCGGGTGCTCGGCAAGTCGTTCACGACGCGTCCCGAAGTCGTCCGCTACTCGGCGGACGGCAGCGGCCGCGTGACGGGCGTCGAACTCGCGGGCTCGAGGGTCGTCGCCGTCCTCGGCGCGCCGGCCGACAAGGCGGAGCAGCTCTTCGCCGCCGGGGCCGCCGCGAAGGTGACCGCCGACCCCCGCGACGCGACCGACCGCGACTAGCCCGGATGCGGGCCATCAAGGCGCGACAGGTACGCCTTGCCGTTGTAGGGGCGAGGCATGCCTCGCCCGCCGCTGCCGGACGGCGACCGACCGGACTTGTGATTGCCACGGCGGGCGACGCATGCGTCGCCCCTACAGTGGCAGATGCGCCGTCCC
>JANNHP010000060.1:0-5292 GCA_031404455.1 Planctomycetia bacterium | reverse complement strand
GCGCTTCCGTTTGGAAGGTGTCCACGAGATCGGGGGAGGGTTAGCCTCCTGCTCGGGTTGGCAGGGATAGGGCTGGGGTTCTTGGGCTCCGACTTGTTCCCACTGCTCGCAGGTCAGACCGCCCATGCACTCGGTGAACGCGAGTTCGGCGTCGAAGCAGTCCGCGCCGAGACTCTGGTGGTGGTCGACGCAGTTAGCGACGCGGACCGGCCGACGTTCGGCCAGACGCTGGTCTACGGTGTCGAGCCGATGCCGGCGATCATCGGGCGCACGGTGCGAATCCAAGCCGTTGCGACCGGCCTCCTCGCACTCACCACAGGTGGTGCAAGGAAGCTGGGCTCGACGCGGCCGAGGTGTGTGAGGCGTACTCGAACCAGGTCGAAGCCTGTTTCGGCGACGACGTTCGGCGCGGCCGACGTCCGCATCGAGCGCAGCCCCGAGTTCGTCGGTCGGGTGAACACGGCGATCGACCGTGGCGTCCGCTGGCTGCGAGGCGCCCAGCAGCCGGGCGGCCCCTTCCGCGACTATGTCCCGTACACCGGCGGGATGACGGCGCTCGCCTACTACACGCTCCGGGTGTCGGGCGTCGCGAAGGACGACCCCGCCGCCGTGAAGGCGTTCGAGGCGCTGCGGCAGACGTATGAGGCGGCGAAGAAACGCGGCGAACTGCGCACGTACACGGTCGGCCTCTTCTGCATGGCGGTCGCCGAGCACGGCGGCCCGACGCCCGGGATCGACCGTTCCGGCGAACGGCAGGTGAACCTCTCCGAAGCGGACACCGTCTGGATGAAGGAGATGGTCAAGCTCCTCGAGGAGTGGCAGGACGAGAACGGCCGCTGGTCGTATCCCGCGAGCGGCCGAGGCGGCAGGAACGACTACGACCACAGCAACACGCAGTACGCCCTCCTCGGCCTGAAAGCCGCGAGCAGGGCGGGCGTGCGCGCGAAGAGCGCGACTTGGTCGAAGTCCCTGAAGCACTTCCTCGACGCCCAGGACGACGACGGCAGGCCCGTCCCGCGGTTCGAGCCCGGCGAGAAGGGCCGCACCAGCGCGAAGGCGGTCGACCGCGCGCGCGGATGGGGATATCTCGCGGACATGTCCGCCTACGGGTCGATGACGGCAGGCGGCGTCGGCTCCGTCGTCATCTGCCGCAGCGAGCTGATCGGCACGGCGAACTACCCGCCGGGCCTCGACGCGAAGGCCGAGCAGTCGGCGCGCGACGGCATCGCGTGGCTCGGCCTCTACTTCGCCGTCGACACGAACCCCGCGCCCCCGATGCCGAAGGGGGCCGCCTTCAGCATGTCAGGGCCGATGTGGCACTACTACTACCTCTACGCGCTCGAGCGCGCGGGCGTCCTCGGCGGCGTGGAGTGGATGGGCGAGCACGACTGGTACGGCAGGGGTGCCGAGTACCTCCTGAAGGAACAGCTCGGCTCGGGCGCCTGGTCGCAGCGCACGGCGTCGATCCCGCGGGCCATCCCACTGGCCCGGCCCGACCCCGTGGACGATTCCAACTCGGTGCTCTCGACGTGCTTCGCGCTCCTCTTCCTCAAGAAGGGCACCGCACCCGTGGCGCGCGGAGCCCTGACGAAGGAGTTCGACGACGGGGACATCAACTTCGCCGCCGCGGCGGCGCTCTCCGACTCGGACTTCGACGACTTCGTCGACCTCGTGCTCTCCCGCTGGCGCCGCGCGGCGAGCGACGCGTCGAAGGAGCGCCTCTTCGCGAGCACTACCGCCGTCGGTCCGCGAATCGTGCTGCCGCTCATCGACCGTCTCTCGTCGACGAAAGAACCCGAGCGCACCGCGGCGATCGCACTCCTCGTGCGCGCGACCGGCTTCGATCACGGCTACGCGGCCTCCGCTCTGCCCGACGAGCGCGAAGCCGCGGCGTCGCGCTGGCAGGCGTGGTGGCTCGCGAACGGCAAGTCGCTGCGCTACGACGCGGCCCGCAAGCGACTCGTCGTCCTCTGACTACGGCTTCGGCGCGGCGCGCAGGTGATCGAGGAGCGCCGTGATGTCGGGCGGGAGAGGCGCCTCGAACGTCACCATCTCGCCGGACTGCGGGTGGCGGAACGTGATGCTCTTCGCGTGCAGCGCCTGGCGCGGGCAGATGTCGAGGAGTGCCGGCTCGACGCCGCCGTAGACCTTGTCGCTGACCAAGGGGTACCCGGTGAACGCCATGTGCACCCTGATCTGGTGCGTGCGCCCGCTCTTCGGCATGCAGCGGACGTAGCTGTGCCGCGCGAACCGTTCCATCACCTCGTAGAAGGTGGTGCTCGCGCGCCCCACGTCGAACCGCACAGCCATGCGCGTCGGATACCGCTTGTCGGGGCCGATCGGCGCGTCGATGAGGTCCGAATCGAACTCCACCCGGCCGCGCACGACGCAGTGGTACTCCTTGCGCACGAAGCGTTCTCGGAACTGCGACGCGAGGTGGTGGTGCGTCTGGTCGTCCTTCGCGACGAGGATCACCCCGCTCGTGTGCTTGTCGAGCCGGTGGACGATGCCAGGCCGCATCGGGCCCTGGACGCGCGAGAGCTCGCCGAAGTGGTAGGCGAGCGCGTTCGCCATCGTCCCGTCCTTCTCCCCGGCGCCCGGGTGGACCGTGAGGCCGGGAGGTTTGTCGAGGACGAGGAGCCAGGCGTCTTCGTAGAGAACCTTCAGCGGGATCTTCTCCGGCGCGGCGTAAGGCTCGGTGCGCTGGGCGAGGTAGACCCTCACCTCGTCCCCGTCCGAGATGCGCAGGCCGGGGCGGATCCTGCCGCCGAGGCGGCCGTTGACGGCGACGTGGCCCTCGTCGATCTGGCGCGCGAGCTGGGTGCGGCTGTACCCGGGGAAGCGCCGGACGAGGAACACGTCGAGGCGCTCGTCCTCGTCCGTCCTGTCCGCGACGAAGCGGTGCTCGAACAGGTTGAGGTTGTCGGACACGCGGACGATCGTACCCCCCGCGTTACGATGCCCCGAGTCCAGGAGGTTCCAGCTTGACGAAGCCGGCAGCAGAGGCTCCAGCCGCGGCGCAATCCGGCGCGGACGCGGAGCGGCGGGGCGTGTTCCACGATTGGGTCGTGCCCATCGCCCTCGGGCTCGCGCTCGGCGGGGCGGGGTTCGGCGCGTGGAAGCTCTCGCGCGGCGCCTTCCACTCGAAGTCGTGGATGATCCTCGAGAAGTGGTCGTACGAGGACGCCGACGGCAACGAGGGCGTCGCGAAGGACCTCCGGGCGCTCGGACCCTCGGCGCGCGCGGACGTCGTCGACGCGTTCCGCGACCTGCCGCCCGACCAGACCGAGGTGAAGGTCTGGCTCGCGCGCCTCGTCAGCGGGGAGCCCTGGTTCGACACGGCGTCGATGAAGGAGATCGTGCGCGACGCGAAGGCGTCGAAGGAGGACCGGCGCGCGGCCGCCTGCGCACTCGTCGACGTGCAGGACAAGGAGGTCGACGCGGAGCTCGTCCTGCCGGTCTTCGAGGCCTGGCTCCTCGATTCCGATTCTCCCGATCGCGGATTCGCAGTCGGGCGCCTCGACCACATGTGGCGCGCGGGCATGCTGAACTCGCAGTGGGAGGAACGAGTCAAGAAGGCGCTGATCGAGATGACGAAACGGATGCCGCCGAAGAAGCCCGAGGACGCGGACCGGATCGTCGACGACCGGGCGAGCGCGGTCCTGCTCCTGCAGATGGCGCTCCCCGACGACGACGTGAAGAAGCTGCTCTTCGCGACGGCGAAGGACGACACCGACGACGAGCTCGTCCGCGTCAACGGCGTGCGCTCGCTCGCCGAAGGCCACGTCCTCGACGCAGCCGACGTCCCCGAGTGGGCCGCGGTCGGCAAGGCCACGAGCGGCGTCGTGCGGCAGTCGGTGGCCGACAACCTGCAGCGTGCGCAGGACGCCTCGTACGACAAGGTGCTGGATCCGCTCCAGTTCGACGCCAACCCGCTCGCGAGGGCCGGCGCCCTCGACACGCAGATCAAACGCCGCCGCCCGACGATGCTCCCGCGGTTCGACGAGCTCCTCGAGGACCACTACGAGTGGGCGCGGTTCGGGGCGATGTACGCCGCGGGCGTCTTCAAGAACGAGACGGACGGCGTCGGACCGCGGGCCGCGATGATGCTGCGTCTCCTCGAATCGAGCGAGGACCCCGTCGACGTGATGGGCGCCGCGATCGCGATGAAGATGATCACCGGCAAGGTGTACGGGTTCGAGAAGGCGGAGGACGTGCACATCCAGGAGCAGTCGGTCGAGGAGACGGCACTCTCCACCTTCATGTCGGACACCGCGGGACGCAAGCAGGCGGCCGACAAGTGGCGCGAGCACTTCGGCGCGAGCGCGGTCTGGACCGACGCCGACCGCGTGAAGACCCTCGAGAAGCTCCTCGCCCACGCCGACCCGAAGAACGTGGAGCGCGCCAAGATCGCGCTGGAGGCGCTGCGCAAGAAGTAGCCGCTACACGGGCCGTCAAGACGTTGCAGGTTTGCCGTGCCTTTGTAGGGGCGACCCATGGGTCGCCCGTCGTTCGGGCCGTCGCCGATTCGCCGGCACCACCCCGGCGAGGTACAGGTAAACCGACGATCGGTCTTGAATCAACAGGTTCGACCGCTCGGCGTGCTGGCGAACCGTCTCATAGGCCGTGTCGTGGTCCACGTCCTGGCGCAGAAACACGTGGTAGGCGTCCACCAGGGAATCGTCGAACAACTCGGCGTATTTGCCGCGATCAATAAAGATGGTCCCCTGGCTCCACGAGTAATCCTGCCCCGTGCCGATCACGGTCAATTCGACCGGTCCGCGGGGGCCGGGGATCGCGATCGTGTCCCCCTCCTTCACCTTCCACTTGGCGGCAAAGTTGTCCGAGACGATGGTAAAATTCCCCTCCGGCAGTCGGTCGAACAACTCGAGCTTGGGCAGGCCGTCCGGCATCCGAGAGCGGACTCCCTTCGAGTAGTCGAGCGCATCGATGCCGATGGCCAGGACGAACGTCCCGCGGAACTCCGGCCGGTAGAAGCGCAAGCCGACGACACGCTCGACACCGGGCAGTGCTTGCAACTCGGTCCGCACCGAGGGCTCCATCGGGGACATAGAGCTGTTGGCCGATGCCAGGTTGCCACGAAACAAATAGGCGTCGGCCTGCAACACCTGTTGCAACCATTCGCGGACGGGCACTTCATTGCTGCGGCTGACGCCGGCCGTCTGGAACATCATGCTGACGCCGGCCGCGAGCGCCCCGATGACCACGCCAGTCCGGGCCGGCGAGCGGACCAGGTTGTCGGCAGCCAGCCGGGCTTCGACGCCGAACACG
>JANNHP010000059.1:0-11749 GCA_031404455.1 Planctomycetia bacterium | reverse complement strand
CTCTCGATCGTGTCCTTCACGATCCGCGACATCCGCGACAAGCAGGGCTACCTCGACGCCTTGGGCAAGCCGCGCACGGCGCAGGTCAAGCGCGACGCCGTCATCGGTCAGGCCGAGGCGGACCGCGACGCGACCATCAAGTCCGCCGAGGCGGAGCGCATCGGCAAGACGGCGAAGTTCACGGCGGACACGGGCATCGCGTCCGCGTCGCGCGACTACCAGATGAACCTCGCCGAGTACCAGGCCTCCGTGAACCAGAAGAAGGCCGAGTCGGACCTCGCGTACGACCTGCAGAAGTACAAGACGGCGCAGCTCGTCACGAAGGAGCAGGTGCAGGTCGCCGTCGTCGAGAAGGAAGCGCTGATCGGCGTGCAGGAGCAGGAGATCAAGCGCCGGGAGAAGGAGCTCGAGGCCACGATCCAGAAGCCGGCCGAGGCCGAGCAGCGCAAAGTCCGCACCCTCGCCGACGCCGAGAAGTACCGCCTCGAGACCGAGGCCGCGGGCCGCGCGTCGGCCGTGCGCGCGCAGGGTCTCGCCGAGGCCGACATCGTCAAGGCGAAGGGCTTCGCGCAGGCCGAGTCGTCGAAGGCGCAGGGTCTCGCCGAGGCCGCGGTCATCCTGGCGCAGGGCGAGGCGACCGCCGAGGCCATGCGCAAGAAGGCCGAGGCGTGGCAGCAGTACGGCGAGGCGGCGATCGTGCAGACGATTGCGGAGCTCCTCCCGCAGCTCGCGAAGAACGTGGCCGAGCCGCTGTCGCGCATCGAGAAGATGATCGTCATCAACTCGGGCAACGGCGGTCCCGGACAGGGCGGCGCCTCGAAGATCACGAAAGACGTCGCCGACATCGTGTCCCAGCTCCCGCCGATCGTGGAGGGGCTGACCGGAGTCGATCTGGTCAAGATGATCCAGAAGCTCGCGGGCCAGAAGGGCGGCGGCGAACCGCCGGCGCTCCCCGGGCCGAAGGGATAGCGCGTGGCTCTCCTCGACGAGGTCCTCGCCGCGAACTCCGCTCTCATGGAGCGCACGGACGTGCCGGTCCCGAGGCTCGCGGAGGGCCGGCGCGTCGTCATCGTGACCTGCTCGGAGATCCGCGCTCCCCTGGGGCGCGACATCGCCATGTACTTCGGACTCGCACCCGGCGACGCGTTCGTCGTGGCGAACGCGGGCGCGCGCGTGCACGACGCGCGCGGGGACGTCGCCCGCAGCGTGGCGGTGGCGCTCGCGGCGGCGGGCGGCGGCGAGGTGTTCGTCGTCGCGCACGAGAACTGCACCTTCCTCCACGCCGACGTGGATTCGCTGAACGCGCTGATCTCTGCGCCGACGTCGGACTCGCTCGTCGCCGCCGAGTCGCTCTGCGGCGAGAACTTCATCTCCGCACGGAAGCTCGCGATCACGTCGGCGGAGAACCTTCGCGCGTCGCCGTTCGTCGCGGCGTCCGCCGCGGTGCACGCGATGCTCTTCGCCGAGGGGCGGGGACGTCTCACGTCGGAGCAGCAGGGCTACGGCGTCAGCGCGGCCTCCGCATCCGCGGCGCCGGTCGCTCTCGGCATGAGCGCCTCGCCGTCGCCGATCCTCGCGGCGCACGGAAGCGTGGGCGGGTTCGCGCCCGGACCGGTGTCGATCATGAGCGCCGGGCCGTCGCCGCTCATGGGCGCGCCGTCCGCGCTGATGGGGATGGGGTCGCCGTCCGCGCTGATGGGCGCCACGTCGCCCGACTTCGGCCACGCTCCGGCACCTGCGGCCCCGCCGGGCTTCAGCATGCCGACCGCCCCGTCGTCCTTCGCACCATCGGCGCCATCGCTCTCGTTCGACGAGCGCAAGGCCCCGCCTCCCGCGGGCGAACCGCCGCCGCTCGAACCCGTCACCTTCTTCGACCCGCCGCCGCCTCCGCCCCCGCGCAAGCCCGGCGTCCGGCAGGGCACGCCGCGGCCGCCCGACCTCGACGATCCGTTCCGCCGCGCCGCGGAGACGCTCGAGCGCCTGCGCCGCGAGCGGCGGAAGTAGCGGCTACTCCGCGGAATCGAGGAGATCGACCGACGGGGGCGTCGCGCCGAGTTGGCGCAGACGCTCCGCGATGAGGCCCTGCATCCGCGCGTCGTGCATCGCGAGGTGCGCGAGGACCTCGTCGATGGTGACCTCGACCGCGGCGCCTTTCGCCGGCGTGAACGTCACCTTGCGAACGAGATCCGCGTCGGGCAGCGACTCCATCTGCTCGCGCAGCGTGAGCCGGAAACCGCCGAACGCGCGCCCGATGTCCGCGACGCCGCCGTGCGCCGCGAGCGGCAGCGGCGTCCACGGCTTGCCGAGCAGCGACCCGTGGACGGCGCGCCGCTGCTCCTCGATCCACGCGAGGAAGAGGTCGCGCAGCGACGGACCGTTGACGGGACCGGGCTCGCCGAACGAGGATGGCGGCAGCTTCGACGCCTCCATCAGGAGGTCGTCCATCAGCCGTCCGCGCCGGTCGAAGAGGTCGAGATACCGCATGGGCGGGCACGGTACGCAGTCCCCGCGGCGGCGCGTTCCAGAAACCGGAGACGCGCGGATGACCGGGGAGGCGATGATCGGCGCGGGAGGAAGCCATGAGACTCTGTTCGACATCGCTCGCGCTGACGCTCCTCGCCGCCGCGGTCGCCTTCGCGGGCGACGACGACGCGAAGCCGCGCAAGCCGCCCGAGGGCGAGGACGCGAAGGAGAAGGAGGACCCGGAACTCCCGACCCAGGACCTGAAGGCGGGCGGCGACGAGAAGATGCGCTACCTCGTCCACGGCCCGAAGAAGGACGCCAAGCAGCCGAAGGCCGGGTGGCGTCTCCTCTACGTCCTGCCGGGCGGCGACGGCGGCGCGAACTTCCAGGGCTTCGTGAAGAACATCCGCCGCCAGGCGCTCTCCGACGAGTACGTCGAGATCCAGCTCGTGGCGCCGAAGTGGGACGAGAAGCAGCAGATCGTCTGGCCCACGAAGGGGCAGCCGTACGCCGGCGCCAAGTTCACCACGGAGGACTTCCTCGCGGCGGTGCACAAAGACGTCACGAAGGCCTACAAGGTCGACCCGAAGTACGTTTTCGCGCTCGGGTGGTCCTCCGGCGGGCCGCCGGTCTACGCACTGGCGCTCGAGGACAAGTCGCCCGTGACTGGCGCGTACGTCGCGATGTCCGTCTTCAAGCCGAAGGAACTGCCGAAGCTCGCGGGCGCGAAGGGCAAACCCTTCTTCATCGACCACTCGCCCGACGACCAGACGTGTCCCTTCCGCATGGCCGAGGAGGCGCGCGACGCGCTGAAGAAGGCGGGCGCCTCGGTCGAGTTCGTCACCTACGAGGGCGGCCACGGCTGGAAGGGCGCGATGTGGGACCGGATGAAGAAGGGGATCGCGCACCTGGAGAAGAACGCCCCGAAGTGAGCTGGGGGACGGTCCTGTACTTCAGGCTCGAAAAGTCAACAAGTCAGGACCGTCCCCAGCTCAGCGCTCCATCTGCGCGAACTGCTCGAGCTCGAGATCGTCGAGCTTGATGCGGTTGACGAACGTCGAGTAGCAGAGGTAGGCCGCGAGGCAGTGGCGGTTCGCGACCCACGGGGACTCGATGGTCGGCATCGCGATCCATCCGGACCTGAACCAGGGCTCGAGCTGCACGATGTCACCGAGCGTGAAGCGCCCGGCCATGAGGTAGTGCGGGTAGTCCACCTTGCCGGACTGGATCGCCTTGCGCAGGAACGTGTGCACGAAGATCAGCCCCTGCACGTAGACGCCGTCCTTCGTGAAGCAGACGCCGCCGCGCACGTCGCCGCCGCGGAAGACGCGCATCGACGACTGGTAGCTCTCGAACTCGTCCTGGCCGGACTCGAGGAAGTACTGGAAGACCTCGAGGAAGTCGGCACCGTCGAGCGCCATCTCGATCGCCTTGACGCGCAGCGAGATGCGGCGCAGCCGCGAGAGGTCGATCGACGACGTGATCAGTTCCGCGAGCGTCGCGAGCCCCTCCTGCGTGCGGGTCGTGCGGGGCGCGCCGAGCGAGAGGCTCTTCAGGTTCGGCTGCTCGAGGCCGTTGCGCATCGTGGCCGAGTGGACGAACACCTCGTGCTGCGCGAGCTGGCCGACGTCGAGCGCCGCGAACTTCGTGTTGCCGCGGATCCGCACGCGGCTCGCACCCGCCGCCGCCCTCGACGCGAGGTCGGGGTCCACGACGAAGAGCGGCGTGTGGTCGCCGAAGACCGGGCGAACGACCTCGTCGAGGTGCTTCGCGACGTACTCGGGCGTGAGGTTGTAGTCCTCCTCGGTGATGTAGACGGTGTTCGCGAACTCGTCGCTGACCTTCAGGAAGTGGTCGGCGGCGTCGAGGTTCGTGAGGTTCCCCGAGCCGAGCCGGTCGCTCGGCTTGCCGTAGATCTCCACGGAGGTCGCGGTGAACGCCGGCGTCCCGATGTTCTCGAGCATCGACGCCGCCGCGAGGTAGCTGCGGGCGGTGTCGTAGATGTAGCGCCCGACCGGGTGCTGGCGGTCCACCGAGTAGGCGATGTCCTTCAGCTCGGCGACCTCCTTCGAGAAGTCCGCCTTCGGGTACTCGTGACGGGGGAACTCGGGGTCGCCGGAGTCCCAGCTCGCGAGGAAGGGGCGACGGACCGACGGCGGCCAGTCGAGAGTCGAGAGCACGCGGATCGGCTTGGACGCGGCCACGATCCGGGCGTCGAACTCGGCCAGCTTCGCGAGGGCGGGGTCGTCGTTCGACGTCATCGGCCGCATTGTAGGGACGACGGGCCAAGGTCCCTTGGAACGGGTTACGGTCGCGACGCGGCGGCCTCGCGGCCGCTATGATCCGCCGCTCGGAGGGCACCTCATGCGGTGGGCGCGATCCCTGGCCGTCTGCGTCGCGATGGCGGCGACGGGCGGCGGCTGCGAGCCCGCGGTCGAGCCCGACGCTCGATTCGTGGCGACCCAGGAGATCAAGGGCTTCGATCCAGTCTTCACGAGCGACTCGTACGCGGCGGGCGCCCAAAAGCAGGTCTACGAGTACCTGGTCGAGGTGCACCCGCTGAAGCGGCCGCTGGAGCTGATGCCGCTCCTCGCGGAGTCGATGCCCGAGGTCTCCACCGACGGCCTCACGTACACGTTCCGCCTCCGGGACGACGCGTACTTCCAGGACGACCCGTGCTTCCCGGGCGGGAAGGGCCGCAAGGTCACCGCGCACGACTTCGTGTGGTGCTTCAAACGGCTCGCGGCGATCCCCACGTCGGTCGGGCGATGGATCTTCGCCGGGAAGGTGAGAGGTCTCGACGACTGGGTCGAGCGGATCAGAAAGCCGCTGCGCGAGCGTCTCGACACGGTGAACGCCTGGTACCCGTTCGAGCACCCGGACCTCCGGCCGATCGTCGCCGAGGAGGTGCCGGGACTGCGCGCGCCCGACGACCGCACGCTGCGCTTCGAGCTGACGCAGCCGCATCCGGTGTTCACGTGGCTGCTCGCGATGAACTACGGCGCGGTCTACCCGCGCGAGGCCGTCGAGCGCCACGGCATGGAATTCCTGAACCACCCGGTCGGCTGCGGCCCGTACCGCGTCGAGAACTACTTCGTCTACGACAAGAAGGTCGTCTACGTGCGCAACCGCAACTGGCACGGACAGCGGTTCCCGTCCGAGGGCGCGCCCGGCGACCGCGAGGCGGGGCTACTCGACGACGCGGGGAAGGAACTGCCGTTCCTCGACCGCGTGGAGTTCGTCGTGGTGCCGAACACCCAGCCGCGGTGGCTGAAGTTCCTCGAGGGCGACCTCGAGTGGATCGAGACGGAGAAGGAGATCTGGGGCAAGGCGATGACGAGCGAGGGGCGGCTCACTGCAGAGCTCGCGGCGAAGGGCGTGCGAGTGGACCGCCAGCCCCGGCAGAACGCCGCGTTCACGGGCTTCAACATGACGGACAAGGTCATCGGCGCGCCCGCGGGAGATCGCGGCAGGAAGGTCCGCCAGGCCATGTCGCTCGCGTTCGACCGGGCGCATTTCATCAAGGTGATGCGGAACGGGACATGGGCCGAACCGGCGTTCGGGCCGATCCCGTCGAACGTTCCCGGGTACCAGGCGGACGTGAAGAGCCCGTACGCGACACGCGACATCGAGAAGGCGAAGCGGCTCCTCACCGAGGCGGGATACCCCGAGGGGCGCGGACTGCCGGTGCTCAAGTACGAGATGTCGAACTCGGACGCGGTGACGCGCAACGGTGCCGAGATCTTCAAGAACTGCATGGCGGACGCCGGGATCAGGATCGAGCTCAGCTCCAACCAGTGGCCGCAGTTCATCTCGAAGATCGACAAGAAGGAGGCGCAGATTTTCGGCATGTCGTGGAACGCCGACTACCCCGACGCCGAGAACTTCCTGCAGCTCTTCTACGGACCGAACGGCGCGCCCGGGAGCAACGGGACCAACTACAGCAACGAACGCTACGACGAGCTCTACCGGCGCATGGCGGTGATGCAGCCGGGCGCCGCTCGCGACGTCGTGATCCGCGAGATGCTCGTGATCCTGAACGAGGACTGTCCGATGAGCTACACGGACTACCGGGTGCAGTACTGCTTCGTGCAGCCCTGGCTCAAGAACTTCAAGTACACGGACCTCGATCCGTGGCTCTTCAAGTACTGCCGGATCGACCGCGAGGAGAAGGAGCGCCGCATGGCGCTCGCGGGGTCCCGCCGATGATGGGCTACATCCTGCGGCGTCTCCTCTACGTGGTGCCGCTCGTCCTCGGCGTGTCGCTCGTGGTCTTCCTGATCTTCGATTCGGGACTCCTCGGCGACCCGGCGCTCTCCCAGCTCGGCAAGTACACGACGGCCGAGGACAAGGCGCAGCTCAAGCACGACATGGGTCTCGACGATCCGATCGTCGTGCGCTACGCCCACTTCGTCGGGCGGATCGCGTCCCTCGACCTCGGCCGGTCCTCGGAGTACCACGTGCAGGTCTCCGAGATGCTGGCGCGCGGGATCGGCCCGTCGCTCTCGATCACGCTCCCGGCGTTCCTCATCGCCACGACGATCGCCGTGTCGCTCTCGCTCATCTGCGCCGCGTTCCGCGGCGGTCCGATCGACCGCGGCGTGCTCGTCGCGGCCGTGGCCCTGATGAGCGTGTCGTCGCTCGTCTACATCATCGCGGGGCAGTACCTGCTCGCGCACCGTCTCGACCTCTTCCCCACGGAGGGGTTCTCCCGCGGGCCGGACGCGTGGAGGTTCGTCGCGCTGCCCGTCCTCATCTTCGTCTTCCTCACGATCGGCCCCGACCTGCGCTTCTACCGCACGGCGATGCTCGAGGAGATCAAGCAGGACTACGTGAGGACCGCGCGCGCCAAGGGCGTCGCGCCTTCGCGCGTCCTCTTCGTCCACGTGCTGCGCAACGGCATGATCCCGATCCTCACGCGTGTCGTGGTGGAGCTGCCGTTCCTCTTCGTCGGGTCGATCCTGCTCGAGAAGTTCTTCAACATCCCCGGGCTCGGCGGAATCACGATCCAGGGAGTTCTCTCGAACGACATGCCGGTCGTCCGCGCCATGACGTTCATCTTCGCCATCCTCCTGATCGTCGCGAACCTCCTCACCGACATCGCGTACACAATCGCCGACCCGCGGGTGCGGCTCTCGTGACGGACGCGGCACCGGTCGTCGTCAAGGGTGTGTCGCTCTGGAGCGACGCGTACCGGCGTCTGAAGCGCGAACGGCTCGCGGTCGTCTGCTTCTTCGTCGTGGTCGCGTACGTGGTGATCGCGCTCATGGCGAAGGGCGGCCAGGCGGTGAACGCGCTGCACGCGAGCGGCAAGGTCGGCGACGGCGCGAAGTCGTTCGCCGACGCCGTGCTGTTCGCCGGATACGAGGCGAAGGACAACGAGCAGTCCGAGAAGCCGCCCTCCCTCGAGCACCCGTTCGGGACGAACGTCCACGGGCAGGACGTCCTCGACCGCATCGCGAACGGCGCCGGGATCGCGATCGTGCTCGGCATGAGCGTCGCCGCCATGGCCGTCTTCATCGGAATGCTGCTCGGCGCCGCGGCCGGCTGGTTCGGGAAGTGGGTGGACGAGGCCGTCGTCTGGCTCTACAGCACCGTGTCCTCGATCCCGGACGTGATGCTGATGATCGGGATCGCGTTCATGTTCGGGCGCACGTTCACGTCGCTCCTGATCGCGATGAGCGTGACGTACTGGGTCGGCGTCTGCCGCGTGGTGCGAGGCGAGTTCTTCAAGCTGAAGGAACGCGACTACGTGCTCGCGGCGAGAGCGCTCGGCTTCGGCAACGCGCGGATCATGTTTGCCCACGTCGCTCCGAACGTGGCCCACATCCTCATCATCATGTTCACGCTGCTCTTCGTGGAGGCGGTGAAGGCGGAGGTCGTGCTGTCGTTCCTCGGCGTCGGACTCTCGAACGAACCGTCGTGGGGGATCATCATCCAGGATGCCGAGAACGAACTGATGCGCGGCCAGTGGTGGCAGATGACGTTCACCAGCGTCGCCCTCTTCGGCATCGTGCTGGCCCTGCAGGTGTTCGGCGACGCATTGCGCGACGCCCTCGATCCGCGCCTGAGACACTAGACCCATGGGCCGGAGCGAACAGTTCCTCGAAGCGTTGAAGACCCGCGTGCTCATCGGCGACGGCGCCATGGGCACGGCGCTGCAGCACCACGGCATCGGGCACGATCAGTGCTTCGAGGCGCTGAACTCCACGAACCGCGCGACCGTGCGCGAGGTGCTCGAGAGCTACGTGGCGGCGGGCGCCGACGTCATCGAGACGAACACGTTCCGCGCGAACAGGAAGCACCTCGCCAAGTTCGGGCTCGCGGAGAAGGTGTTCGAGTTCAACTACCGCGGCGCGCGGCTCGCGAGGTCGGTGGCGGGGCGCAACGTGTTCGTCGCGGGCAGCGTCGGGCCGCTCGGCACGGTGGGGCCCGAGGCGGCGGAGATCTCCGAGACGAAGCGCTCGGAGATGTACGCCGAGCAGATGAAGGCGCTCGCCGCGGGCGGCGCGGATCTCATCCTGCTCGAGACGTTCACGAGCCTCGCCGAGATCCGCGCGGCGATCCGCGCCGCGAAGAAGGCGGCGAAGGGACTGCCCGTCCTCGCGCAGATGGCGTTCTACGAGGGCCAGGGCAGTCTCGGCGGCGTGTCGATCGGCGCCGCGATCGAGGAGATGATCGCGGAGGGCGCGGACGGCGTGGGCGTGAACTGCGGACGCGGTTTCGCCGACGCGCTCGCCGTCGTCGAGAAGATGGCGGCGCTCACGGACGTGCCGATCAGCGCCTACCCGAACGCGGGTCTCCCCGAACTGCGCGACGGGCGCTTCGTCTACGAGCAGCCCGTGTCGTACATGGCGGAGATGGCCGTCCGCATGGCCGAGGCCGGCGCGAACCTCGTCGGCGGATGCTGCGGCACCGACCAGCGCGCGATCGCGGCGATCGCTTTGAGGATCCGCGGCCGGCCGCTCGGCGTGCGCAAGAAGGGCGTCGTCGACGTGCACGCGGCGCAGCGAGCGCCCGCAGCCGCCCCGCCCGGCGCGGAGAGGAGCGGGTTCCTCGCGCGGCTCGGGAAGGAACCGCTCATCGTCGTCGAGCTCGACCCGCCGCGCGGGATGCTCACGGAGAAGGTCGTCGAGGGCGCGCGCCTCCTGCGCGCCGCGGGCGCGCACCTCATCTCGATGGCCGAGAACCCGCTCGCGTCGATCCGAATGGGCAACGTGGGGATGGGGTACGTCGTGCGCCGCGACGCGGGCGTCGAACCGCTCGTCCACTTCACCGGCCGCGACCGCAACATGCTCGGCCTGCACAGCGATCTCATGGGCGCCGCGGCGCTCGGCATCAAGCACGTCCTCGCCATCACCGGCGACCCGGCGGGCACGGGCGAGGGCGGCGTCACGTCCGTCTACGACGTCAACTCGATCGGTCTCGTGAAGATCATCGCGTCGCTGAACGCCGGCCGGACGATCCACGGCGTCGACACCGGCCGCCCGACGGAGTTCACCGTCGGCGTCGCCTTCAACCCGAACTTCCGCACGATGACGGGCCAGGTGAAGAAGCTCCAGCAGAAGGTCGAGGCGGGGGCCCATTTCTCGCTGACCCAGCTCGTGTTCGACGAGGAGCGCATCGCCGGGATCCGCGAGGCGACGGAGCCCTGCGGTATCCCCGTGCTGCCCGGCGTGATGCCGCTCGTCTCGCTGAAGAACGCGCTCTTCGTGAAGAACGAGGTCCCGGGCGTGACCGTGCCCGACGAGGTCGTCGCGAAGATGGCCGCCGCGGCACCGGGCGAGGCCGCACGCGCCGTGGGCCTCGACATCGCCCGCGGCCTGATCCGCGCGGCGCTGCGCTCCGGCGCGCCCGGCGTCTACATCGTGGCGCCGTTCAACCGCGCGGACCTCGCGGCGGAGCTGGTGACGTTCGTGAAGAGCGAGTACAGGGCCTGAGTCGGTCGTCGCGTCGCGCGAATGGCCGACGACGGCGAACGCATTCACCACGGAGACACGGGGGCGTTGCGCGTCACTTCGAGGGCATCGACGCCGCCACCTCCGTCCGGTGAATGCGCGCAGCGGCGCACGCGGCGAGGACGTCCTGCACGAGGCCGTACGGCGCGACGCGGTCGCAGCGTATGGACAGCGTCACCGCCGAGAGGCGGCGACCGATGCCCGCGTCCGGCTCCGTCGCGTCCTCCGCGACGACCGCGAGCCGGTCGGCGAGGACGTCCCCGCCGAACGCCAGGCCCTGCATCGAGTACGTCCAGTGCGCCGTGCCCTCGCAGCGACGGCCGGCAGTGTGATCGGCGCAGGCGTCGCTCTCGCGGTGCGAGACGTTGAGCACGACGACGCGACGATCGGGTGCGTCAACCGGAGTGCGCGCCTCCGAAGCCTTCGGCAGGTCGAGCTGTGCCGCCTCGGCGTGCGACATGTCCGAGCCGACCATGAGGAAGAGGAGCAATAGAAACATCACGTCGAGGAGCGGCACGATGTTGCAGGTCACGGCGCTCTCGACTGCAGGTGGATCGATGCGGGCCACGGACGGCCTCCGTTTCGTCCGGGCGCGGCGCGATCAGCCGCGGGTCCGGGTACCGACCCTCGACGGCGAGGATACGCCGGATTGCCGGACGCGTGCCGGTGGCGGCGAGTGACTATTTCGCCGGACGCGCGCGGACGACGAGTGGCACGGGCTCGGAGAGCACGGTGCCCTTCGGCGCGGTCCAGACCGGGACGCCGAGGCGCACGAGGCGCGGATCGGCCTTCATCTCCACGTGCGCGGCGTAGGTGCCGGGCGCGAGCGGGGACTCGTTCTCGTCGATGAGCGTGACGGGGATCGACACCTCGGCGCCGGGGGCGACGCGCGCGAGACGGCGGGGGAGCTGATCGAACTTCGCGGACTCGACGACGCGGCGGACCTCGTTGCCCTCGGCGTCCTCGATGACGATCGCGAGGCCGGGGTTCGGCTCGCCAGCGGCGGGCAGGAAGACCGTGCGTTCCGAGTGGTTGCTGAACTTCACCTTCGCGAGGACGCGGTCGCCCACCTCGAACTCGGTCCAGCGGAACTTCATGGAGAGCGAGAGGTCGCCGTCGGGAGACGTCGCGATCGCGGCATCGACGGGGGCCTTCTCGGGACCCTCGAAGAGCCCGGTCCTCTTCCGGCGGTCAGGCGGACGCGACGTCGAGACGGGCCCTGCCTTCGGATCGAAGGGGGCCGCAGACGACGCGGACGTCGTCGGCGCCGAGAGGTTCGCACCCGCGGTCCGGGGGATGATCTCGACCGGCGGAGCGCCCGGCAGGTA